>NZ_JBVVQZ010000014.1:0-86997 GCF_055811635.1 Mesorhizobium sp. WSM4806 | reverse complement strand
CCCTCCCCTCGAGGGGGGGACGTCGGCGCAAGGGAGAAACAGCATGACCAACCCCGCCGAAATTCTTGGCCTTCCCAAACCAGCCTGGGCGGCGGACGAGGTCGGCATGCTCTACGACATGGCGCACCGCTTCATGTCGGAAGAGATCGCGCCACGCTATGACGAGTTCGAGAAGAACGAGATGGTCGACCGTGAGTGCTGGCTGAAGGCGGGCGCGGCCGGTCTGCTCTGTGCCTCGATGCCGGAGGAATATGGCGGTTCGGGCGGGACGTTCGCGCATGAGAGCGCCATCATCGAGGCGATCGGCCATGTCGGCGTCGACGGTTTCGGCATCGGCCTGCACAATTCGATCGTCGCTCCTTACATCCTCCACTACGGCTCGGAGGAGCAGAAGAAGAAGTGGCTGCCGAAACTGGCGACCGGCGAGCTGATCGGCGCCATCGCCATGACCGAGCCCGGCGCCGGTTCCGACCTGCAAGGCGTCAAAACGCGCGCCGAGAAGGACGGCAACCAATACAAGGTCAACGGCTCGAAGACCTTCATAACCAACGGCCAGCTCGCCAATTTCATCATAATCGTCACCAAGACCGATCCGGAGAAGGGCGCCAAGGGCACCTCGCTGATCGTCGTCGAGACCGACGAGGTGGAAGGGTTCGAGCGCGGCCGCAACCTCGACAAGATCGGGCTCAAGGCCAACGACACGTCGGAACTGTTCTTCAACGATATGCGCGTGCCGACCTCCAATCTACTCGGCCACGAGGAAGGCCAGGGCTTCGTCCAGTTGATGCAGCAATTGCCGCAGGAGCGGCTGCAGATCGGCACCGGCGCCATCGCCATGGTCGAACGGGCGCTGGCGTTGACCATCGACTACGTCAAGGAGCGCAAGGCCTTCGGCAAGGCGATTATCGATTTCCAGAACACCCAGTTCAAGCTGGCCGAATTGAAGACCGAGGCGACCATCGGCCGGGTCTTCTACAATGACTGCGTCGCCCGCCATATCAATGGAGGCCTCGACCCGGTGACGGCCTCGATGGCCAAATACTGGCTGTCAGACCTGCAGGGAAAAGTCGTCGATGAATGCCTTCAATTGCATGGCGGCTATGGCTACATGAATGAGTATCCGATCGCCCGCATGTTCCGCGACGCCCGCGTCCAGCGCATCTACGGCGGCACCAACGAGATCATGAAATTGCTGATCGGGCGCTCTCTCTGAGAGACTTTCAGCAAACCAAGGAGCAGGAAAATGGCCGAAGCTTATGTCTATGACGCCGTGCGCACGCCGCGCGGCAGGGGCAAGAAGGATGGCTCGCTGCACGAGGTGCCGGCGGTGCGGCTCGGCGCCAAGGTGCTCGAGGCGATCCGTGACCGCAATGGGCTGGACACCGGCGCCGTCGACGACATCATCTTCGGCTGCGTCGATCCGGTCGGCGAGGCGGGTTCTGTCATTCCGCGCGCCGCCGCCTTCGAGGCCGGTTACGACACGAAAGCGCCCGGCATGCAGATCTCGCGTTTCTGCGCCTCTGGCCTGGACGCCATCAATTTCGGCGCCGCCAAGATCGCGCAGGGCGCCGACGAGATCGTCATCGCCGGCGGCGTCGAATCGATGTCGCGTGTCGGCATGGGCGCATCCGGCGGCGCCTGGTTCATGGACCCCTCGGTCGGCCTGCCGGGCTGGTTTGTGCCGCAAGGCATCTCGGCCGATCTGATCGCCACGAAGTACGGCTTTTCGCGCGACGACGTTGACGCCTATGCGGTCGAAAGCCAGAAGCGCGCCGCCAAAGCCTGGGGCGAAGGCCGCTTCAAGAATTCGGTGATCTCGATCAAGGACCAGAACGGCCTGACCATCCTCGACCACGATGAGCACATGCGGCCTTCGACCGATATGCAATCGCTGGCGGCCCTCAACCCGTCTTTCGTCATGCCCGGCGAAATGGGCGGCTTCGATGCCGTCGCGGTGCAGAAGCATCCCGAGGTGGAGGAGGTCAATCACGTCCACCACGCCGGCAATTCGTCCGGCATCGTCGACGGCGCGGCGGCCGTTCTGCTCGGCTCGAAGAAGGCTGGAAAGTCGCTCGACCTGAAGCCGCGCGCTCGCATCCGTGCATTCGCCAATATCGGTTCGGAGCCGGTGCTGATGCTGACCGGTCCGGTCGACGTGACCGAGAAGCTGCTGAAGCGTGCCAGGATGAAGCTGTCGGACATTGATCTGTTCGAACTCAACGAGGCGTTCGCCTCGGTGGTGCTGCGCTACATGCAGGCTTTCGACATTTCGCACGACAGGATCAACGTCAATGGCGGCGCCATCGCAATGGGCCATCCGCTCGGCGCAACCGGTGCGATGATCTTCGGAACGGTGCTGGACGAACTGGAGCGCCGCGACCTGAACACCGCGCTGGTGACGCTCTGCATCGGCGCCGGCATGGGCACCGCAACGATCATCGAACGCGTCTGACGGGAGAGAGACCGATGAGCTACACCAACTTCACCCTCGACATCGACGCCGATGGCATCGCGCTGGTCACCTGGGACATGCCCGACCGCTCGATGAACGTCTTCACCGAAGAGGCGATGCTGGAGCTGAACGCCATCGTCGATAAGGTGGCGAGCGACGCGTCGATAAAGGGGGCGGTGATCACCTCCGGCAAGGACACGTTCTCCGGCGGTGCCGAC
Source organism: Mesorhizobium sp. WSM4806 (assembly GCF_055811635.1). Lineage (NCBI taxonomy): Bacteria > Pseudomonadati > Pseudomonadota > Alphaproteobacteria > Hyphomicrobiales > Phyllobacteriaceae > Mesorhizobium > Mesorhizobium sp. WSM4806. Next base: position 84,327 of record NZ_JBVVQZ010000014.1, on the reverse strand, counting down.
ATCACCATGCTGCAGAAGATGCTGTCGAAGTTCGCAGCCGATAAAGCCAAGGACCTGGACAAGGCGACCAAGGCATTGTTCGACAATGCCGGCTACATGACCGGCTTGTTCCGCAAGCTGGAGACCTCAGGCAAGCCGTGGGTTTCGGCGATCAACGGCACCTGCATGGGCGGTGCGTTCGAGCTGTCGCTCGCTTGCCATGGCCGTGTCGCGGCCGATTCCGACAAGGTCAAGATGGCGCTCCCCGAAGTGAAGATCGGCATCTTCCCAGGTGCCGGCGGCACCCAGCGCGTGCCGCGGCTGACCGACCAGCAGCAGGCCCTGCAGATGCTGACGTCCGGTCAGACGCTGTCGCCGCAGAAGGCCAAGTCGATGGGCCTGATCCATGAGATTGCCGAACCGACGAAGCTGGTCGAATCCGCCAAAGCCATGATCAAAAATGGCTTGAAGCCAGTGGCGCCGTGGGACGAGAAGGGCTTCAAGCTGCCCGGCGGCCCGGTCTATTCGGTGGCCGGCGCCAATCTGTGGCCACCTGCAATCGCCATCCTGCGTCGCGAGACCTATGGCAACTATCCGGCCGCCGCGGCCATCCTGAAATGCGTCTATGAAGGCTTGCTGGTGCCGTTCGACACCGGCTTGCGCATCGAGCAGCGTTATTTCACCGAAATCATGCAGACCAGAGAAGCGGCGGCGATGATCCGCTCGCTGTTCGTGTCGCTGCAGGAACTGAACAAGGGCGCGCGTCGTCCGGCCGGCGTGCCGGAAACCAAGTTCAAGAAGTTCGGCGTGCTCGGCGCCGGTTTCATGGGCGCCGGCATCGCCTATGTCACGGCCAAGGCCGGCATTCCGGTGGTGCTGCTCGACCGCGACATGGACGCTGCCGCCAAGGGCAAGGCGCATTCGGACAGCCTGATCTCGGATCAGGTCAGGAAGGGCCGCGCCAAGCCGGAGGACAAGGACAGGCTGCTGTCGCTGATCACGCCGACGGCGGACTATGCCGACCTCGCAGGCTGCGACCTGGTGGTCGAGGCGGTATTCGAGGATTCGGGCGTCAAGAAAGACGCCACCGAAAAGGCGGAGGCCGTGCTGAAGGCGTCGGCGATCTTCGCGTCGAACACGTCCACCATCCCGATCACGTCGCTGGCGAAGAATTCGGCGCGGCCGAAGAATTTCATCGGCATCCATTTCTTCTCGCCGGTCGACAAGATGATGCTGGTCGAAATCATTTTGGGCAAGAAGACGGGCGACAAGGCGCTGGCCACCGCGATCGACTTCGTCCGCGCCATCAAGAAGACGCCGATCGTCGTCAACGACACGCGCGGCTTCTACGTCAACCGTTGCGTGCTGCGCTACATGTCGGAAGCCTACAAGATGCTCATCGAGGGGGTTCCGGCGCCGATGATCGAGAACGCGGCGAAGGCCGCCGGCATGCCGGTCGGCCCCTTGGCGCTGACGGACGAAACGGCGATCGACCTCGCGCAGAAGATCATGAAGCAGACCATGCGCGATCTCGGCGACAAGGCTGTCGACCCGAAGCAGATGACGCTGATCAACACGCTGGTCGACACGCATGGCCGCTTCGGCCGCAAGAACGGCAAGGGTTTTTACGACTATCCGCAAAAGCCTGCCAAGAAGAAGCTGTGGCCGGGCCTGAAGGATCTCTATCGGCAGTTGCCGCCTGAAGAGGTCGACTATGAGGAACTGAAGCAGCGGCTCCTGGTCACCATCGCGTTGGAGGCGGCCCGGGTTATGGAGGAGGGCATCGTCACCGATCCGCGCGAGGCCGATGTCGGCTCGATCCTCGCCTTCGGCTTCGCGCCCTTTACCGGCGGCGTGCTGTCCTACATCGACGGCATCGGCGCAAAAAAATTCGTCAAGATCGCCAAGGGTCTTCAGAAGAAGTATGGCGCCGAGTTCAAAGCGCCGAAGCTCCTGCTCGAGATGGCAGAGAAGGGCGAGACTTTCTACGAACGCTTCGATCCCTATGCCAGGAGCGAGGCCAAGAAGGCGGCGTGACGCCGCCTTCGATGGTGGACAAACTCACGGCCACCGGTTAGAACGGAGAAGGTATTTTTTCCTGTTCTGAAGGAGAGCAAAAGTGCTCTCGCATGACCGCGTGTGGGCCGCCATCGATGCTCTCGCCGAGCGCTATTCGCTCTCGGCGTCGGGGCTGGCGAAACGCGCGGGCCTCGATTCGACGGCCTTCAACAAATCGAAGCGGCTGTCCTCGGACGGGCGGCCGCGCTGGCCGTCGACCGAGTCGCTGGCCAAGATCATCGAGGCGACCGGCGCTTCGCTCGACGAATTCACCGGACTGGTCGAAGGCCGGGGCAAGACCGTTCCCGGATCTCTGCCGGCACAGACGTCTTCGGTGCCGCTGCTCGGCTTCGCCCAGGCCGGCGCTGGCGGCTTCTTCGACGATGCCGGCTTTCCCGTGGGGCAGGGCTGGGATCTGATCGAGCTTCCGGCACGGGCGACTGAAACCTCCTATGCGCTGCAGGTCCAGGGCGATTCCATGCTGCCGCTCTACCGCAACGGCGACGTGCTGATCGTCGAGCCGGGCGCCGCCACCCGCAAGGGCGATCGCGTCGTCGTCAAGACCAATGCCGGCGAGGTGATGGCCAAGGTGCTGGACCGTCAGACGGCGAAGTCGATCATGCTGGTCTCGCTCAATCCCGATCACCCGGATCGCGAGATCCCGATGCGCGATGTCGAATGGGTGGCGCGGATTGTCTGGGCAAGCCAGTAGGGGCCGCCGGTGCGTCCGCTTCATGCCGCCGCCGCGGTGTTGACGATCCTGGCAATGGGGGCTGCGATTGCCGCCGGTGGCCGCGCCGTTCTGCAGGACGAAAATGGGCGCGTCGCGGCTCGGGCGCAGGCCGGCATCGCGGCGCAATCCCGAGCGCCTGCTACATCAGCAAATCCGCGACCCAAGGCGGCGAGCCCAGAGGCGCATTCCAGGGCCATCGATCCCGAAGTCGTCGCCCCGCCGCAGCTTCAGCCGCAAGAGCTTGAACGGGTCGAGCCGCGCGCGCCGCTGAGTGAGTTGGCGCTGGCCGGACCGCCCAAGCCGCCCAAAACGAAAATGCCCGACGACTGGAACGGGACAAAACTGTTCCAGCCGGTTGCATCGGCCGCCGGTGTGATCGAGGCCAAGGGCTACTCCGTCGCGATTTCCGGCGTCGACATCGTCAGGCAGGACGAAACTTGCACCGACGGCGGCAAGTCGTGGACGTGTGGCACCCGGGCGCGAACGGCGTTCCGTGCCTTCCTGCGCGGTCGGGCGGTGGTCTGCACGGTGCCACCCGAGGGCGGCCGCGACCTGATCACCGCCGATTGCCGCGTCGGCAACCGGGATGTCGGCCAGTGGTTGATCGAAAACGGCTGGGCGCGCGCCGCCAAGGGTGGCCCTTATGTCGAGACCGGCGAGAAGGCCCGTATGGCGAGGAAGGGCATTTTCGGGCCGGCGCCCAGTCTCTCCGGCCTGCCTCCGGCGCCAGCCCCTTTTGCGGCCACAGCCCAGCCGACGCAGCCGATTCTCGATCCGTCGGCGACGGCTACGCCGACATCTGAGACGACTGCTACGCCGCCAACTGACCGGCCAGCGCCTTCTGAATGAGCGCGCGGGTTTCTGCGATGCCGTAGAGCGCGGCGAAGGAACCGAAGCGCGGGCCGCGCTCTTGTCCGATCAAAATCTGGTAGATCATCTGGAAGAAGGCGACGGAGACGCCCGGCCCGCCTTCCGGGCTTTGCTTCGAATGGTCCTGATAGCGTTCGATCTTGCGCGCGACGTTGAGCGCGGCATTCTGGATCGCCTCGCCATCGGCATCTGGCGGCAATGCGGCGAGCGCTTCGGACAGTTTCGTCAGCGCCTCGCGCTCGACCGGGTCGGCGGCCCGGTACACCTTGGCCGGCTTCACGAAATCGTCGAAATAGCGGATCGCATATTCGGCCAGCCGGTCGAGCTCGGGATGGGTCTTCGGCGTCACGCCTGAGGTGTGGCGCAAAATGAACCCCCACAGCACGTCCTTGTTCTGGGCGTTCGAGGCGCTGACCAGATTGAGCAGCAGCGCGAACGACACCGGCAGGTCGACGACAGGCGGGTTCCCGTCATGCATGTGCCAGACGGGATTTCCCAGCCGCTCCTTCCACTCCTGCCGGCGATAGGCGGACAGAAAGGCGTAATACTCGTCCACCGCCTTCGGAATGACGTCGAAATAGAGCTTCTTGGCCTGCCGCGGCCGCTGGTACATGTAGAGCTCGAGGCTTTCGGTCGGCGCGTAGGTCAGCCACTCGTCTATGGTCAGTCCGTTGCCCTTCGACTTCGAAATCTTCTGGCCGTTCTCGTCCAGGAACAGCTCATAGACGAAATGCTCGGGAGCGCGCCCGCCCAGGATATTGCAGATACGGTCGTAGATCACCGCATTCGTCTGGTGGTCTTTGCCGAACATTTCGAAATCGACGCCGAGCGCCGCCCAGCGCATGCCGAAATCCGGCTTCCACTGCAGCTTCACCCTGCCGCCGGTTATGGGCAGCGTGGTTTCGGTGCCGTCATCGTCGAAGGTGATCGTGCCGGCCTTGGCGTCGACATGCTTCATGGGGACGTAAAGCACGCGGCCACTTTTGGGGGAAATCGGCAGGAACGGACTGTAGGTCGCCTGACGCTCCTCTCCGAGCGTCGGCAGCATCACGTCCATGATTTTGTCGAAACGTTCGGCAGCGCGCAGCAGAACGTCGTCGAAACGGCCAGCCTTGTAGTATTCCGTCGCGCTGGCGAACTCGTAGTCGAAGCCGAACGTGTCCAGGAAACGGCAAAGCATTGCGTTGTTGTGGTCTGCGAAGCTCGCATAGTCGCCGCCGAAAGGATTGGGGACGGACGAGAGCGGCTTGTGCAGGTGCGGCTCGAGTGCGGCGCGATCGGGGACGTTGTCCGGAATCTTGCGCATGCCGTCCATGTCGTCGGAAAAGCACAAGATCTTGGTCTTGACCGTGTCCCGGGTGAGGACGCGGAAGGCGTGGCGCACCATCGAGGTGCGTGCGACCTCGCCGAAAGTACCGATGTGCGGCAGCCCCGACGGACCGTAGCCGGTCTCAAACAGGACGGTCTCGGGAAAGTCAGTGTCTTTGTAGCGCTCGACGATCTTCCTGGCTTCCTCGAACGGCCACGCCTTGCTTTCAGCCGCTGCCGCAAGCACCTCGGGATTGAGATCGATGATGTTTGATCCCGCCATGTCACCGTTTCCAAATTATTCGCCGGGATGATTTTTTCAACCGGTCTCTAGGCGTGCCTGCCGTGGGCGTCAACGATCGCGGCTCTTTTTCCTTGCGACGTCGGTGCCTCGTTCCTAACTTCGGAGCCCGTTTGAGGAGTTTTAAATGCCGTTGCCGCCGCAAGAAGCCCTGATCTATCTTATGGTCATCACCTCCGCGTCCGATCGCGACATGACCAATGTCGAATTGGCGCGGATTGGCGACGTCGTCCGCTCATGGCCGGTGTTCGAGGACTTCGACCACGACCGGCTGGTCGGCGTCGCCCAGGACTGCCAAAAGTTGCTGCACGAAAAGGACGGCCTGGAAGGCGTTTTGGCGCGCGTCGCTGAAGCACTGCCCGATCGCCTGCTTGACACCGCCTATGCCGCGGCCTTCGAGGTTGCGGCCGTCGACCTCGAAATGCGCTTGGAGGAGGTGAGGGTGCTGCAGCTTATCCGTCGCCAGCTTGATCTCGACACGCTCACCGTCGCCGCCATCGCCCGTGCTGCCAAGGCTCGCCTGCGCACGCTGACTTGATCCAGACGCCAACGGGTCAGAAGAAGCTGACCGGGCCGGATCAGAAAAAACTGACCGGGCCGGATCAGAAAAAGCTGACCGGGCCGGATCAGAAAAAACTGACCGGGAAATAGCGCAGATAGAATTCGGCGAAGATGCCCTTCACCGAAATCTCCTGCAGTGCGTAGTCGAACGCTGCGGCCAGCGCTGGATCGTTGGCCCTGGTGGCGATGGCCATACCCGACCCCAGATATTCGGGCGCCAGATAGGGACCGCCGGCAAAGCGGCAGCAGGCTGCGGCATTCGAACTGCCCAGCCAGAAGGCGAAGCGCATGCCGTCGCCGAAGCCGGCGTCGACCTTGCCGTCCTTGAGACCATCGTAGAGCTCTTCCAGTTGCGCGAAGGGAACGACCTGAACGGTGCCGAAATAATCGCGCAGCATCCGCTCATGCGCGGAGCCTGCGACCACGCCGACGCGCTTGCCGCGCAGTCTGTCGAAGATAGGTTCCGTGAGCGCCTTTGCCTTCGGCATGATGAAGCGCGCCGGAAACTGCAGGTAGGAACGCGAGAAGGCATATTTCGACCGCGACTCTGGCGTGGCGGCAATGCCGGCAATGATCGCTTCGCCTTCGCCCTTTTGCAGCGCCCCTTCGAGCTCGGCCCAAGGCAGCGCCTGGATCTGGCATTTTTCGGCGATGCCGAGTTCGGCGCAGATCGCGCGCGCCAGATCGACGTGGAAGCCGGACAAGCGGCCCGCCCCGTCGAGGAAGTTGAACGGCGGGAAATCGGTGGTGGTCAGGAATCTCAGACGCGGCAGCGCGGACAGGTCAGGCTTCGGCAGCCGCTCCTTGGCATCCCACAGCATCGGCACTTGCGGCTCCGCGGCGCGCGCCGCCGTGAGCCACTGTGCCCCCGTCATTGCCAGCGTTAAGACGATGGATATCCATCGAATTGCCACGATCGAACTCCGCCCTGTCTTGTCCAATGTGGCTTTTGGTACGAAAAAGGCACAGGCACAACGGTTTTTGATTTCATCACGCCGATTTAGGGTTATGCTTCAGCGAGCTTGCAAACATGTGTTGCGTCGGCTGGAGGGGTAGTCGCAAGGCGCTGCAGACAGAGAGGAGCAGGTTTGTAATCCGGGGTCGAGGGCAAAGTGCGGGTCAAGCACTGGGCCGTTGATCTCAACGCGGGAAGGCAACATGGGGTAGATGTTGCAATGGGCCACTTCGATCGCACACTGGAATTCATAGATCAGCTGCAGCACGCCGATACGGCGGCCGCGGTCTGCGAAAAACTGCTTGGCATAACCTCGGAGTTCGGCCTGACGGCGCTGATGGCCGGAACGGTTCCGCAGCCGGGCACGCCAAGAGGCCAGCAAAAGGACCATGTGCTGCTTTGCGAGTGGCCGGGAGAATGGCTGGAGCGCTATGTGGCGCGCAACTATGTCGACCATGACCCCGTCGTCAGCCACATGAAGCAGCTGCAGGCGCCGTTCCAGTGGCGGGAAGCGTCCCAGAGCATCCGCATCGACAAGAGCAGCGGCGAAGTGATGGGCGACGCCGGCGAATTCAAGCTGCGCGACGGATTGGCCTTCCCGCTGATCACGCTCGATGGCCAGATCGTCATGGTGTCGCTGGGCGGCGAGGCCGTCGAATTGTCGGGCGCCGATTTTGGGCTGGTGTCGCTGGTGGCGACCTATGCGATTGGCCGCGCCATGCAGATCCACACGATGGCGGCCAAGACCCTCGACCACCACGTCGAACTGACGCCGCGTGAGCGCGAATGCATGCAATGGGCCGCTGTCGGCAAGTCCGAATGGGAGATTTCACAGATTCTCGGCATTTCGGAACACACATCAGAGAAACACCTTCTTAACGCCAAAAGCAAACTCGGTGCCGTCAACCGGGTGCAGGCGGTCGCGGAAGCGATAAGGCGCGGCTATATTAGCTAGCTCGGCCGTGCCGGCCTAGAAATTCTTGCCTACGTGATCGCGTAATTTCCTCGGGACAGCCCGGCCGTATCTTCCTATTGAACCTAGGAGACGGCAGATGCTTTTTTCCCTTACAACACAGGAACTTATGGAACGTCCCGACCTTTGGGAGGCCGTTCATCGTTTACGCTACAAGATTTTCGTCGAGGAGATGGGGTGGTCCGATCTGCAGCGCCCCGACGGCCTTGAGATCGATCAGTTCGACCATGACGAGGCGGTGCACCAACTCGTCATCCGCAATGGCGAACTCGCCGGTTATCAGCGGATGTTGCCGACAACGCGTGCGCATCTTCTGACCGAGGTGCTGGCGGACCTCTTTGAAGGGACGCCGCCATCCGGGCCGAACGTGTGGGAACTGACCCGCTATGCGGTCGCGCCGGGCTTTCGTGACGGCAAGCGCGGCGTCTCCACGGTCGGCACCGAGCTCATTGCCGGCTTCGTCGAGTGGGGGCTGAAGCGGAATGTCAAACAGGTGATCATCGAGTTCGAGCCGATGTGGGTTCTGCGGGCGCTGCAGTTGCACTTCCTGGCGAAGCCGCTTGGCTACCAGCGCACCTATGGCAACCAGCAGGTCGTCGCCACACTGCTCACCTTCAACGAGCACACGCTTGAGGTGGTGCGGTCGCGTCGCAGTCATTTCGCGCCGGTCCTGGCCAGGGGATATCCCGACAGGCTCGGAATGAGGCAGGCCTCGTGAGAATTGGAGACAGCCATGAACATCCACCCGCAAACAGAGTTCCGCAATCATTCGTTGATCGTCACGGTGTCGTCGGATGACGGCCGGCCGGTGCTGGACGGGCGAGCCTATGAAAGCCTGGCCAGGATCTTCCACGAAGCTGCAATCGACGATGATGTGCGCGTCGTGGTGCTGCGCGGCCTCGCCGGCTGCTTCTGCCTCGGCGGCGATTTCTCCGAGTTCCTCGACGCCACCAAGCATCAACGGTTGATCGCTGCCGTCACCGACATGTTCCGCACGTTGGCGACGTTCCCCAAACCGGTCCTTGCCTGTGTCGACGGCGACGCCGTCGGTGTCGGCTGCACCATCCTGTTCCATTGCGACATGGTGATCGCATCTGACGAAAGCACGTTCCGGGTGCCGTTCGTCGATTTCGGCCTCGTGCCGGACGCGGCGACCAGCATCCTGGCGCCGCAGAAACTCGGTTATGCCGGCGCTTTCCGCTTCTTCTGCCTGGGCGACACGCTCAGTGCCGCGGACGCCAGGATGCTGGGCCTGGTCACGGAGATCGTGGTCGGCGACGTCGAGGAAGCCGCACTTGGCAGAGCCAGGCAACTCGCCAAGAAGCCGGTTGCCGCACTGCTGCAGACGCGCGACCTGCTCAAGGGCGACACAGGCGCACTCTGCGATCGCATCGACCAGGAGATTTCGCTGTTTCAGCAGGCTTTGCAGGACGATACCACACTGCGGCGGCTGCAGCGGATTGCCCGGCTGGCGGCATGAGACGTCATTCGGCAGAATGACAAAAATATCCGGAATCGTGCCGCGCGTCCTTGGGGGCGCGCGGCAGCGCTTCAGGCCTGTCTTCCCAGGAACGAAGGCCCTTCCCCGATGATTTTCTTGTCTTCCTTGTCGATGGCGTCGAGATCGCGGCCGTCATAGGGAAGCGACAACAGGATGCGCCGGATGATGGCAAGTCGCGCGCGCCGCTTGTCGTTGGCCTGGATGATGATCCAGGGCGCGAATTCCTTATGCGTGCGCTCGAACATGAGATCGCGCGCCTTGGTGTAATCGTCCCATTTGGCGATGCCGGCAATATCGATCGGCGAGAATTTCCAGTTCTTCAAAGGACTCCAGCGGCGATCGTGAAACCGCTCAAGCTGTGTTTCCCGACCGATGTTCAGCCAGAATTTGAAGAAATGGATGCCCTCGTTGCAGATCATCCGTTCAAAATACGGCGTCTCGTCCAGGAATCTCTGATGCTGCTCCGGCGTGCAGAAGCCCATGACCGGCTCGACGCCGGCTCGATTGTACCAGGAGCGGTCGAAGGTGACGAACTCGCCGGATGTCGGAAAGTGCGCGATATAGCGCTGGAAATACCATTGCCCGATTTCGGTTGGGCTAGGCTTGGTCAGCGCCACGTTGCGCGCTGTCCTGGGGTTCATGTACTGGCGCAGCGCGAAGATTGTGCCGCCCTTGCCGGCGGCATCGCGTCCTTCGAACAGCGACATCACCCGCTTGCCCGTCGATTGCAGCCATGCCTGCGCCTTGACCAACTCGATCTGCAGCCGCTCGAGCGTCTCGTCATACTCGTCGCTTTTCATTTTCTTGTCGTAGGGGTAGCCGCCGGCCGTCAGCTTGTTGTCCTCGATCCAGTCCGGAAGCTTGGGATCCTCGATGTCGAACTCGAACTCCTTGCCGTTGATCCGGATCTTTTGCGGACCCGGAACAGGCGCGGCGGCATCTTCCTTGGGGTTTTTCATCGAGACCAACCTTTCCAGCTTCCGGACTCATGCTATTGGGAGCCTTACTGCATCGGCCCGAAAATCGGAATCGATTTTCGAAAGGAACGATGCAGCAGATTAGTGATAGCGCCGGTCAGCGGGAAGTTTCCAACCTGCCGGTCGGGGTGGGGACGGAGGCATAGTGCGCGCGAATGGCTGACAGTGGCTGACAATGGCTGATATGGGCGGCGCAGAACAGCGAACCACGGCGCAAGCCGTCGTCACCCGGTTGTGGAACAGCCGCTGGCTGCTTGCGACCGGCATCGTCGCGATCTTGACGGTCTATGGTTTCGCAGACATGTCCTTCCATGTTGTGCTGCTGGCATGTGCTGTGCTGCTGCTCGCCGCCGCGATGCTGCCGGCCGGCGTAGCGCGCCAATCCGCGGAGGATGCCGCGGCGATCGAGGCAGGCGGGCTGCAACAGCTGTCGGGAGAATATCTGGCGGCTGCCGTTGCCGATCCGCTGATCATCTTCGATCGCGCCGCGACGATTGTCCATGCCAACGCCGCCGCCTTCGCCGCCTTCGGCGGCATTGCACCGGGCATGTCGCTGTCGCTGAAATTCCGCGCGCCCGAGATGCAGGCCCTGCTGGACAGTATCCTGTCAGGCGCCGCTTCGGACGTCGTCGAATATACCGAAAAGCTGCCGGTCGAACGGGCCTATCGCGTAAGTGCATCTTCGGTCGGCCACGGCACCGACCTCTATGTGCTGGTCTTCAAGGACCAGAGCGAGGCGCGCCGCATCGACCGGATGCGGGCCGACTTCATCGCCAATGCCAGCCATGAGCTGCGAACTCCGCTCGCCTCGATCTCCGGTTTCATCGAGACGCTGCGCGGCCCGGCCCGCAACGACCCGGCGGCGCGCGAGCAGTTCCTGCAGATCATGCACAACCAGACCGGCCGCATGGCGCGCCTGATCGACGACCTGCTGTCACTTTCGCGGCTGGAGATGAAACCCTATCTGCAGCCGGGAACCGAGGTCGATCTCCGCCAGACCCTCGACAGCGTCATCGATTCGCTGGGTCCGCTTGCGCGGGAAAACGGCGTTGCCATCGAGCGGGATTTCGCGAAAGGACCACTCAATGTGGCGGGGGATCGCGATGAACTTTTCCAGGTTTTCGAAAATCTGCTGGAAAACGCCTGCAAATATGGACAGTCGGGTGGACGTGTCGTGGTGACGATTGCCCACAGCGATGACGGTCCCGAACCGGGCATCGACATCACCATCCGGGACTTTGGCCCCGGCATTCCCGAGGAGCACATCCCGCGCATCACCGAACGTTTCTACCGCGTCGATGTCGAAAACAGCCGAACCCAGAAGGGCACCGGCCTTGGCCTGTCCATCGTCAAGCATATCCTGACGCGCCACAACGCCAGGCTGTCGATCAAGTCGGAGGTCGGCAACGGCGCAGCTTTCACGGTGCATTTGCCGGTGCACTGACACCTCACTATCTAAGCACGCGCCGGCCCGAGTACCGGAAGACTTTAGGACCACCGGATGCGTGGATACAGGACTTTAGAGCCTACTCTGTGGCCTAGTGGACGCACGTCGCTCTATCGCTTTCTTTTTTCTGTCATCCGGCTAGCGTATCAGCGGGGATTCGAGGAACGACTCGGACCAGAAGACCCGGGAAGGCATCTCCATGCAGTCCGTGCACATCGTCAGCGCCTATGACGAGGAGCTGAAATATCTGTCGAAGCGCATTGCCGCGATGGGCGGGCATGCCGAACGCATGGTCGAACAGGCGATTGCGGCCCTGGTCAACGCCGACCCTGGCCTTGCCCAGAAGGTCATCCGCGACGATGCCGTTCTGGACCAGGGGCAGCGCGAGATCGACGACAAGGCGATCATCATCATCGCCAAGCGCCAGCCGATGGCGACGGATTTGCGCGAGATCGTCGGCGCGATCCGCATCTCGGCGGATCTCGAGCGGGTCGGCGACCTCGGCAAGAATGTCGCCAAGCGCGTGGTTGCCGTCATAGAAGGGCGCCAGCCGACCAGCCTGTTCCGCGGCATCGAGGCTTTGGCGGACCTGGCGTTGACGCAGCTCAAGGAAGTGCTCGACGTCTACGCGTCGCGCTCGGTGGAAAAGATCGGCTTCGTGCGTGACCGCGACGATCAGATCGACGCCGTGTACACCTCGCTGTTTCGCGAGTTGCTGACCTACATGATGGAAGATCCGCGCAACATCACGCCCTGCACGCACCTGCTGTTCTGCGCCAAGAACATCGAGCGGATCGGCGACCACGCCACCAATATCGCCGAGACGATCTACTACATCGTCACCGGCGACCAGATGCCGGCCGAGCGGCCGAAGGGCGACAAGACAGACAAGATTGTGCTTCCCGCAACGCTACCGGCGAAGTGAGCGGCTGCCTCTCGAACCCATTGCTGATTTAGGCTAAGCTTTACCGAACGTTCCTGATCCTGACCCGAGGCCATGCCTCCAGGAGGTAGCGATGGAAACCGTTCGGAACCTGACGCCGGCCCCGCCGACATCGGCCATCGTCGCTTCCAGCGTCTATACCGCCGGCCGGCGTGTCGCCGACATTCCGATCGAGGAAGCCGGCGAATGGGCCAAGAAGCCAGGTCATGTCGTCTGGATCGGCCTGCTGGAGCCGGACCGCGACCTGTTGCTTCGTGTCCAGGCACAATTCCACCTGCACGATCTGGCGATCGAGGACGCCGAGCATCCGCATCAGCGGCCGAAGATCGAGCAATATGGCGATGCGTTGTTCATCGTTGCCCGCACGGCTCAACTGATCGACAGGCGCGTCACCTTCGGCGAGACGCATCTGTTCGTCGGCGCCGGCTACATCGTCAGCGTCAGGCACGGTCCGTCGACTTCTTATGCCGCCGTTCGCCAGCATTGGGAAAGCTGCCCGCATTCGCTAGCCAAAGGCGAGGATTTCGTCCTCTATGCCATTCTCGATTTCATCGTCGACAACTACATGCCGGTGCTCGAGCAGATCGAGGACGAGGTCGAGGCGATCGAGGACAGGGTTCTGCTGAAGCCGATGACCGGCTCCGACATAGAGCGGCTCTACATGCTGCGCCGCGATCTCTTGCGCCTGCGCAACGCCGCGCTGCCGCTGGTGGAAGTCTGCCGCCGGTTGACCAGCGCCGACCTGCCGCAGATCCATGCGGCCATGCACCCGCTGTTCCGCGACGTCACCGACCACATCCGCACCGTCCAGGAGAAGATCGACAGCTTGCGGGAGGTGCTCGCATTTGCCTTCGAGGCGAGCCTCCTGGTTGGCCAGAGCCAGGAAACGGCGATCACCAAGAAGCTCGCCTCATGGGCTGCAATCCTGGCGGTGCCGACGGCGCTCGCAGGCATCTACGGCATGAACTTCAACGACATGCCGGAACTTAGGATGGAATATGGCTACCCGGTCGTTCTGGGAGCGATTATTTTGGTCTGCTCGGTTCTCTACTGGCGCTTCCGCAAGAGCGGCTGGCTGTGAGGAGTAGGGCAGTAGGGCAGTAGGGAAAGATGGCGCCTCACGAGCGCAGCCTTTTGCAGTTCACCCCATACTGCCGTACTGCCTTACTCCCCTATTTCCCTACCTACTGCGCCGCCGCTCCGAAGCGGGCTGAAACGCAACGCGGGCGTGATACTTGCAATAGGGTCCGGTTTCGGCCGCGTCGTTGCCGCAGAAATGGAACTCCTCCGAAAGCGGATCGCCATTCGGCCATTTGCATGTCCGCTCGGTCAGTTCGACGAGCTGCAGATGCCGCGAGATCGGCACGACGACGTTCTCGACCGGACGGACATAATGACGCGTCACCGGCACGGCGTCGAATTGCGCCTGCAGCGCGGTCGCGCCGATCGACGTGGTGATATGCCGCGCAGTGCTCGCGGCCCGCGACACCGATTTCTGCACGGTCGATCCCTGCACGCTCTTCTTCTGGCGTGCCGGCGTGGCAGTCGCGCGTCCGCGGCCCGACAGTTTCAGCCGATGCACCTTGCCGATGACGGCATTGCGGCTGACACCCCCAAGCTGTGCGGCGATCTGGCTGGCGCTCAGCCCCTCCGACCACAATTTTCTAAGAAGTTCGACCCGCTCGTCAGTCCAATTCATGAGACCGCGCTCCTGCTGAAATGTGCGGCGATCGGAATCCTTCCACGATCCGGCTTCCGCCGGGCAGACACCACATATATCGGGTGATTAGGTCCGCCGCACGAAATCTAGTTATTTCTCGACCTATAATTACCTTATGCGCTGACTCGGTGACAAGAGTCCGAGGGCCAACACGAATCGGTTTTTTCGGTTTTCCCCAACTTGCCCGGTCGCTGATGAGCCGGCGTCTCGCTGGAAAGCTTGCCGCGCGTCCTTGCGCGACGTTTTCGTTGACTTCATGGCCGAAAAACACGATAAGCCGCACAGGCCGCCGCTTTGGCGGCTTTTTGATTTTCCGGTTCCGGAGACGCATATAATGAGCGGTTCGGCGCTTTTCGAGACCTTTACCCGCGCACCCCTGGCCTTCGACCATGGGGAAGGCACTTGGCTGGTCACCGACAAGGGCGAGCGGTATCTCGATTTTGGCGGCGGCGTTGCCGTGAATTCGCTGGGCCACAGCCATCCGCATCTGGTCTCGGCACTCACCGAGCAGGCGGCCAAGCTCTGGCATGTCTCCAACCTGTACGAGATTCCGGGGCAGAGCCGTCTGGGCGAGCGGCTGGCCGACGCCACCTTCGCCGACAAGGTGTTCTTCACCAATTCCGGCGCCGAGGCGCTGGAATGCGCCATCAAGACGGCGCGGCGCTACCATTTCGTCAAGGGCCATCCCGAGCGCTTTCGCATTATCACCTTCGAAGGCGCCTTTCATGGCCGCACGCTGGCGACCATCGCCGCCGGCGGCCAGTATAAATACCTGGAAGGTTTCGGCCCCAAGGTCGAAGGTTTCGACCAGGTCGGCTTCGACGACATCGACGCCGCCGAAAAGGCGATCACATCAGAGACCGCCGCGATCCTGATCGAGCCGGTGCAGGGCGAGGGCGGTATCCGCCCGGTGCCGACGCAGTCGCTGAAGCGGCTGAGGCAGCTCTGCGAACAGCATGATCTGCTGCTGATCTTCGACGAGGTCCAGTGCGGCATCGGCCGCACCGGAAAACTGTTCGCGCATGAATGGGCTGGCGTCACGCCCGACATCATGGCGGTCGCCAAGGGCATCGGCGGCGGCTTCCCGGTGGGCGCCTGCCTCGCCACCGACGAGGCCGCTGTCGGCATGACCGCCGGCGTGCACGGCACCACTTTCGGCGGCAATCCGCTGGCGATGGCGGTCGGCAACGCCGTGCTCGACGTCGTGCTGGCAGACGGTTTTCTGGAGGATGTGCAGCGCAAGGCGTTGCTGCTGAAGCAGGGGCTGGCGGGTGTCGCCGACGAATTTCCCGATGTCATCGAAGACATCAGAGGCAGCGGCCTGATGCTCGGCCTGAAATGCGCCGCGCCCAACACCAAGGTGAACATGGCGTTGCGCGACCAGCATCTGCTGGCGGTTCCGGCCGGCGACAACGTTCTTCGCCTGCTGCCGCCGCTCACCGTCACCGACGCCGAGATCCATGCGGCGCTCGACCGCATCCGCGCCGGCGCCCGGGGCCTGTCGGACGCCATCGCCGCGGCTGCGGCGAAATAACAGTCGGAAGACCCACATGAGCCTTCGCCATTTCACCGATCTTTCCGCCGTTTCCGAGGGCGATCTGCGCCTTATGCTGGACGATGCCGTCGTGCGAAAGGCAAGGCTCAAGGCTGGCGAGCGGACAAAACCGCTTGAAGGCAAGGTGCTGGCGATGATCTTCGACAAGCCGTCGACGCGCACGCGCGTGTCCTTCGACGTCGGCATGCGCCAGCTCGGCGGCGAGACCATCATGCTGACCGGCGCCGAGATGCAGCTCGGCCGCTCCGAAACCATCGCCGACACGGCCAAGGTGCTGTCGCGCTATGTCGATGCGATCATGATCCGCACCACGTCGCATGATCGGCTGCTGGAGCTGACCGAGAACGCCACCGTCCCCGTCATCAACGGGTTGACCGACGATACCCATCCCTGCCAGCTGATGGCCGACATCATGACCTTCGAGGAGCATCGCGGCCCGGTCGCCGGCAAGACCATCGCCTGGACCGGCGACGGCAACAACGTGCTGCATTCACTGCTGGAGGCCTCGGCGCGGTTCCGCTTCAACCTCAACGTCGCCGTGCCGGAAGGCAGCGAGCCGGCGCAGAAGCATGTCGACTGGTCGAGGGCGCATGGCGGCAAGTTGAACTTCACCCGCTCGCCCGAGGAGGCCGTCCACGAGGCCGACTGTGTCGTTACCGATTGCTGGGTGTCGATGGGCCAAGAGCACCGTGCTCGCGGCCACAATGTCTTCTCACCCTATCAGGTCAATGCGGCACTGATGGCGAAGGCAAAGCCCGACGCGTTGTTCATGCACTGCCTGCCGGCGCATCGCGGCGAGGAGGTCACCGACGAAGTCATCGACGGGCCGCATTCGGTGGTGTTCGACGAGGCCGAGAACCGGCTCCACGCCCAGAAGGCGGTTTTGGCTTGGTGCCTCGGCGCTTGATCCGGGCTGCCGTGATCCTGGTCACCGTGATCCGGGCCGCCTTGATCCCGGCCGCCTTGATCCGGGAGTGCGTGATGCCTATCTCAGGCGCATCACGCAAATCGAGCGCGTTTCGACGCATGCGCCCCGGAGGGCAGCATCGCCGCGCCCCGGAGCTTTGTCATGTTGGAAACCCGTCAATTGGCTGAACATCAACCCAAACTCGGCGAATTCGGCTACGCCGGCGACGATCATGTCGTGCCCTTCGAGGTCGGCCCGCTCGACGTGCGCGGCCGTACCGTCCAGCTCGGGCCGATGCTCGACGCGATCCTCGGCCGGCATGACTATCCCGAGCCGGTCGCCCGCCTTCTGGCGGAAGCTTGCGTGCTGACGGTGCTGCTCGGCACTTCGCTCAAATTCGAAGGCAAGTTCATCCTGCAGACCCGCACCGACGGGCCGGTCGACATGCTGGTGGCGGATTTTTCCACGCCGCATGCGCTGCGCGCCTATGCCCGCTTCGACGCCGATCGGCTGGAGGCACTGACGTCTGCCGGCGAGACCTCGCAGCGGACGCTGCTCGGCAGCGGTGTCCTGGCGCTGACTATCGACCAGGGCGCCCACACGCAGCGCTATCAGGGCATCGTCCAACTTGACGGCGAGACGCTGGAGGAGGCCGCCCGCACCTATTTCCGGCAGTCGGAGCAGATCCCGACCGATCTCAGGCTTTCGGTGGCCAAGCTGTTGACGCCCGGCATCGGCGGTGCCCGCGAGCAATGGCGCGCCGGTGGCATACTGGCACAGTTCCTGCCGCAATCGCCCGAACGCATGCGCGTGCCCGACCTTCCGGGTGGCGACGGCGATCCGCGCGAGGAGATCCATGATCCGGCCGACAATTCCTGGCAGGAACTGCTGGCGTTGCTTGGCACCATCGAGCCGACGGAACTGATCGACCCGACGATCGGCGCCGAGCGGTTGCTTTACCGGCTGTTCCACGAGCACGGCGTGCGCGTCTTCGGCGGCGTGCCGGTAGCCGACCAGTGCTCATGCTCCAGGGAGAAGATCCGCGGCATTCTCGGAGGCTTCTCCGCCGACGAGATCAGGGACAGCACCGAGGATGGCGGCATTCACGTCGCCTGCGAATTCTGCTCGAAGCAATATGACTTCGACCCGGCGGAATTTGCTGCGGCTCAATAGAATTGAAATCACCGACGAAGCGTTGGCCCGGCCCCTCACCCTTACCCTACCCTCTCCCCGTGAAGAACGGGGAGAGGGGGCGCCAGCGTTGCGACAGGTTGTCCAGTTGATAGATGGGTTCCCTTTTCCCCGTTCACTATACGGGGAGAAGGTGCCGGCAGGCGGATGAGGGGCAGCACGACCTTCCGGCCATCTATCTCTCTCAGTTCACCGTCCGCCGCGTGCCCGGCAGGTCGAGCGAAAAGGCGGGGATGGCGACGTCGAACGTCTCACCCCGCTTATTGCGCATCGTGTAGTGGCCGACCATGATGCCGGATGGCGTCGAGAGTGGGCAGCCAGACGTATACTGATAACTATCGCCGGGATTGAGTTCAGGCTGGTCGCCGACAACGCCGGCGCCGCGCACCTCCTCGACCCGGCCGGTGCCGTCGGTGATCTGCCAGTAGCGCGACAGAAGCTGCACGAATTCATCCGACTGGTTGTCGATGGTCACCTGGTAGCCCCAGACATAGCGGTTCTCCGACGGGTCGGAGCGATCTTCCAGATAGAACGGCCTGACCTGCACTTCGATGTCGCGCGTGACGGCGCTGTACATAAATCACTCCACACTATGAAGACGGAACATTCGACCCTCTCCGCAGTTCGGTCAGCGGGGTGCGTCCCCTCGGTGTCTGCCATCGTTGCCCGAATTTGTTAAGCGCAGGTGCCGAACAACAATGTCATTTAAGTGACACGTGACAATGATGGTGTGCAGGGCTGGGGATGGTGTGCAGGGCCGGGCGACTCAGCATTCTGTCGAACTGTTGAAAACGGCTTTCATGCGGCCGGTTTTTTCTGGAGCGACCAGATATTGATGGAATTGACAGTCACAGCCGCCTTGCTTTCCATAGCTCTGCTTGTTGTCAATCTCGCCAGCATCCTGCTCGCTTCGTTGAAGCTGAAGCGGCCTGGCAGGATCACGCCGCCAGCCGCCAAGGCGCCGCCGGTGTCGATCGTCGTGCCGTCGCGCGGCGTCGAGCCGTTTACCGAGGAGACGCTCGAGCGCGCCTTCTCTCTCGACTGGCCGCACTATGAGCTCATCTTCTGCGTCGCCCATGCCGACGACCCGGTGGTCGGGCCGATCACCGATGCGATCGCCCGCTTTCCGGCCGTGCCGGCCCGGCTGCTGGTCGGCGACGACCGCATCAGCGGCAATCCGAAACTCAACAATTGCGTGAAGGCCTGGGAGGCCGCGCGCCACCACTGGGTCATCCTTGCCGATTCCAACGTCCTGATGCCGAGGGACTATGTCCAGCATCTGATGACGGCATGGCGGCAGGACACTGGCCTCGTCTGCTCGACGCCGATCGGCTCGCGGCCGGACGGGTTCTGGGCGGAGGTCGAATGCGCTTTCCTCAACACGCTGCAGGCGCGCTGGCAATATACCGGCGAGGCGCTCGGCCTCGGTTTCGCCCAGGGCAAGAGCATGCTGTGGAACAAGCCATTGCTCGACGCCAATGGCGGCATCCGTGCGCTTGCCGCCGAGATTGCCGAGGATGCCGCCGCGACCAAGCTTGTCAACGGGCTCGGACTGCGCGTCAATCTCGTTGCCGCGCCCTTCGAACAGCCGCTCGGCTTGCGCACATTTGGCGAAATCTGGTCGCGCCAGGCCCGCTGGGCACGCCTGCGTCGCGTCACCTTCCCACTGTTTTTCGCGCCCGAGATCCTGATCGGAGCGGCGCCGCCGCTGGTGCTGGCGCTGGTTGCGGCAGCAGGCGCCGGTTTCAGCCTGCCGGCTACCGCCATCGCCGTGCTGATAGTCGCCTATCTGCCGGAATGCGCTCTCGCCTCGGCCAAGGGCTGGCACCTGTCGCTGCGCATGATCCCGGCGATGGTTGCGCGGGACGTGATGCTTCCCGCCATCTGGGTGCGCGGCTGGCTCAGCGGTGCCGTCGACTGGCGCGGCAACACGATGACCATCCAAACCAGCGCCGTTGCGGAATTGGAAGAGACGCCGTCGGGCGCCTGACCGCGCCTGCTTTGCCAGATCAGAGCGCAGCAGTTCGGCGCGTATCCCTACCTGGCGGCTTTCAAGGCCTGCTCGATGTCTTCGAGCAGGTCGTCAGTGTCCTCCAGTCCGACGGACAGCCTGAGCGTGCCTGGCCCGATGCCAAGTTCGGCCCGCGCCTCGTCGCTCAGATTCTTGTGTGTCGTCGTCGCCGGATGGGTGATCAGGCTCTTGGCGTCACCGAGATTGTTGGAGATCAGCACGACATCGAGCGCGTTCTGGAAGGCGAAGGCCGCCTGCTTGCCTCCCTTGACGTCGAGGCAGATCAGCGTCGAGCCGCCCGACATCTGCTTCTTGACGATCGCCGCCTGCGGGTGATCGGCGCGGCCGGGATAGATGACGCGGACAATTTCCGATCGCTCGGCGAGGAAGTCCGCGATCCGGCCGGCACTTTCCGTCTGCTGGCGCACGCGCAGCGGCAGCGTCTCCAGGCCCTTCAGCAGCGTCCAGGCATTGAAGGGCGAGAGGCTGGGACCGGTGTGGCGGAAGTAGTCGTGCAAATTCTCGTCGATCCACTTCTTGTCCGACAGGATGATGCCGCCGAGGCAGCGCCCCTGGCCATCGATGTGCTTGGTCGCCGAATAGACGACGATATGGGCGCCGAGTTGCAACGGCTTCTGCTGCAAGGGCGTGGCAAAGACGTTGTCGACGATCAGCCGCGCGCCGATCGAATCGGCAAGCGAGGCTACGGCTGCGATGTCGACGACCTCCAGCGTTGGATTGGTCGGGCTTTCAAGGAAGAACAACTTGGTGTTGGGCCTGACCGCCTTTTCCCAATTGGCGATGTCGGTGCCGTCGACCAGCGTCGCCTCGATGCCGTAGTTCGGCGCCAGCGTCTCGACCACCCAGCGACAGGAGCCGAACAGCGCGCGCGCCGCCACGATGTGGTCGCCGGCCCGGGCACTGCACAGCAACGCCGCCGTCACCGCCGCCATGCCGGATGCGGTGGCGCGGGCATCTTCGGCACCTTCCAACGCACACATGCGCTTCTCGAACATGTCGACCGTCGGATTGGCATAGCGCGAATAGATGAAGCCCGGTTCCTCGCCCTTGAAGCGGGCTTCCGCCGCCTGCGCCGTGTCGTAGACATAGCCTTGCGTGAGATACATCGCCTCGGAGGTTTCGCCGAAGCCGGAACGCAGCGTTCCTGCATGCACGAGGGCGGTCTGAGGCTTCCAGTTGCGCGTTTTGCTCGTCATCACCTTGTTCCAAACACAAAAAATGGTCCAAACACAAAAAAACCGGCCGCGAAAGTCGCAACCGGTCGTACGGCCTTTCGGCCCGACGGTCCTTTAGCGACTTATTTAACGTGGCTGCAAGCCGACCGGCCAAATCACCACGGGATAACGATCCTTTAGACCTGCACCGCGCTTGCGTCAATTGCCGGCATGATTAAGAGGTTTGTACCAGCGGGTTCCACGGCGGATCCTGCGACAAGACGAGACCACGCCCGGCCTTCGAGCGGAGCCAGACTTTGCGGCAGACAGGCATTCTTCCGGATCAGGATATTTCCGCGCTGTA
Source organism: Mesorhizobium sp. WSM4806 (assembly GCF_055811635.1). Lineage (NCBI taxonomy): Bacteria > Pseudomonadati > Pseudomonadota > Alphaproteobacteria > Hyphomicrobiales > Phyllobacteriaceae > Mesorhizobium > Mesorhizobium sp. WSM4806. Next base: position 62,798 of record NZ_JBVVQZ010000014.1, on the reverse strand, counting down.
CCAGTCGGGCGCGCTGAAGTCGCCGCGCGCGCTCGACGCCGACCAGGTCCAGCCGGCCAGCCTGGACCTCAGGCTTGGCGACAAGGCCTGGAGGGTGCGCGCCTCCTTCCTGCCCGGCCCCAACTACAGGGTTGCTGAAAAACTCGACCGCCTGAAGCTGCACGAAATCAATCTCACCGATGGTGCGGTGCTGGAGACGGGCTGCGTCTATATCGTGCCGCTGCTCGAGAGCCTGGCGCTTCCGGCAAACATTTCCGCTTCGGCCAACCCAAAAAGCTCGACCGGGCGGCTCGACATCTTCACCCGCGTGATGACCGATCGCGGCCACGAGTTCGACAAGATCGCTGCCGGCTACAACGGCCCGCTCTATCTCGAAGTCAGCCCGCGCACCTTTCCGATCGTCGTCCGCGCCGGCTCGCGGCTGTCGCAGATCCGGTTCCGCACCGGCAACGCGCTTTTGTCGGAAAGCGAGCTGCATGAATTGCACCGTGCCGAGACGCTCGTCGCCACCGAGCCGCCGAACATTTCCGGCGGCGGCATCGCACTGTCGATCGACCTCGATGGCGACAAGGACGGGCTGGTCGGCTACCGCGGCAAGCACCACACCGGCCTGGTCGATGTCGACAAGCGCGCCGCGCAGGATGTCCTCGATTTCTGGGACCCGCTCTACAAGAGCGGCGCCGGCGAACTGGTGCTCGATCCGGACGAATTTTATATCCTCGTCAGCCAGGAAGCGGTGCATGTGCCGCCGCTCTATGCCGCCGAGATGACGCCCTTCGATCCGCTGGTCGGCGAATTCCGCGTCCACTATGCCGGTTTCTTCGATCCGGGTTTCGGCCATTCGGCCTCGGGCGGCACCGGCAGCCGGGCCGTGCTCGAAGTGCGCAGCCACGAAGTGCCGTTCATCCTCGACCACGGCCAGATCGTCGGACGGCTGGTCTACGAGCACATGCTGAAGCGGCCGCAGGCGCTCTACGGCACAGATCTCGGCTCGAACTATCAGGCGCAGGGCCTGAAACTGTCCAAGCATTTTCGCGCCGCGCGCTGATCGCCCGCTATGATCAGACCATGCTTGCCTGACCTTACGGGTCGTGCTTGGCTGTCTTAGCCGTCAATACGGTTGGAACAAGGGGAACAAAAAATGCAGATTTCAAGATGGATCGCATCGGCAGCAACAGCCGTCATGCTGGCGATGTCAGTCGGGTCCCTGTCGGCGCAAGCACAGGAAAAGTTGAAGATTGCCACTGAAGGCGCCTATCCGCCGTTCAACACCATCACCGCGGATGGCAAGCTCGTCGGCTTCGACATCGACATCGCCAATGCGCTTTGCGCTCAGATGAAGGTCGAATGCGAACTTGTCACGCAGGACTGGGACGGCATGATCCCGGCGCTCCAGGCCAAAAAATTCGACGCCATCATCGCGTCCATGAGCATTACCGAGGAGCGCAAGAAGCAGGTCTCCTTCACCAACAAATACTATACGACGCCGCTTTCGCTGGTGGCCTTGAAGGACAGCGATATTGCCTCGACCGAACCGGCGGCACTCGCCGGCAAGACAGTCGGCGCCCAGGCTTCGACCACCCAGGCCGACTATGCCCAGGATGTCTATGGCAAGGCCGGCGCCGAGGCGAAGCTCTATCCAACCCAGGAGGAGGCGGTCGCCGATCTGATGAACGGCCGTCTCGATGCCGTCCTTTCAGACAAATTCGTGCTGATGGACTGGATGAAGAAGTCGAGCGACGACTGCTGCAAGATGGTCGGCGACGTCAAGGGCACGGAGACCGAAGCCGGTATCGCCGTGCGCCAGGAAGACAATGCGCTGCGCGAAAAGCTCAACGCCGCAATCGACGCGATCGTCGCAGACGGCACCTACAAGAAGATCCAGGCCAAATATTTCGACTTCGATATTTATTGAGAGGTCGAAGCTGCCAATCTCCCCCCTTGAGGGGGAGATGGCCGGCAGGCCAGAGGGGGTCGGTCCGGCCGGGCCTGGCTCTCTTTATCGCAGACGCAGGGGGCTGGCGCTCCACGCGAGACGACCCCCTCTGTCGCCCTCGGCGTGATCTCCCCCTCAAGGGGGGAGATCACGCCGTCAAAGCGCCTTCACCGCCACCTTCACCGGCTGCTCGATTTCCAGTGGGTTGCGCAGCGGCAGGCCGAAATCCTTGGCCTCGATCTCGAAGACATCGCCGGCCTCGGTTCTGACGCCGTCGGCGAAGGACAGTGTCGCGGTGCCGAACATGTGCACATGCACGTCGCCCGGCTGGCGGAAGGCCGAATATTTGAAGTGGTGATGTTCGAGATTGGCGATGGTGTGCGACATGTTCGCCTCGCCCGACAGGAACGGTTTTTCCCACAGCAGCTGGCCGTCGCGGAGGATGCGCGAGGAACCCCTGACGTCGGACGGCAGCTCGCCGATCAGGATCTCCGGTCCGAACGAAGCGTTGCGCAGCTTGGAATGCGCGAGGAAAAGATAGTTCACGCGCTCGGTGACGTGATCGGAAAATTCGTTTGACAGCGTGAAGCCGACGCGAAACGGGGCGCCGTCGTCGCCGATAACATAGATGCCGGCGACTTCCGGCTCCTCGCCGGCATCCTCGGCGAAGGCGGGCGACAGAAGTGCCGCACCGGGCGCCACTGCCATGGTGCCGTTGCCCTTGTAGAACCATTCCGGCTGCACGCCGGTCTGGCCCTTGGCCGGCTTGCCGCCCTCCAGCCCCATGCGGAACATCTTCATGGAATCGGTGAGCTGCTCCTCGCCGTCGCTGCTGAGCTTCTTGTGCATGGAATCGCGGGTCGCGGCGGAGCCGAGATGTGTCAGCCCGGTGCCGGTGAGGTGGAGATGCGCCGGGTCGGGATGGTTGATCGGCGACAATAGTCGCCCCTTCTTGTAGGCGGCATCGAGGTCGACCGCTTCACCAAAACCCTTGCGCTCGATGAGGGCGACAAGCCCGGTGCCGGTGCGCGCGGCCTCCATCGCCAGCGAATAGACGCTGCGGGCGCCGTTGATGATTCTGGTCTTGCCGCCGTTGCGGGCGACGACGCGGATGGTCTCCGCCTCGTCGAGGATCTGGGAAATCAGCATGACGTACCCTCTCTCAATTGCCTTGGCCGGCCTGCCGGTCTGGCAAGCTTTTCCTGGCGCAGCTCGGACGGTGTCCGCGCCACGGGTGAAATTCTTCGTCCGGATTGCGCTCGCGGGCCCGGTCCCCTAGGGGGACTTCCTTGCGTCGCCCGGCAGCGCCGCGATGTGACCCGTGCCTCCTAAAAGCGCGCCGCGTTTGAAAACGGGCCCGCTTTGATCCTTGCTTTCATGCGTGCCGTTGTCCCAACACGCTGCACACGTTTGGCGACATGCATGAGTTCCCTCGCCCTCAAGCCTTGTTCTTGTTGTAGACGTCGAAGACCACGGCGCCGAGCAGCACCAAGCCTTTGACCACCTGTTGCCAATCGACATTGACGCCCATGATCGACATGCCGTTGTTCATGACGCCCATGATGAAACCGCCGACCACCGCGCCAACAACCTGACCGACGCCGCCCATCGCCGAAGCGCCGCCGATGAACACAGCGGCGATGACGTCGAGTTCGCTGCCGAGGCCGGCCGCCGGCACCGCCTGGCCAAGGCGCGCCGCAATAATCAGCCCGCCGAGCGCCGAGAGCACGCCCATATTGATGAACACCATCAGGGTCAGCCGCTCGGTCTTGATACCCGATAGCTGCGCCGCCTTGGCATTGCCGCCCATTGCGTAGATACGGCGGCCGACCGTCATGCGTTTGGTGACGAAGACGAACAGCGCAATCAGCACGCCCATCACCACGAGAACGATTGGCAGGCCCCTGTAGGTGGCGAATTGGTAGACCAGAAACAGCGCCAGGGCGCTGGTCACCAGGGTCTTGACGACGAACAGCGAGAAGGGCTCGGCTTCGTAGCCGTGCCGCTCGCGGCTGCGCCGTGCCCTGAGCCCGAAATAGGCATAGGCGACCACCGCGACGATGCCGAGCACGATCGTCGTCATGTGCAGCGTCAGGCCGCTGCCGACGATTGTCTTGCCGGCGGCGTTCACCACCGGCGGTATCAGCGTCAATGAGCCGATCACGTCGGGAATGAAGCCGGAACTGAGCGCCTTGAAGCCGACCGGAAGCGGCCCCACGGAAGACCCCCCACCCAGCAGCGCCTGGCAGATGCCGCGGAAGATCAGCATCCCCGCCAGCGTGACGATGAAGCTCGGTATTCGGTGATAGGCAATCCAGTAGCCTTGTGCCGCGCCGATTAAACCACCGACGATCAGGCAGATGATCGACACCACCAGCGGATTGCTGAAAGGGCCGAGAGGCCAGATGACCATCATCATCGCCGCCAGCGCGCCGATGAAACCGGCGACGGAGCCGACGCTGAGATCGATATGGCCGGAGACGATCACCAGCAGCATGCCCAGCGCCATCACGATGATGAAGCTGTTCTGCTGCACCAGGTTGCTCAAGTTCACCGGCTTGAACAGCGTTCCGGACGTCGTGTACTGGAAGAACACCATGATGGCGATAAGCGCCAGGATCAGGCCGTATTCGCGCAGGTTGGTGACCAGCGCCGAGACAGCAATGCGCGGCCCTTGCTGCACATCTTCGGCGACGCCGCTTTTCGGGACGGGACCGCTTTCGGTGCTCATGATGCTTTTCCTTCTCCGCGAACGATGGCGCGCATGATCTTTTCCTGGCTGGCATCACTCGCCGCCATTTCGCCGACGATACGTCCTTCGTTCATGACATAGATACGGTCGGTGATGCCGAGCAGTTCGGGCATCTCGGACGAGATGACGATGATCGCCTTACCCTCCGAGGCAAGACGCGCGATGATCGTGTAGATTTCATACTTGGCGCCGACGTCGATGCCGCGCGTCGGCTCGTCGAGGATCAGCACCTCCGGATTGGCGAACAGCCATTTCGACAGCACCACCTTCTGCTGATTGCCGCCCGATAGATTGCCGGTCATCTGATAAACGCTGGACGAGCGGATGTTGGTCTTGGCCTTGTAGTCGTTGGCGACGGCGAGCTCGCGCATGTCGTCGATCACGCTATGGCGCGACACGCCGGGAAGATTGGCCAGCGTGATGTTGTGCTTGATATGATCGATCAGGTTGAGACCGTAGGTCTTGCGGTCTTCGGTGACGTAAGCAATGCCGTGTTCGACTGCCTTGCTGACAGAGGAGACATCGATGGGCTTGCCCTTGAGCAGCACCTCGCCGGTGATGCCGCGGCCATAGGAGCGGCCGAACAGGCTCATCGCGAATTCGGTGCGTCCGGCGCCCATCAGCCCGGCGATACCCACCACCTCGCCCTTGCGGACGTCGATATCGATACCCTTGATCACTTGCCGCTCGGCATGGATAGGATGATAGACCGACCAGTTCTTCACCTGGAGCACGATCTCACCGATGTCAGGCTCGCGCGACGGATAGCGGTCGTCCAGCGAGCGGCCGACCATCGAGGTGATGATGCGGTCTTCCGAGATGTCCTTCTTCGCCAGCGTCTCGATCGTCCGCCCGTCGCGGATGATCGTGACCTTGTCGGCGACCCGGTTGATTTCGTTGAGCTTGTGCGAGATCAGGATCGAGGTGATGCCCTGCCGCTTGAATTCGAGCAGCAGGTCGAGCAGCGCCTGGCTGTCCTTTTCGGACAGGCTCGCCGTCGGCTCGTCGAGGATCAGCAACTGCACTTCCTTGCTGAGCGCTTTGGCGATCTCGACCAGTTGCTGCTTGCCGACGCCGATATTGGTAATCAGCGTCTTGGGGTCTTCCTTGAGGCCCACCTTCTTGAGCAGAGCGCTGGTGCGCGTCTCGTTGGCGTTCCAGTCGATGATGCCGTAGCTGGCGTGTTCGTTGCCGAGGAAGATGTTTTCGGCGATCGAAAGCATCGGCACCAGCGCGAGTTCCTGGTGGATGATGACGATGCCGCGGCGCTCGCTGTCGTGGATGCCTTTGAAATGGCACTCATCGCCGCGATAGACGATTTCGCCATCATAGGTGCCGGCTGGATAGACGCCCGACAGCACCTTCATCAGTGTCGACTTGCCGGCGCCGTTCTCGCCGACAACGGCGTGGATCTCGCCTTCCTCGACGCTGAGGTTGACATTCGAAAGCGCCTTGACGCCGGGAAACGTCTTGGTGATGTCACGCATCTCCAAAATCGTCTGGGCCATCGGGAATACCACTCCTGCGAGGTCCGGAAACATACCGGGGTCGTTCACTGACGAAGCGGGGTCCTGCGTTGGGCAGGACCCCGGGTTTTACGTCTGCGGTTACTTCAGCTCTTCGGCCTTGATGTAGCCGGAATCGACCACCAGGGCCTGGTAGTTCGACTTGTCGACATCATGCGGCGTCAGCAGGATCGAGGGGACGACCTTGACGTCGTTGTTGTAGGTCTTGGTGTCGAGGCCCTCCGGCTTGCCGCCCGAGAGCACCTTGTCGACGAGCTCGACCGTCGCCTTGGCGAGCTCGCGGGTGTCCTTGAACACGGTCGAGTACTGCTCGCCGGCGATGATCGCCTTGACCGAAGCGGTTTCGGCGTCCTGGCCGGTGACGATTGGCCATGGCTGATCGGCCGTGCCGTAACCAACGGCGCGCAGCGAGGCGATGATGCCGCGCGACAGGCCGTCATATGGCGAGAGCACGCCATCGACGCGGCTGCCATCCGAGTAGTGGGCGGAGAGCAGATTGTCCATGCGGGCCTGGGCGGTGGCTGCCAGCCAGCGGAGCGTGCCGACCTTGTCCATGCCCATCTGGCCGGACTTCACGACGAGGGTCTTGTCGTCGATCAGCGGCTGCAGAACGGACATGGCGCCGTCGTAGAAGAAGAAGGCGTTGTTGTCGTCAGGCGAGCCGCCGAACAGTTCGACGTTGAACGGCCCCTTGTTCTCGGGGTAGCCGAGGCCCTTGAGCAGCGATTTCGCCTGGATGACGCCGACGCCGAAATTGTCGAACGTGGTGTAGTAGTCGACATTCGGGGTTTTCTTGATCAGCCGGTCATAGGCGACGACGACGACGCCGGCGTCAGCCGCCTTCTGCAGCGCGTCCGACAAGGTGGTGCCGTCGATCGAGGCGATGATCAGCGCCTTTGGGCCCTTGGTGATTTCGTTTTCGAGCTGGCTGAGCTGATTGGGGATATCGTCCTGCGCATATTGCAGGTCGACAGTGTAGCCCAGAGCCTCGAGCTGGGACTTGACGGCGTCGCCGTCGTTGATCCAGCGCTGCGAGGTCTTGGTCGGCATCAGCACGCCGATGAGGCCTTCGCCTGCCTGCGCCGGGACCGTCATGGCCGCGATGCTAAGGGCCGCGACGGCGGCCAGTGTCTTGATGATCTTCACATTAACTCTCCCTGGTTGATGGACGCGCACCCTGGGTTTCGTGGGCCGCGCGATCGTGCAGGAGCGCCAAAACGCGCCGCTGCCGCCATATCGATCTCCGGTATCCTCCCAATCGGCCCTGAGACTCTGGTTCCGGTCGATGCGATTTTTCTCGCTGGCGACGGTCAGGTTTCAGGACGCGCAAAGGTGTGGCGCTTTGCCATAACTGTCAAATGCGATCTTTGGTAGTTGCTATACCCAAACTGGTATACTGAAAGTGGCCAAAAGAATTGAAAGTGGCCAAAAGATCGGGCCGGGATTGCCGGCCGGCCACCAGCGAGGAGCAAACGGAGATCATGGCGGCGCTACGGGATTCTGGCGGACTTTCAGAGGGTTATGGGGAACGTCCCGGCAGGAGTGAGACCTTGCTGCGCAGCGGCCTCAGTCTGCGCCACATGCGCATGATCGCAGCCCTCGACGACCATGGCCGGGTCAGCGCGGCAGCCCAGGTCATGAACATCTCCCAGCCCGCCGCCTCGCGCATGATCGCCGAGATGGAGGCGGTGCTCGACGTCAAGCTGTGCGAGAGGCTGCCGCGCGGCATCACGCTGACGCCCTATGGCAAGGCGTTGGCGAGGCGCGCGCGTTCGATCCTGCTCGAGATGCGCGAGGTCGACCGCGAGATATCCGAGCTCAAGGCAGGCAAGGGCGGCTCGGTGTTCCTGGGCGCGGTGACGGCCCCTGCAATCGAGCTCGCCGTGCCGGCGATCCGCGAGATCCGGCGCATCTATCCGCGTATCGAGATCACCATGCAGGTCGAGACCTCCAATGTGCTGGCGCGCGAACTGATCGCCACACGTCACGATTTCATCATCGCGCGCATCCCCGAGGACCTCAATCCGCGGCTGTTCGAGGCCCGCGTCATCGGCGTCGAAAAAGCCTGCCTCATTGTGCGCCGCGGCCACCCGCTGGCCAAGGGCAAGGCGGTGCGGCTGGAGCAGACCGCCGCCTATGACTGGGTTTTCCAGTCGGGCGGCTCGCCGCTGCGCCAGGCGATGGAGAGCAATTTCCTGAACCGCAACATCGCGCTGCCGGACCGCATCCTCAACACCAGCTCGCTGCTGCTCACCCTGGTCATGGTCGCGCAGTCGGACGCCATCGCGCCGGTGTCGATCCAGGTGGCGAAATTCATCCAGAACCCCGAGGGGCTGGCCGGCGCCATCGACGTCGTCCAGACCGAATTCGACATCGAGGTCAGGCCTTACAGTCTGATCACCGTAAAAAATCGCGTGCTGTCGCCGGCGGCCAAGATGCTGCACGACTTCATTTTGCGAGAGGTGGGCTGACGGCGTTTAATCAAGCAATCCATTGCCTGGCTATCGCAGCTACGGCTCTTCGGCCATGTCGCTTCAATCAGAATATCGCTCGAGCGAAGGAACCACACAGGGCCGTGCCGCGTCATAGAAGCGGGCTCCTGTGCAGGTCCCCAGGGAGGCTATCTATGATCAGGCTTCTCCTCGTCTTCGCCGCGTTGCTTGCCTTCGCGTGCGGCGGGGCGCGTTCGGCCAAGCTGGACCTGGCGACCGTTAATCAGGCCCAATTCACCGCCGGTGAACCGAACGATCCGACGCTGCTCAAGGCGCAGATTCTCTTGGATCGCGCCCGCTTCTCGCCGGGGCTGATCGATGGTCGCCTCTCAGAGAACTTCGCCAAGGCAGTCGGCGCCTTTCAGCAGGCGAACGGACTCCGATCCGATGGCAAGCTCACTGCGGAGACCTGGAGCAAGCTCACGGCGACCTCCGCCGACCCGGTTCTGGTCACCTATGAGGTGACGCGCAAAGATTTGCGCGGACCTTTCACCAGGCGTATTCCGGCTCGCATGGAGAGGATGGCCCGTCTGCGGCGGCTCGCCTATCGCAACGCGGTGGAGAAGCTGGCGGAGCGCTTCCATGTCAGCGAAAAGTTGCTCAGGATGCTCAATCCGGGCGTCGGCTTCAGGAATCCTGGCAAGACCTTGATCGTGCCTGATGTTGGCCGCGGCGATCCTCCCGCGGCCGTTGCCGGCATTGAGGTCGACAAGGGCGCTCGCCTGGTGCGCGTGCTCGATCCTTCCGGCAAATGGCTCGCAGTCTACCCCGCCTCGATCGGCAGCGATGAAAACCCGGCGCCAAGCGGCATGGCGGAGGTCAAGCGCGTGGTGCGCAACCCCACCTATCACTACGATCCGGACTTCGCTTTCAAGGGAGTCAAGAGCAAGCGTCCCTTCACCATCGCTGCCGGGCCGAACAATCCCGTGGGATCGGTATGGATCGATCTCTCCATCGAAAGCTACGGCATCCACGGCTCGCCCGAACCTGGCAAGATCGGCACGACCTTCTCGCATGGCTGCATCCGATTGACCAATTGGGATGTCGAAGATCTCGGCTCCATGGTGCAGCCGGGCACGAAAGTCGAGTTCAAGGACGAGATCGCCCGCGCCGTCGACGAGCTTGCCCCGTAGCAAAGCGGACTGGCCCGCCACCTGCTCTCGCAAGGCCCGGGCGCGCGCCGGAGACGATGCCGGATGACGTCCTATGGACCTGACCTTCAGGCCGGTGGCGAGCTACGAGGTGGCTGAAGACCCGTCCGACGACCCCGGCAAACGATCGCGAATGGCTTCCTCGACCTTGCCTGCTAGCGTGCCGGCATCTCCACCCGAGCCTTGCCGGTCGGCCTCTTCCTTGACCGTTTCGTAGGCCTCGGAAGGCTCATGGTCGGACTGCATAATGACGCGCCACGCCTAGCTCTCATTAAGGTCAAAGCTCACCGGAAGGTTGTAGTCTATTGCACGATTGGCAATCATGTTCGCCAGGTCGGAATCTGAGACCGAACATGCCGGTACGATCTGTTTGAGCGCCTTAACGGCGAGCCCCGTCGATATGAAACTATGGCGCCGCCTCCGACTGTTTACATACTGTTCGATGAGATTTTCGAGCTCACGCATGTGCAATCCTTCTTTGACGTCAACTGTGCCAATTGAACCCAGCCGTAATCGATCCGGAGCGACGGCTCATTCACATTGTTTATTTGACGAGAAATCTTGATGCCGCATCAGTGCGCCGACGCGTCTTGGCCGAGGGCGGTCACCGTGGCTCATGGAAGAGATTTAGGTAAGTCGTATCAAAGTCGGCCAGTAAGGCCAATCGCTGGAAATCAAGGATAACAATCCTCCGGTCTTTCCAGATAACCAGGTCCTTCGCTCGAAGCTCCTGCAGTGTCCGATTCACGTGAACTACAGATAGACCAAGAACGTCCCCCATTTCCGCTTGCGTCAGTGGAATAGCGAACTTCTGGTCAGAGGCCAATCCGACTATCTCTAATCGGACATACAACTCGCAAAGTATATGTGCGAGATGCTGTTTGGCGGAGCGACGCCCGAGGCAGGTTATCCAAGTCCTTTGGATCGAGGCGTCAATAGTCGTCGAAAGCCAGAGCATCCGGGTGAGATGTGGACTTCCACCCATTGCTGTAAGCAGGTCTTTGTGTCGAATGAAAACTACATCGCACGAACCCAGCGCGCTCACGCTGTGGTCCATCACTTTTAGCAGTAAACTATGCAGATCGACAAAGTCTCCCGGCACGTGAATTGCCGTTATTTGACGCTTTCCTTCCCGAATAGCCTGGTTTCGAACTGCGAACCCATTCGCGACAAGGCAGCTTTCGGTGGGGCGGGATCCCTCCCTGACGATCTCCTCATCGGGTCCGAAAGTTACCGGCCGAACCGGAAGAGCCTCAATGAGCGCGATCTCGTCTGGCGGCAGGGTGTCGCGGCGGTCGAGCATGTGAACCAGGAGGTCTTTGCCGAACATCGCGGTGCCTTTTGAGCAGATCAGGCATCGAGTTCCAGCGGCTCGTGCCAATTGACATGCCGCAGGTCCCGAGCATCTACGACTTGGCCGCCTGTCGGACACAGATAGAAAAGGTCGCTCTCATGTTCGACTTCTTGGCTATGTCGCTTGCCGGTCATGGGCGGCCCTGGTTGTGAAACGTTCGGTCGTCGTTCGAGATCCGTTCTTGTGTGGTCACGGCGTTTCCGAGCTTCCGAGCCTCCCGATACAGGGTCTCGCGATCATTGCCGTGCTTGCCAAAAAGCTCCCGGATCTGCGGTATTGAGAGGCCGAACTTGGTAGCGAAATAGCGGAATTCATAGTCTTGGTCGCGCGCGACGCGGTTTCCGTCGCCAGAACCTCTATTGCTCTTGTCATCGGCCATTTGGGTTCCTCCCTGGCTGGCCTTCAGATCAAGCGCAAACGCGGATCAGCGTCTTTTGTTGCCGCCTCTTATTAGAATCACGTTATGTTCTATCCGGCTGATGTTTGCCGCTCACCTGATCATGTGGTCCTGTGAGGTGCGGCGCCGGCCGGGCCGACTGGGCAAGCTGGAGCGGGTAGCGGGAATCGAACCCGCGCGTTCAGCTTGGGAAGCTGACAAGCTACCATTACATCATACCCGCGCAGCAGCCTCGTTACCACGCAAGCCGGCATTCGGGCAATCGTTATGCGTGCACTCGTGTGCACTCGTGCCTTGCCAGCGGGCCGACTGTTACTCCGTCGTGGCAACGGCATCGTCTGTGGCAAAGGCCGGCCAGTATTTCGAAATGGCCAGCGTGGCCCCGACGGTAGAAAAATGGCCGTAATCGAAATAGAGGAACTGGCCTGCGTCGGCGTAGGAGCAGCGTCCGGCGCTGCAGAGGAAATTCAGCGGATCGATGAAGGTGGCGCCTTTGGCAAATGCGCGCACACGGTTGTTGATGTCGGGATCCATGGCCATTGGCCAGGACGTATCATCGAGATTTTCGCGCTTTGCGAAGAACGCGATTTTCCGAACATCGGTTATGAACTGCGGGGACTGGCCGATGACAAACACACGCACACCCAGACCACGAACGGTATCGATCGTTTGCTGGAGACCGTCGAAACTTCTGGCCTCGTAATCGGTCCACCGACCGCTGAGCACGACCGTCTTGATGCCAGCGTCCTGGATAATCTTCAGGGCTTGCTGATTGAACCGCATGCAATCCGGGCGTCCATAGGAGAAGTAGGAGAGAATCGGGGGACAGCCCGCGTAAGTGTATTCCACGATATTGGCCCGGAGTTGATTTATGTTGGCGTCCAGGCCTGGAACATAGTGGGCGGCGAACGAGTCACCCCACAACAAAACGGTTGTAGGGAAGCCGCGTGTGCGCGTGCAATCCTCGATATTCCAGTTTTCGATCCGGCTGAAGCCCTCGTTGAAACAGGCGCCATTGCCCCAGTCCCCGACAGGAATCCGCTGTTGGACATAGTCTGGAAAGCGTTGCGGAAAGCCGTTGCCGAGCGCCCCCGCCGCCCCGCCAAGGCAAAGAACAGCGATTGCGCCCGCTGAAAAGGCGAAGATGGGCGCCGGGGCGGTGAAGCTCCTTTTCTGCCGAAACGGCTGCTCGACGTACTTCCAGGAAAACGCAGCCAGCGCGAGGCTTGCTACCGTCAACGCAACGGTCATCGACGGGTCGAATTCTTCTAGTGAGAGATAGTGCGCGAACGCATTGATCGGCCAGTGAACAAGATACAGCGAATAGGAGATGAGGCCGATCCAGACCAGCGGCCGGACTTCTAGTATGCGGCTGGCGATCGTCGAGGGGCTGTTTTGGCCAACATAGATAAGCAGGACCGTTCCGACGCAGGGATACAAGGCGTTGTAGCCCGGGAACGGATCGCTCTCCGAGATCGCAAAGAACCCGATGGCGAGAAGGCCAAATCCGGCCAATCCGAGCAGTTCCATAAGAAACCGGCTGCTCAGGGGCGGGGGGCGTTTCAGCATGAGCACGGCGCCCAGCATGAGTTCCCAGATCCGTGTCGGCAGCAGGTAGAATCCCGCGTTTGGCGCCAGCCACGTCGCCATGACCGCCAGCACGAAACTGCCGAGGATGATCGGCAGGAGTATCGTCAGCCAGCGTTTGGCAAAAAAGCGGTAGATCAGGAACATCAGGATCGGGGCAAAGATATAGTACTGCTCCTCGACCGAAAGCGACCAGGTGTGCAACAGCGGTCGGAGCTCGGCATCGATGGAGAAGTAATTTGACGTTTTCCAGAAATAGATGTTCGACCAGAAAGTCGAAGCCGCTATGACGCTGAGACTGAATTCATGCATATCCGACGGCAGAAGAATGAACAGGGCCGCAACGCAGGTGAGAAGCGTGACAAAGATCAGCGCCGGCAGAATGCGCCGGGCGCGGCGCCAGTAGAAGCTGACGATCGAAAACTGGCCGCGTTCAAGGTCGTCCAGCAGGCTTCCGGTGATCAGATAGCCAGATATGACGAAGAAGATATCAACGCCGGTAAAGCCGCCTGGAATTGCCGAGATGCCGAAATGGAAGAGTACGACCGGCAGTACCGCAACGGCCCGAAGACCATCGATATCGCGCCTGTACTTCATTCAAGAAGCCCTGTGCTCGCAAGTCACGGTGAGGCAGCGCAGTCCGTCCATCACCGGGCGATGAGTCTGGCAGTTCGATATCAACTGGTTACCCTCTGTCGCTCAATTTTGCTGCACTGCAACATAGGTGTCAAGAGCACAATTCGGCAAAGCGCCGACCGCAGCTACTAAGCGATCGCCTTGATGCCGGGCGGCCAAGTGCGTATTTCTGGAGCTGTGCCCGAATCGGGGCAACCGAATCTGGAGACACGCCTTGTCCGCACTGACGCGCTTTCTCGGCGACACGCCGCTCCGGGTGCTCCTGAAGCTGCTGGTGCTGTCGTTCCTAGTCGGCCTTGTCATGAACGCTTTCGGCTGGTCGCCGATGGATGTGCTCTACGGCATCCGCAATGTCTTCGTCGATCTCTGGAACCTGGGCTTCCGCGCTATTGACCGTTTCCTCGGCTACATCCTGCTGGGTGCGGCGATCGTCATTCCAGCCTTCATCCTGCTCAGGATCGCCAACTACCGGAAATAGAGCAGACGCCGAACCGAAGGCCGTCAGGCGAAGCCTGAGGCCGTTTCGAACAGGATGGCGTGGCGCGCGGCCAGAGCCGCCACGTCAGTCGAATAGCCGCCGCCGATAACGCCGCAGACCGGGATGCCGAGCGCGCGGAAATGACGGATCACCATGTCGTCGCGCGCACGCAGCCCGTCGTTCGACAGCGACAACCTGCCGAGCCGGTCCTCGGCATGAACGTCGACCCCGGCATTGTAGAAAACAATGTCCCAGCGCGCCCTGGCGGTGAGTTCCGGCAGCATGCCGCCCAGCCTTTCGAGATAGGCCGCATCGCCGATGCCGTCGGGCAGGGCGATATCGAGGTCGGAAGCGATCTTGCGCGTCGGATAGTTACGATCGCCATGCATGGAAAAGGTGAAAACGCGCCGTTCAGCGCCCAAAATGTCGGCCGTGCCGTCACCCTGATGCACGTCGAGATCGACGATCAGGATATTGCCGGCGACGGCTTCGGCAAGCAGCACCAGTGAAGCCACCGCAACATCGTTGAAGGTGCAGAAGCCGGCGCCTTGCGCGCGCCGCGCATGATGGCTGCCGCCGGCGGTATTGCAGGCGATACCGTTCAGCAACGCCAGCCGCGCCGCCAGCACTGTGCCACCCGTTGCGAGCTGCGCCCTGAGCGAGACGCGTGGGCCTACCGGAAAGCCGATCTCGCGTTCGATTTTTTCTGGCACTTCGCAGGCCAGCACCTGGTCGACATAGCCGGCGGCATGGGCAAGCTCCAGCCATGATGCCGGCGCCGGTTCGGGCACATTGAGCGCGGCGGGGCTGGCCAGTCCGCGCGCGCCCAAGGCTTCCATCAGCAGCTTGTATTTGCTCATCGGAAAACGATGGTTGACGGCGAAGCCGGCGTCGTAGTCGGGATGATGAACGATCTGCAGGGGCATGAGCGGCAGGTGCTTTTTAGAGCGACTTCGGGTTAGAGCGGCTTGGATGCCCATCGGTCGAGGCTGGTATCGCGCAACTCGCGCAGTGATTTGAGCCGTTGCATGTCGGCGAACCGGACCATACCCGCAACAATGCGGCCCGGCAGTGCCGGCCCGGCATAGATCATGCCGGTATAGATCTGGACGAGATCGGCGCCGGCGCGGATCTTTTCGAGTGCCGTCTCCGCGGAATCGACGCCGCCGACGCCGATGATGGCGGGGTCCGGGCCAAGCAGTTTGCGCATCTTTGCCAGCACGATGGTCGAGCGCTCGAACAGCGGTTTTCCCGAAAGCCCGCCGGTCTCGCCGGCAAGATCGGCGCTGCGCAGCCCCGGCCGCGCGATGGTGGTGTTGGAGACGATGACGCCGTCTATTGCTTTCTCGGTGACCTCGGCGGCGATATCCTCCAGCTCGGCCTCGACCAGGTCCGGCGCGATCTTCAGAAAGATGGGCGGCTGCGCGGCCGCTGCCGCACGTGCGGCCATGACGCGCGACAGCAACTCGCCAAGCTGTTCACGCGCCTGCATGTTGCGCAGGCCCGGCGTGTTCGGCGAGGAGATGTTGACCGTCAGATAGCTGGCGTGTGGCGCAAACCTGGCAACGCCGCGTTCATAGTCACCGACGCGGTCGGTGCTGTCCTTGTTGGCGCCGACATTGACGCCGACGATCCCGGCGCGGCCCTTGCGGGCGGCAAGCCGTTGTTCGGCGGCCGCGTGACCCTCGTTGTTGAAGCCCAGCCGGTTGATCACCGCTTCGTCGTATGTCAGCCGGAAAATGCGCGGCTTCGGGTTGCCGGCCTGCGGCAGCGGCGTGATCGTGCCGACCTCGGCAAAGCCGAAGCCAAGGCCAAGCAGCGCATCGGGAACCTCGGCGTTCTTGTCGTAGCCGGCGGCCATGCCGAGCGGATTGGGGAAATCGATGTCGCAGACGCTGACTTTCAGCCTGTCGTCGCGCACGGGTCTCCCGCCTATCGGCAGCCCGCATTTCAGCGCCGCGATCGACAGGCCGTGGGCGGCTTCCGGATCGAATGCGAACAGGAACCTCTGGCCGAGCCGGTCGAGCACGCTCATTCGGCCTCCAGCGTCGGGAATTGGTGCCGGCCATCGGTGCCGAGCGGCAATGGTTGCACCCAGACGACGGCGTTGAGGTCGAGCGGGCCGTAAAGATGCGGGAACAGCGCACCACCGCGCGAGACCTCGTATTTCAGCGCATCACCCAGTCTGGCGTCATCGACGGCGACCAGCAGCAGCCCGGTCTGGCCGGCAAAGTGTTTTGCCGCGGTTTCCTTGGCCTGGCCGGCGGTGGAAAAATGAATGAAGCCGTCGGCGACATCGATCGGCGCGCCGGTGAAGCGGCGATTTCTTTCGGCCTCGCGCCACAGCGGTTCAGGCACTATCTTGTAGATAAGCTGAGACATGGTTGCGCTATAGTCCGAACCAATCGTACGGGGAAGAGGCAAGCAGGTTCCGGAAAAGTGTCACACGGTTTTCCGACAGGAACCTGCGTCAAGGTAAAGGCCAGGGTTCTTCCCCATTTCCGGCGCAAACATGCGATAAGATCGCGCTTACTGGCCTATGGAGGACAAACAATATGCGTCCGCAGCACGTCTTGATCCCTGCAGCCCTCGTCTCGCTCGTCGCGGCATCGGCCTTTTCCGAGGAAGCCGACCGCTACCGGTTGGAAAAGTCGGCCACCGGCTATGTCCGCATGGACACGCAGACCGGTGCGATGTCGATCTGTGAGGAGCGTTCCGGCCAGCTCGTCTGCAAGATGGCGGCCGATGAACGCGCCGCCTTCCAAGACGAGATCGACCGGCTGCAAAATTCGGTGAAGGCGCTCGACCAGCGCGTCGTCAAGCTCGAGAACTCGCTTGCCGCCCGCTTTGAGTCGACATTGCCCAGCGAGGAGGATTTCAACAAGACGATGAGCTACATGGAGCGCTTCCTGCGCGGCTTCATGGGCATCGTCAAGGACATGGAAAAGGACAGCGGCGAGGATGGCGCCAAGCCCAATTCGCAAAAAACCTGAGCACCGTTCACCGGGGAAGCCCGGCGCACCGGCTTGCCGCTTGAAAACGGCTGATATCGCCGCATAATCGTTCGACTGATCCCGCAAGAAGCAGACAATCATCAATGGGATTCGGGGAGGGCCATGTGCCGTCAGGCTATACTTTCGTCATCGCTGACGATCATCCGCTTTTTCGCGGTGCGCTGAGAGAGGCGCTTGCCGGCATCGGCGACGTCGCCGGCATTCACGAGGCCGGCGATTTCGAAAGCGCCAAGGCGCTGGTCGTGGCCAATGAGGACGTCGATCTGGTGCTGCTCGACCTGTCGATGCCAGGCGCTAGCGGCCTTTCCGGTCTGATCTCGCTGCGCGGCATCCATCCGACTGTGCCGCTGGTAGTGGTGTCGGCACATGACGACCCGGTGACCATCCGGCGCGCGCTCGACCTTGGCGCTTCGGGTTTCATCTCCAAATCGGCCAGCATGGAGGAGATCCGCAGCGCTGTGCAGTCGGTGCTTGCCGGCGACATCGCTGCGCCCACCGGCATCGATCTCGGCGTCGAGCGCGATCCCGAGATATCCGATCTGATCAAGCGGCTGCAGACGCTGACGCCGCAGCAGACGCGCGTGCTCGGCATGCTGGCGGAAGGTCTGCTCAACAAGCAGATCGCCTACGAGCTCGGTGTCTCCGAAGCGACGATCAAGGCGCATGTCTCGGCCATTCTGCAGAAGCTTGGCGTCGACAGCCGCACCCAGGCGGTGATCCTGCTGTCCAAGATCGGGAGCGACCCGCTGGCGGCGGCCGGCTGACCCTCCGGCTTTACTCGGCCGCCGACGCCAGCGGCCTGACCCTCGCCATCATCGAGCGCAGCACCGCTGGTTTGAGCGGCTTGTTGATCACCGGCACGTCGAGCCTGCCGGCGCTGGCGCGCACCTCGCTCGAGCGGTCGGCGGTGACCAGCACCGCCGGCATGTCATGGCCATGGATAGCGCGCAGTTTGGCGATGGCGTCAAGGCCGGTCTCGCCGTCGAGATGATAGTCGGCAAGCACGATGTCGGGCCGACGCATGCCGGACCCCTCGAGATCCCTCGAGCCGGCAAACGTGTCGACGCTGCAGCCCCAGCCTTCGAGCAGCAGCCGCATGCCGTCGAGGATGCGGGCGTCGTTGTCGATGCAGAGCACGCGGAGCCCGGCAAGCGAAGCAGCCGTGCGGACCGGCGCCTTGGCCTCGATCTCGCGCCGCGGCTCCTGCACTGCCGCGACCGGCAGGACGACGGAAAAGCGTGTGCCCTTGCTCGGGCTTGAAAATATCTGGAGTTCGAGGCGCAAGACGCGAGCGATGCGGTCGACGATCGAAAGGCCGAGCCCCAGGCCTTCGGCTTCGCGGGCGCCCTCATCGAGCCGGGTGAATTCGTGAAAGACCGTGTTCAGCTTGTCGGCGGCAATGCCGATGCCGGTGTCGATCACCTGTATCTCGGCCAGTTCGCCGCGCCGCCGCACGCCGACCAGGATGCGGCCATGGCGGGTGTATTTGATGGCATTGGATACGAGGTTCTGGATCAGGCGGCGCAACAGATTGCGGTCAGTCGTCACGCTGAGCGACGATGGCATGATCGTCAGGCTGAGTTTCTTCTCGGCGGCAAGCGGCTGAAAGTCGTTGCCGATCTGGCGCAGCAGTCCATCCAGGCTGAAGGCCGTGTCGTCCGGTTTCATCGCGCCGGCGTCGAGACGGGAAATGTCGAGGACTGCGCCGAGAATGGTCTCGACCGATTCCAGCGAGGATTCGATGTTGATCGCGGCCTTGCCCGCAGGTCCCTTGCCGGCCTTTTCGATCAGCGACGAGCAATAGAGACGAGCAGCGTTCAGCGGTTGCAGGATGTCATGGCCGGCGGCAGCGAGGAAGCGGGTCTTGCCGAGATTGGCCTCCTCCGCCAGCATCTGCGCCTGTGCCAGCTCCTCGTTGACGCGGGTCAGTTCGACGGTGCGGTTCTTGACGCGCTGTTCGAGCGTTTCATTGGCGCGCTTCAGCGCCAGGTCCTGCTCAACGCGCCCGGAAATGTCGGCATAGGTGGCAACGATGCCGCCATCCGGCATCGGGTTGGAGCGCAATTCCAGGATGCGGCCGCTGGTCTTCAGCTCCATCTGCCAGGGGCTGACGAAGCTGGTGAGGCGGTTGAGCATCGCCACCCGCTGGTCGGCCGGAATGTCGCCGCGCTCGGCAAGGTGGCGCAGGATGCGGTCGAGCGAGACGCCGACCTGGCCCATCTCGTCGGGCAGGTCGAACAGCGCCCGATATTGGCGGTTCCAGCAGATCAGCCGGAAATCCCTGTCGAAGACGGTGATGCCCTGTTCCATCTGGTCGAGCGCGATCTGCAGCAGGTCGCGGTTGTGCTGCAACGCTTCGGTGGCGTCGTCGAGCAGGCGAAAGGCGTCCTTCGCCTCTCGATCATTGCGGCGCAGCAGCAGCGACAGGATGAGCCGCGCCGAAGAGGAGCCGACGGCACTTGCCAGAAGTTGCTCGGAGAAACGGATGACGTCCATGCTGGCCTGCTCGTTGCCGTGCAGCGAAGCGCCGTTGCTCTTTTCGAACGACTGAAACGACCGTTCAGTGCGTTCGACGCCGAGATAGCGCGCGATGGTGTCCTTGAGGTCGTTGACGGTGACGGTGGTGCGGAAGCGGCGCAGGCTCGGCATCGGGCTCGCCTCGCGCGGCACGAAAATCGACGCCTGGATGCGCTCCAGCGGCACCGACGCGCGCGACAGCGAGCCTAGCACGAAGAACAGCGTGTTGACCGACAGGCTCCACAGGACACCGTGGTTCAGCGGCTCGGCGACGGTGCCGAACAGCGCTTGCGGCCGCAACGCTTCGAAACCGAACAGGCCGTGGACGACGATGCCGGTATCGGACGCGGCGAGCGAAGGAAGCAGCAGCGTATAGCTCCAGACGACGATGCCGGCGACCATGCCGAGCGCCGCCCCCCTACCGTTGGCGCCGCGCCAGATCAGCCCGCCGATCAAGGCCGGCGCGAACTGCGCGATCGCGGCGAACGACATCAGGCCGATCGAGGAGAGCCGCGCGCTGTTGGTGCTCTCGCGATAGTAGAGGAAGGCGACGAACAGCATGATGAAGATCGCCGCCCGTCGCACGTTGAGGATGAGCGCTGACCAGTCCTCGTTCTCCGATGTCGTGGTCTTGAGCAGGCGACGCACGAACAGTGGAATGACGAGATCGTTGGAGATCATGATCGACAGCGCGACGCTTTCGACGATCACCATCGCGGTGGCCGCTGACAGGCCGCCGATGAAGGCGGCCATGGCCAACACATCGTGACCGCTGAGCAGCGGCAGCGACAGGACATAGAGGTCGCTGCTGGTCCTGGTGCCGACCAGCGCCAGGCCGGCGAGCGCGATCGGCAGCACGAAAAGGTTGATCGCCACCAGATAGAGCGGAAACACCCATGTCGCGGTGCGCAGTTCGGCCTCGCTGCGGTTCTCGACGATGGTGACATAGAACTGGCGCGGCAGCATGATGATGGCGAAACCGCTCAAACACGTCAGCACCAGCCAGGTTGCGAGCGAGGTGCTGTAGCTCATCGCTTGCTGAACTTGCGAATTCTCGGCGAGCTTGTCGACCATATCGCCCGGGCCGCCGAAGATCAGGAACGTCACCATCAGGCCGATCGCCAGGAAGGCCGCGAGCTTGACGACCGTTTCCACCGCGACGGCCAGCACCAGCCCGTCCTGGTGCTCGGTGGCGTCGGCGTGGCGCGTGCCGAACAGCACCGCAAACAGCGCGAGCAGCATGGCGACGACCAGTGAGATGTCGCTGACGAACGGATCGAACGAAGGCGGCGAGCCGGTATAATGCTCGACCATCAGGCTGACCGAGCCGGAAATCGCCTTTAACTGCAGCGCCATGTAAGGCACCGCGCCGACCGTCGCGATCAGCGTGGCAATCGCTGCTACGGCGAAACTCTTGCCGTAGCGGGCGCCGAGGAAGTCGGCGATCGAGGTGATCTTCTCTGTCTTGGCCAGCCTGACGATGCGCCGAAGCAGCGGAAAGCCGAACACGAACACCAGCACCGGGCCGATATAGATGCCGAGGAATTCAAGGCCGCGCTCGGAGGAAAGGCCGACCGAACCGAAGAACGTCCAGGAGGTGCAGTAGATCGCCAGGCTGAGCGCATAGATGAAGGGCCGGGCCCGGTCAGACCCGGATGTCGTTGAGCGCCGGTCGCCGAGGCTGGCGATGGCGAACAGCAACGTCACATAGGCAATCGCAATGATGACGACGAACCAGCCCTGCACGGCCTGACAATCCTCCCTTGCCGGTTTTGCATCCGGCCTGCTGAGACGCAATCACAGCTTGGCGATCAAGTCCATCGCGGCTTTCGGCGCAGATGGCTGCGGCTTCGGAATCTTGGCCGGCGGAAACGGTCTTTTGTCCATGCTGCAACTGCAGGCTTTTGCTATTGTGCCAGTGAAGCCAACGATCGGGCGAGGGCGGCGGCCTGGCGCGTCAGAACAAGGAGGGTCGAATGCTGAAAGAATTCCAGGAATTCATTTCCCGGGGTAACGTCATGGACCTGGCCGTCGCCGTCATTATCGGCGCTGCCTTCAGCAAGATCGTCGATTCACTGGTCAATGACATCATCATGCCGATAATCGGGGCGATTTTCGGCGGACTCGACTTCAACAATTATTTCCTGCCCTTGTCCTCAGCCGTCAACGCCACATCGCTGGCGGATGCCAAGAAGCAGGGCGCAGTCTTCGCCTATGGCAGTTTCATCACCGCCGCGCTGAATTTCATTATCCTCGCTTTCATCATCTTCCTGATGGTCAAGGCCGTGAACAATCTGCGCAAGCGTCTGGAGCGTGAGAAGCCAGCTGCGCCTGCGGCCGCTCCGCCGGCCGATGTTGCGCTGCTCACTGAAATTCGCGATCTCCTCGCCAGGAAATAGCCCGAAGACAGATTCCCTGGACCAAAACCCCGGCCGTTTGCGGCCGGGGTTTTCTGTTTTCGCCTGTCGCGAAACGCGCTAGCAGTCCAGAAGACGAAAACGGATCTATCCATGACCCTGATCGAGAATTTGCGCGCCGAGGCCCGGGCCGCGCCGGAAAGCGGCATTGTCGCCGTCATGAACCGCGGCCGCGACCGCGATGGCATGATCCCGCTCTGGGCCGGCGAGGGCGACCTGCCGACGCCCGCCTTCATCACCGATGCCGCTGCCCGGGCGCTAGCCGGCGGCGAGACCTTCTATACCTGGCAGAAAGGCATCCCCGAGCTGAGGCAGGCGCTCGCCCGCTATTACGTCAGGCATTTCGGCAAGCGCTTCGCCGAGGAAGAATTCATCGTCACCGGCTCGGGCATGCATGCCATCCAGCTGGCGATCGATGCCGTCGCAGGGAAGGGGGACGAACTCGTCTATCTGTCGCCGGCCTGGCCGAATTTCGCCGCAGCCGCCGGTGTGGCGGGCGCTATTCCGGTCGCTGTCACGCTCGACCAGTCCGGCAATGGCTGGTCCTGCGACGTCGGCAAGATCGAGGCGGCGATCACGCCAAGGACAAAGGCGCTGTTCGTCAACACACCCTCCAACCCGACCGGCTGGACCGCCGACAGGGAGACGCTGCAGGCGATCCTCGATCTTGCCCGTGGAAGGGGCCTGTGGATCATCGCCGACGAGATCTATTCGCTGTTCCACTACGGCGATGGTCGCGCGCCGTCCTTTATCGATATCATGGCCGACGAGGATCGCATCCTGTTCGTCAACAGTTTTTCCAAGAACTGGGCGATGACCGGCTGGCGGGTCGGCTGGATCAAGACCCATCCTTCGCTGCAGCAGGTGTTCGAGAACCTGGTCCAGTATTCGACCTCCGGCGTTGCCCAGTTCATGCAGCGCGGCGCGGTCGTCGCCCTCGATGAGGGCGATGCCTTCATCGTCGAGCAGGTGGAGCGGGCAAGGGCGGCGCGTGACCTGGTCTGCGGCATCCTGGCTGCGACCGGCAGGGCAGGCTTCACCGTGCCGCAGGGAGCGTTCTATCTGTTCTTCGCGGTCGACGGCGTTACCGATTCACGCGCCGCCGCCTTCGACATCGTCGACCGCGCCAATGTCGGCCTGGCGCCCGGAACCGCCTTCGGCCCCGGCGGCGAAGCCTTTCTCAGGCTATGCTTCCACCGCCGCCTCGACCAGCTCGAGGAAGCCGCACACCGGCTGGCGAAGTGGATGAAGAGTGTGTGAGAGTCAGATCCGCCCGAGTGTGCGCAAGCGAAGCGACGTCGCGTAGGCCCTAGGAACCATACCGTGACCTTCGAATGCCGCGGCGTGGAAGAACAACGCGGCACCGAGAGCGGAGACCGCCATCATGCCCTCGGCTGAAGATCACCCGCCGGACTTCGGCACCAGCAGCGGAATGACGCGGTCGCATTCCCTCACGGCCGGCCGGCCCGCAGAACCGTAAGAGATACCCAAAGCATCCCAGGTCTCGACCAGAGCGTCCTGCAGTCCCGCGATCAGTTGATCCGAATGGAACGGCGTCGGCGTGATCCGCAGCCGTTCGGTGCCGCGCGGCACGGTCGGGTAGTTGATCGGCTGGATATAGATGCCGTGGACGCCGAGCAGGCGGTCGCTGGCCATCTTGCACAGCTCGGGATCGCCGACGAGCAGCGGCACGATGTGGGTAGCGGACTCCATCACCGGCAGGCCGGCGGCGGTAAGGACCTGCTTGGTCCGCGTCGCCTGGCGCTGCTGCGCGGCTCGTTCGGCCTGTGAGCGCTTGAGATGGCGGATCGACGTGGTCGCCGCGGCGGCAATGGCCGGCGGCAGCGCCGTGGTGAAGATGAAGCCCGGCGCATAGGAGCGCACGGCATCGATCACCGCACTTGTGCCGGTGATATAGCCGCCGAGCGTGCCGAACGCCTTGGCCAGCGTGCCTTCGATGATGTCGATACGGTCGGCCAGCCCTTCGCGCTCGGTGATGCCGCCGCCGCGCGGTCCGTACATGCCGACGGCATGCACCTCGTCGATATAGGTCATGGCGTTGTAGCGCTCGGCAAGTTCGACGATCTGTTTGATCGGCGCGATATCGCCATCCATCGAATAGACGCTCTCGAAGACGATCAACTTGGCGCGCTCGCGGCCCGCCGCCTGCAGCAGGCTTTCGAGATGCGCAACGTCGTTGTGGCGGAAGATCTTCTTCTCGGCGCCCGAACGCCGCACGCCCTCGATCATCGAGGCGTGGTTCAACTCGTCCGAGACGATCAGGCAGTTGGGCAGCAGCCGCGCAATGGTCGAGATCGAAGCTTCGTTAGAGACGAAGCCGGAGGTAAAGACGAGCGCGGCTTCCTTGTCGTGCAGGTCGGCCAGTTCCAGTTCGAGCTCGACCAGCGGATTGCTGGTGCCGGAGATGTTGCGGGTGCCACCGGCGCCGGATCCCATCTTGCCGGCGGCGTTCTGCATCGCGGCGATGACGTCGGGATGCTGGCCCATGCCGAGATAGTCGTTGGAGCACCAGACGGTGATTTCCTGGGCGCGGCCGTTGGCGCGCCAGATGGCGCGTGGGAAGTTCCCCACGATGCGCTCGAGGTCGGCGAAGATGCGATAGCGACGCTCGGCGTGAAGCTGGTCGATCGCGTCTTCGAAGAACCGCTGATAGTTCATTTCGGCTTCCCAATTTTTGCGTGGGATCATAATCATTGCCCTATTCGCCGTCTACTTGGCCTTTTTGGTCAAAATGCCACGCCCCAAGCCTGTTCCTAACGGCCACGGATCATGGCCTATTCCCTTGATGTGGATCAATTTTGTTTCAGGACGATGCCATGCGCCGATGAGACTGGTTACCGCAGGCACTGATGGAAATGGACTAATGGCCCAGTGGCAGGCTTTCCAGTAAGGCGGGTGTGGAGACAGCTTCCGATTAATCTTGAGCAGCGAGGACACGGATGACGGTTTTGGTGACAGGCGGCGCTGGCTATATCGGCAGCCATATGGTCTGGGAACTGCTGGACGCGGCCGAGAGCGTTGTCGTCCTCGACCGGCTTTCGACCGGCTTCGAATGGGCGGTGGCGCCGGAGGCAAAGCTTGTCGTCGGCGATGTCGCCGACAAGGAGCTGGTCGGCGGGGTCATCCGCGACAATCATGTCAATGCGATCATCCATTTTGCCGGCTCCATCGTGGTTCCCGAATCGGTCGCCGACCCGCTCGGCTATTACGAGAACAACACCTGCAAGACGCGCACGCTGATCGAGACCGCGGTGCGCGAAGGCGTGCCCAATTTCATCTTTTCCTCGACCGCCGCCGTCTATGGCGGCGCCGGGCTGGAGCCGGTGCGCGAGGATGCGCGCCTTGCACCGGAATCGCCCTATGGCCTGTCCAAGCTGATGAGCGAATGGATGCTGCGCGACGCCGCAATCGCCCACGGCTTGCGCTATACGGCGTTGCGCTACTTCAACGTCGCCGGCGCCGATCCGAGGGGCCGCACCGGTCAGTCGACGCCGGGCGCCACGCATCTGATCAAGGTCGCCTGCGAGACGGCGCTCGGCAAGCGGCCCTTCATGGAGGTGTTCGGCACCGACTATCCGACGCCCGACGGCACTTGCATGCGCGACTACATCCATGTCAGCGATCTGGCGGCGGCGCATCGGCTGGCGCTGGAACGGCTGCGCGCCGGGGGACCAAGCCTCGTCGCCAATTGCGGCTACAGCCACGGCTATTCGGTGCTCGAAGTTATCGACAGCGTGCGCCGCGTCTTTGGCCATGATTTCGACGTGCGGATCGGCGAGCGCCGTGCGGGCGACGCGGCGGCGGTGGTCGCCAATTCGGAGCTGGCGCGCCGCGAGCTCGGTTGGACCCCGCAACGCGATGACCTCGACCGGATCGTCGCCGACGCGCTGGCTTGGGAGCGTATCCTGACCGGCAAGAATTCGGCGCGGAGCTGAAGTCCCGGTTTTTCCTCCGTGGGCTCGTAGATCGAGCGTGGAAGCGCTATTGAAGGAGCTGCGCGGCTGAAACGTGGAGGCGTTTCGGCCGCGTCTGATCCTTTGGGGGCGGCATGAAGATATTGGTCCTTGGCGCTGGCGTCGTCGGCACGGCGGCGGCCTACTATCTGGCGAGCGACGGCCACGAGGTGACCGTGATCGAACGCCATCCGATGGCGGCGCGAGGCACCAGCCAATCGAATGCGGGCCTGGTGTCGCCAGGCGACGCCACCGCCTGGGCCTCGCCCGCTGCGCTGAGGACGTTTTTGCGCGCGCTCTACAACCACGATCTCGGCATCAAGGTGAGGCTGCGCTTCGATCCTTATTTCTTCGCCTGGAGTCTGCGCTTCCTGCGCCAATGCACGCATGCGCGACTGCGCGCCAACACCGACATCAAGCTGCGCCTGGCGCTTTATTCGCGCGACTGCATCAACGCCATCTCGGCCGACACCGGCATTCACTATGACGAGCGCAAGAAGGGCATTCTCTATTTCTTCCGCTCGCAGCAGAGTTTTGATACCGGCACCGACAATTACCGCTATCTCGCCGAGCACGGTCTGCCGATCGAGATCGTCGGCCGCGACAGGCTGGTCGAGATCGAGCCCGGCCTTGCCGGGGCCAGGGACAGAATAGCCGGCGGCGTCTATTCGCCGATCGACCAGACCGGCGACTCCAGCCAATTCACCCGAAACCTCGCTGCCTATGCCGCCGAGAAACTCGGCGTCCAGTTCCTCTACGGCACGACGGTCGAAGGCCTCGACATCGAAGGCGATCGGGTGCGCGCGGTGATGACCTCGGCCGGCCCGATAACAGCCGACGCCGTGGTCATCTCGATGGGGCCGGAGAGTGGCCTGCTCGGCCGCCGCTACGGCATCGACCTGCCTGTCTATCCGGTCAAGGGCTACACCGCGACCGTGCCGCTGGAGGACGAGGGCAAAGGGCCGACCATGGGCGGCGCCGACGAGGATCAGCTTATCGGCTATTCCAGGCTCGGCAACCGGCTGCGGCTTGCTTCGACCGCCGAGTTCACCGGCTTCGATCGCAGCCACAAGCCGAGCGATTTCGCCGCCATGTTCAGGACCGGCAAGGAGCTTTTCCCAGGCGCCTTCGACGAGAACAAGGCCGAGCTCTGGGCCGGCTTGCGGCCGATGATGCCGAACTCGGTGCCGGTCATCGGCCGGGCGCGCTACAGAAATCTCTACCTCGACACCGGCCACGGCCATGTCGGCTGGACCATGGCCTGCGGCTCGGGAAAATTCCTTGCCGATGTGGTCGCCGGCCGCAAGCCGGAGATCGACCCGCAAGGGCTGGTCTATGTCAATTGAGGGAGAATTAATCGTCGTGTCGGCACCGGGAAGATAAATGCGTCTAATACCGTGCACAAATTCTGAGTAGAAAAATGTCGGGACCGCAAGTCGCCATCGACCTTGGCCGCATCGAGCGCAATGCGCGCACCATCGTCGACCGCTGCGCCCTGTCCGGCATCAGGGTATTCGGCGTTACCAAGGGCACCTGCGGCATGCCGCAGGTGGCGCGCGCCATGCTGCGCGGCGGCGTCGCCGGCATCGCCGAATCGCGCTTCGAAAACATCCGCCGGCTGCGCGACAGCGGCATCACCGCCCCGATCATGCTGCTGCGCAGTCCGCCGATGGCACGCATCGAGGAGGTTGTGCGCACCGTCGACATCAGCCTGCAATCCGAACTCGCCACCATCCGCGAATTATCGCGCATCGCCGAGCGTATGGACCGCGTCCACGACATCATGCTGATGATCGATCTTGGCGACCTCAGGGAAGGCATCTGGCCGAACGACCTCATTCCGACGGTCGAACAAATACTGGCGCTCAGCGGCGTGCGCATCGCCGGCATCGGCACCAATCTCGGCTGCTTCGGCGCCATCATGCCGACGCAGGAAAATCTCGGACAGCTCGTCGCCCATGCCTACAAGACCGAGCGCCTGTCCGGCGCAAGGCTCGACTGGATCTCGGGCGGCGCGTCATCGTCGCTGACGCTGCTGCTCGAAGGCAGGCTGCCCGCCGGCATCAACAATCTGCGGGTCGGCGAGGCGATCCTTCAGGGTGGCGTCGAAACCTTCCGCGAGACGCCGTGGGCCGAACTCGAACCCGATGCCTGCCGGCTGACCAGCGACATCATCGAGGTCAAGCTGAAGCCGTCGCGGCCGATCGGCCAATCCGGCTACGACGCTTTCGGCAACCAGCCGGTGTTTGCCGACGATGGCGACCGGTTGCGCGCCATCGCCAATATCGGCCGCGAGGATGTCTTGATCGAAGGTTTGACGCCGATTGCCAAGGGCGTGCGGGTGCTTGGCGCCTCCAGCGACCATCTGCTTCTCGACGTGACCGATGCCGAGCCGCCACCCGCCGTCGGCGATCGTGTCGCCTTCCGCATGAGCTATGGCGCCATGCTGCTGGCAATGACCTCGGAATATGTCGAAAAGGCGCCAATGCACGATGTCGAGGATTTCTCCGGCCGCAAGATGGTGTCGATATCTGCCGCACCGGCGGCGGCCGGCATCCTGGCCAGGGAGGCGACCGGCGCCCGGCTGGAGGCGATGAATTTCGATGTCGTCGAACTGGCCGATATCGAGCGGCCGCCGTCCGGCCTGGTCCGGCTCACCGCCGGCAGCGACCGGCGCATCGCCCACACGGCGCTGACGGCGACCGCGCGGGCGACGCACTCGTTTGGCCTGATCTGGATCGATTCCATCGCCGCGCTGATGCCCGAGGACGAAGACGGCATCGACCTGCCGGAAGCTTCGGTGCTGGCGCGGGCGCTCGGCCTCGATCACAAGCCCGGCGCGCTGCAGCCACAACTGTCGCCGGAAAACGTCGTCATTGTCGGTTTGCGCCATGCAGATCCGGCCGAGGCCCGGGTGCTGAAGGATTCGCGCGTCTGCGCCTTCACCATGACCGACATCGACGCCATGGGCATGCGCGACGTGATGCACGAGGCGATCCGCATCGCCAGTTCCGGCACGCAAGGCTTTCATGTCAGCTATACGCCTGAGGTGACCGAATTCGCCGGCTGGGCGGCAGGCTCCGGCGGCATCACGGTGCGCGAAACGCATCAGGCCATGGAGGCGATCGCGTTGTCCGGCGGGCTGTTGTCGATGGACGTTTCCGGCCTGACATCAGCTCTGGAACCGCGATTGGCGGCGGAAACGGTCAATTTCGTCATGTCGGCGTTTGGCAAGCGGATTTTGTGATCAGCCCTGTGCGTCGACCGCCGCGCGCCATGAACGTGCGTAATCCGCCCAGGCCGGGTCGACCGGCGGTTCGAACCTTTCGCCGGCGCCTTGTACCGTTCCTTGGTCCGACGCCAACAGGGCGGCGCCGATGCTGGTGCCGGTTGCGGCCTCCGACGCGATGACGGCACGTGCGGTGGCTGCAGCGAGCATGCGCGTGAAAAGCCGGTTGCGGGCGAACGGCCCCTCGACGGTCGTCGGGCCGCCGGCGTCGATCAGGTCGAGGCAGGTCGCGGTCATCAGCGCCAGGTAGAAAGAGATGGCGGCAAAGCGCTGGCCGCCGTTGATGCCGTCTCCGTCGAGCCATGCTGCCCTGTGATGCGGGAACGGCCCCGAACCCTGTTGGGTCGAAGGCAGCAGGGACGTCTTCCGCGCGAGCGCTGTGGCGATATCCTCTTTGGTCCAGTCTTCCGATTGGCCTTCCGTCAGCAGCGAAAACTCACGGCCGCCCATGAAACGCGCCGACGGCACCGGATCACCGAGCGCGTTGACGTTGACGAGCGTGTCGCGGGCCGGGTCGAGCGCGATCTTGTTGCCGCCAACCGCCATCGACACCACCCAGGTGCCGGTCGAGACGACCGAGAACGGCGGCGTATCG
Source organism: Mesorhizobium sp. WSM4806 (assembly GCF_055811635.1). NCBI lineage: Bacteria > Pseudomonadati > Pseudomonadota > Alphaproteobacteria > Hyphomicrobiales > Phyllobacteriaceae > Mesorhizobium > Mesorhizobium sp. WSM4806. The sequence continues at coordinate 32,683 of NZ_JBVVQZ010000014.1, read as the reverse complement.
GACAGGAGATGCGGCAGCAGCGAGGCGTTGGAATCGTGCAAGCCGCAAAACACCGGCGTTTGCGGATCAAGCCCGGTCCGTATCGCAAGCGCGGGCAGGATCGGGCCAAGGCGATATTTCGCCGGCCGCACCGGCGCCATCAGATGACGCCATTGCATCTTGTCGACCAGCGACGAAAAATCGGCCTTCCACGGGTTCCACAGATCGGTGTGGCAGCCAAGCGAAGTCACTTCGTTTGCGGCGACGCTGGTCAGGCGCAAGGCCCAGTATTGCGGGTACATCAGCATCGCGGCGGCCTTGGCGAACTCCGCCGGGAAGCGCTTCTGCTGCCAGAACAGCTGCGCGCCGAGATTGAGGCCGACCGGCAGGCGCGGCGTGCCCGTCTCGGCGAAGGCCGGACGGTTCGTGTCATAGTCCTCGGCAAGGGTGTCGGGCCCGGCAAATTCATAGTCGAGCACCGGCAGCGCCAACTCGCCGGCAGTGTCCACCAGCACGCCCGTCGCGCCATGGGTGGTGATCGATATCGCGTCGATGCGCTGTTCGCGATTGATCTCGGCGAGGCTGTCGAGGATGAACGACCACAGAAGCTCAACATCGTGGTGCGGGTAGGGACCGTCAAGGACAGGCGCGTTCGCCATGCGGCGCAGCGCAACTTCGCGCAGATCGGCGAGATCGACCAGCGCCACCTTGGCGTTGGTCTTGCCGATATCGATGACGGCGACGTGGCGGGTCATTCCATATGGAACATTGTTTCCAGCGGCTCCGCCACCGGCTCGTTATCAGGCCTGGTCTCCATGATGTTGGCCATTTCAGCCCACCAGCGCTGCATCACCTTGTGCTTCGGCAATTCGTCCATGCCGTGGCCGTCGCGCCGCCACAGCACGCCGAACAAGGTGTTGGTCTCATTGTCGAGATGGATCGAATAGTCGGAAACGCCGGCCTGTTTCAGCAGTGCGACCAGCGACGGCCAGATGTCGTTATGACGCCTTTTGTATTCGGCCTTCATGCCGGGATTGAGCTTCATCTTGAACGCGTATTTCTCGGCCATCAGGTAAAACGCTCCCGCCGCACCCGCCGCCAGACGATGGGCAGCGCGATGACGATGATCAGCAGCAGGCCGATGAAGATCGACATGACTATGCCGGGCACATTGAGCAGCCCCAGGCCGAAAGTCACCAGCCCCATGATGAAGGCGGCGAGCACCACGCCCAAAATGCTGCCGGCGCCGCCCAGGATGCTGACGCCACCCAGCACCACCATGGTGATGACTTCCAATTCATAGCCTTGCGCGATCGATGGCCGGGTCGAGCCGAGCCGCGAGGTGATCAGCACCGAGGCGATGCCCGCCATCAGCCCGGTCAGGCAGAACAGGATGAACTTGATGCGGCCGACACGCACGCCGGAAAACTGTGCCGCGACCGGGTTGTTGCCGATGGCGAAGACGCGACGGCCGAAGCTGGTCCGGTGCAGAAGGAACCAGTAGATGACCGCCGCGACGAGGAACAGCGTCAGCTCGAACGACACCACCCACCAGACATAACCCTGGCCGAAGAAGGCGAAGCTGGAGGGATAGCCTTTGTAGGCCTGGTCGCCGAGGACGATGAAGGCGATGCCGCGAAACAGGCTCATCGTGCCGATGGTGACGACGATCGACGGCAGGCCGAGCCTGGTGACGAGCAGCCCGTTGAAGGCGCCGCAGCCGAGCCCGACCAGGATGCCGATCGCCACCAGCACCGGCGTGCCGGCGCCGGCCTGCACCGCCATGCCCATCATCGTCGAGGCCAGCGCAATGATGGCGGCGACCGACAGGTCGATCTCTCCGGAAATGATCAGCAGCGCCATGGCGAGCGCGATCAGCGCCTTCTCGGTGAAGTTGAAGGTCAGGTCCGACAGCGACCACGCGTCGAGGAAATAGGGCGAGGCGAAGCTGTTGACGGCAAAGATGGCGACCGCCACCGCGACCAGCAGCGCCTCCCACGAGAAGATCGCCGAGTTGAGCGGCGTGTCGAGCCGGTCGGGAATGTGGCGCGGGGCTGGGGTGTCGGTCATGCCGCTTCCGCCTTCTTGAGAATAATGCGGCCTTGCCGGCGTTCGCCGCGCGCGTTGAGCACCACGGCCAGGATGATGGCGCTGCCCGAAATCGCCATCTGCCAGAACGGCGAGATGTTGATGACCGGCAGCGCGTTGGAGATGATGCCGAGGAACAGCGCACCAAGCACTGCGCCGCCGACCGAGCCGATGCCGCCGGCGATCGAGATGCCGCCGATGACGCAGGCGGCGATGATGTTGAGCTCGTAGCCATTGGCGACCTCGACCGAGGCGATGACATAGCGTGAGATCCAGAGATAGCCGCACAGACCGGCGGCCATCCCCGAGATGCAGAAGACAATGAACTTGGTGCGGCCGACATCGATGCCGGCGTAGATCGATGCTGTCGGATTGACGCCGATGGCATAGATCGAGCGGCCGAGCGCGGTGCGCGTCATCAACAGGAAGAACAAGGCGATGACCAGTATGACGATCCACGACAGCACTGGAATGCCGAGAAAGGCCGCGCGCTGCAGGCCGATGAAATCAGGGCTCATCTGATCGGCATTGACCCAGGCGCCGCCTGAAATGACGAAGGTGGCGCCGCGATAGATGGTGAGCGTGCCGAGCGTCACCACGATCGAGGGAATGTTCAGCCGCCATACCAGCAGGCCGTTGATCGCGCCGAGCACCAGGCCGACCAGAAGTGCGATGACGATCAGCAGCGGGATCGGGATTGCCGGATGCGCGGCGTTCAGCATCGCCACCACCATGCCGGTGAAGCACAGGTTCGACGCCATCGACAGGTCGATCGAGCGGGTCAGGATCACCACCATCTGCCCCAGCGCCAGGATCATCAGGATCGAGGTGTCGTTGAACACCTGGCGCAGATTGCCGAAGGCAGCAAAGCCCGGAAAGCGCATCGAGATCAGCCCGATCAGCACGACGATTGCCGCGAGCAGCCAGACTTCGCGATATTTGAGCAAAACCTTCATGCCACAATCCCTGCTGCCGTCTTGACCAGCGTTTCGGCGTCGAGCCCCTTGTTGTCATAGATCGAGGCGATGCGGCCCTCGCGCATGACGATGACCCGGTCGGACATGCCGAGGATCTCGGGCAGTTCGGACGACACCATGATCACCGATAACCCTTGAGCGACCAGTTCGGCCATGAAGCCGTGCACGGCGGCTTTCGAGCCGATGTCGATGCCTTTGGTGGGCTCGTCGAGGATGATCACCTTGGGCGCGGTCGCCAGCCATTTGGCGATGACGATCTTCTGCTGGTTGCCGCCCGACAAAGTGCCGACGTCCTGGCTGAGCGAGGCAGCGCGCAGATCGAGCCGCTCGGTATAGGAACGGGCTAGCGCGAACTCTTCGGCCAGCTGCAACACACCTGACTTGGATGTGCGCTTGAGCGAGGGCAGCGAGATATTCTGGAAGATCGGCAGGCCGATCACCACGCCTTGCTTGCCGCGTTCTTCCGGCACGTAGACGATGCCGGCGTCGATCGAATCCGCCGCCGATTTCGGCATGATCGCCTTGCCTTCCAGCGTGATGGTGCCGCTGCTGGTGCGGGTGATGCCTGATATCGCCTGCATCACCTCGCTGCGCCCGGCGCCGACAAGGCCGTAGAAGCCGAGGATCTCGCCTCTGTGCAGCTCGAAGCCGATGTCGTCGAACTCGGTCGGGTGCGACAGGCCGGAGACGGCAAGCACCGGCGCGCCGATCTCGGCCTTGCGTTGCGGAAAGATGTGATCGACGGCGCGGCCGACCATCATGCGCACGATCTGGCTCTGGCCGGCATCCCTGATCAGGCCTTCGCCGACCATCTCGCCGTCGCGGAACACCGTGTAACGGTCGGCGATGCGATAGATCTCGTCGAACTTGTGGCTGATGAACAGGATCGCCTTGCCTTCGCTCTTCAGGAACTCGACCAGCAAAAACAGCTCCTCGATCTCCTTCAGCGACAGCGCTGCGGTCGGCTCGTCCATAATGACGATCTGGGCGTCGATCGACATGGCGCGGGCGACTGCGACGAGGTGCTTGTTGGCGATGCCGAGATCCTTCAGCCGCGCATCGGCGTCGATGTGGCCGGCGCCCATGGTGTTCAGTACTTCACGAGCATTCTTGCGCATGGTGCGCCAGTCGATGGTGCCGAGGCGCGATCGCGGCGCATGGCCGAGAAAGATGTTCTCGGCCACCGTCAGGTCGTCGAACAGCACGGTTTCCTGGTGGATGGCGGTGATGCCGTGCCCGAAGGCGGCATGCGCGCTGGGCAAGGTCACGGCCTGGCCATCGATACTGATCGTGCCTGTGTCAGGCTGGTAGATGCCTGTCATGATCTTGACCAGCGTCGACTTGCCGGCGCCGTTCTCGCCGATCAGCGCGGTCACCTGGCCTGGGTAGAGCGACAGGCTGACGTCGTGCAGCGCGCGCACGCCGGGAAAACTCTTCGAGATGCCGGCCAGGGTCAGGCGCGGAGCCGCAGCCAAAGGCTGCTCAGTGGTCGGGTCGAGTTGGGCTGTCGTGTCCATAGTCGTATCAAGCCCTTAAGCAGGTCCGTTTGAGGACGCGGCGGAACTTGAGCTCCGCCGCGCCGGCTTGAAGGGCTCCAGGATCAATAGATCTTGGAGAACTCTTCGATGTTCGACTTGTCGAACTTGAAGGGCGGAGCCATCGCGGCCGAGTTGGTGTCGTCGAGGGTGACCTTGCCGACACGGCCGATCGACAGCGTCGCACCCGGCTTGGCTTCTTCCTTCTTCACCGCCAGATCATGGGCGAGGTAGACGGCCGAGTAGCCGAGATCGATCGGGTTCCACAGTGCGACAGCCTGGCTGGCGCCGTTGTCGATGAACTTCTTGAACTCCGACGGCAGCGCCAGGCCGGTGACATTGACCTTGCCGATCAGGCCCTGGTCGGTCACCACCTGGGCAGCGGCCACGACGCCGACGGTGGTCGGTGCGATGATCGCCTTGAGGTTCGGATAGGATTTCAGCAGGCCCTTGGCCTCGTCCGTGCTCTTGGCCGAGTCGTCGTCGCCATAGACGGTGGCGACGAGATTGATCTTGGGGAATTTCTCCGGCAGCACCTTCTTGGCCGCTTCGATCCAGGCGTTCTGGTTGGTCGCGGTCGACGAAGCCGACAGTATGGCGACATCGCCGCCTTCCGGCAGATAGTCGGCGGCAAGCTTGATGATGGTCTCGCCGATCAGGTTTGTGTCCGAGGGGTTGAGGTGGAGCTGGCGGCCTTCCGGAGCGACGCCGGAATCCCACGAGATGACGGTGATGCCGCGATCCATCGCCTTCTTCAGCGCCGGCACCAGCGCGTCGGCGTCATTGGCCGAAATGGCGATCGCGTTGACCTTTTGGGCGATCAGCGAATTGATCACCTCGATCTGCGCTTCGGCGGTCGCCTTGGTCGGGCCGGTGTAGATGATATCGACGTCGCCGAGTTCCTTGGCCGCCTCTTCGGCGCCCTTGTTGGCGGCATCGAAGAAGCCGTTGCCGAGCGACTTCACCACCAGCGCGATCTTGACGTTCTCGGCATAGGCCGCATTCACGAAGATGGCGGCCGAGAACGCCGCCGTAACCATCAATTTCTTCAGAAAGCTCATCGAATATCCTCCCTTGAGCGTTGCATTCCATCGCCGCTGCGAACCCTCAGGCCTGCAGCGAAGATTCTTCCCTATTGCCTGCCGTTGTGCGGGCGACGACCAGCGTCACACCGGCGGCCTCCAACATCTTGGCCTCGCGATCCTCGATGCCGTCGTCGGTGATGACCGTGGCAATGCGCGACAGGCCGCACAGGATCAGGCTCGAGCGTTTGCGGAATTTTGACGAGTCGACCAGCACCACCAGTTCGTCGGCCTGATCGATCAGTTTCTGCTCGGCCTGGATCAGCAGCGGATCGCCTTCCATCAGGCCGAGTGGCCCGAGCCCTTGCGCGCCCATGAACATGCGGCGCGCATAGAAATTGCGCGTCACGTCATTGTCGAAGGGCGACAGGATGATGTTCTGCTCGCGGTAGATGGTGCCGCCCGACAGCATCACCGTGTTCTTGGAGTGCTTGAGCAGGTGCTCGGCGATCGGAAAGGAATTGGTGAAGATCGGCATGCGGCGGCCGGTCAGGAAATACACCATCTGGAAGGTGGTGGTGCCGCCATTGATGATGATCGGCTCGCCGTCCTTGCACAGTTCCACGGCGTCCCGCGCGATCGCCCGCTTCTGCACAGCGTTGATCGTCTCGTTGACGGAAAAAGGCCGGCCGGCAAGGCCGATGAATTGCGGCGGGGTGATCGCCTCGGCGCCGCCACGCACGCGGCGCAGGCGCTTTTGCACATGCAATGCAGCGATGTCGCGCCGGATCGTCGCCTCGGACGAGTCCGTCAGGTCGACCATCTCCTGCACCGTCACCACAGGCTTTTCCTGGACGGCGGACAAAATGATCCTGTGGCGCTCCTTTTCGTGCATGGTTCCTCCCTGCCAGCACATCTAGGCACTCAAAACGCGCAGTGTCAATCATTTCCGATCAGATAAATTCATTGTGCAGCGCAATATGATCGATGTTGATCGTTTGTGATTGACAACGCCGCCGCTTGCGTAGAAATTCGGCCCAAAGGGACCGCACCGTTTGCGCGTCTCACGTCACGGGAGGATTACCTATGCTTGACAAGCGCTCCGGCACGCGCCTCACCAATCTTTGGGATGAGGCGACAGCCCTGGGAATGAGCGAGCCGGAACGTCTCGTCTATCGCTCGAATGTTCTTGGCTCCGACAAGCGCGTCACCAACTATGGCGGCGGCAACACCTCTTCCAAGATATGGCAAAAGGATCCGCTCACCGGCGAAAGCGTGGAAGTGCTGTGGGTGAAGGGCTCGGGCGGCGACAGCGCCTCGATTAAGCTCGACGGTTTCGCCACCCTCTACATGGACAAGTTGCGCGCGCTTAAGGGTCTCTATCGCGGCCTCGAGCATGAGGACGAGATGGTCGCCTATCTGCCCCATTGCACCTTCAATCTTAACCCACGCGCGGCCTCGATCGACACGCCGCTGCACGCCTTCGTGCCGAAGCCGCATGTCGACCACATGCATCCCGACGCCATCATCGCGATTGCCGCCGCCAAGGATTCGCAGGCGCTGACCAGGGAGATCTTCGGCGACGCGATCGGCTGGCTGCCATGGAAGCGTCCGGGCTTCGAGCTCGGCCTGTCGCTGGAAAAATTCTGCTCCGAAAACCCTGAGGCCAAGGGCGTTGTGCTGGCAAGCCATGGCCTGTTCACCTGGGGCGACACTCCAAAGGAATGCTACGAGACGACGATCTCGGTGATCAACCAGGCGATCGACTGGTTCGAGCGCAAGTCTGAAGGCAAGCAGATCTTCGGCGGCGAAGTCGTCAAATCGCTCGACGCGCCGGCGCGTCGCGCCGTGGCCGCAAGGCTGATGCCGAGGATCCGCGGCCTGATTTCGGAGAACAGCCACAAGCTCGGCCATTTCGACGATTCGCCGGCCGTGCTCGAATTCGTCAATTCGAAGGATTTGCGCCCGCTGGCGGCGCTCGGCACCTCCTGCCCGGATCATTTCCTGCGCACCAAGATCCGGCCGCTGCTCATCGAATTCGACCCCAAAAATCCTGATGTCGACGCCGTCATCGCCCGTCTCGCCGACGATTTGGCGGAGTATCGCGTTGGCTACCAGGCCTATTATGACAGGTGCAAGCATGCGGATTCGCCGCCGGTGCGTGATCCGAACGCCGTGGTCTATCTGATGCCCGGCGTCGGCATGTTCACCTTCGCCGGCGACAAGGCGACGGCGCGCATTTCGGGCGAATTCTACGTCAATGCCATCAATGTCATGCGCGGTGCCTCGACAGTGTCGACCTATGTCGGCCTGCCCGAGCAGGAAGCCTTCGACATCGAATACTGGCTGCTCGAAGAGGCGAAGCTGCAGCGCCTGCCCAAGCCGAAAGCGCTTGCCGGCCAGATCGCGCTGGTCACCGGCGGCGCCGGCGGCATCGGCCGGGCGACGGCCAACCGGCTGCTGCGCGAGGGCGCCTGCGTCGTGCTGGCCGACATCGACGAGACCGCCCTTGCCAGCGCCAATGACGAATTGGCCAAGGCCCATGGCAAGGATTTCGTGCGGCCGGTGGTGATCGACGTCACGTCAGAGGACCAGGTGATCTCCGGTTTCGCCGAGACGGCGGTCGAGTTCGGCGGCATCGACATCCTGGTGTCGAATGCCGGCCTGGCAACCTCGGCGCCGATCGAGGAGACGACGCTGGCGCTGTGGAACAAGAACATGGACATCTTGTCGACCGGCTATTTCCTCGCGTCGCGCGAAGCATTCCGGCTGTTTCGGGCGCAGAAGATCGGCGGCAATGTCGTCTTCGTCGCCTCCAAGAACGGGCTTGCCGCATCGCCCAATGCCGCCGCCTATTGCACGGCCAAGGCCTCCGAAATCCATCTGGCGCGCTGCCTGGCGCTGGAAGGCGCGGAGGCCCAGATCAGGGTCAATGTCGTCAATCCCGACGCCGTGCTGCGCGGCTCGAAGATCTGGACCGGCGAGTGGAAGGAACAGCGCGCCGCCGCCTACAAGATGTCGACTGACGACCTTGAGGAACACTACCGCTCACGCTCGATGCTGAAGCGTTCGGTGTTCCCCGAAGACATCGCCGAGGCGATCTATTTCTTCGCCTCCGACATGTCGGCCAAGTCGACCGGCAATATCGTCAATGTCGACGCCGGCAACGCCCAGAGTTTTACGCGCTAGGCGATCATTTTTTGAGGGTGGCGCTGCCCCTCACCCTTACCCTCTCCCCGCGAACAACGGGGAGAGGGGGTCGCCAATGCCGGACACGCTTGTCCTTCTCCCGGTCGCCATACGGGGAGAAGGTGCCTGCAGGCGGATGAGGGGCAGCGCCAACCGAACGCATTTGGGAGGAAGCACCATGTCCGAAACCATCATCTCAGCCGACATCGTCGACAAGGACAATCTCGCGCGCTCGGCCGAGCTCAAGCGCGATTACGATGCGCTCGGCGAACGCCTCGACCGCCGCGGCATCGCCGTCGACGCCATCCGCGACAAGGTCGAAAAATTCGCCGTGGCGATCCCGTCCTGGGGCGTCGGCACCGGTGGCACCCGCTTTGCCCGCTTTCCCGGCGCCGGCGAGCCGCGCGATATCTTCGACAAGATCGAGGATTGCGCCGTCATCCGGCAGTTGACGCAGGCGACACCCACCGTCTCGCTGCACATTCCGTGGGACAAGGCCGACCCGAACCGGCTGAAACAGGCGGCCTCGCGCTTCGGCCTTGGCTTCGACGCCATGAACTCCAATACCTTCTCCGACGCCAGTGATCAAAAACTGTCCTACAAGTTCGGCTCGCTGTCGCATGCCGACGCCGGCACCCGCCGGCAGGCCGTCGAGCACAATCTCGAATGCATCGAGATCGGCAAGACGCTCGGCTCCAAGGCGCTGACGGTGTGGATCGGCGACGGCTCGAATTTCCCCGGCCAGGTCAATTTCGCCAAGGCGTTCGAGCGTCATCTCGACGCAATGAAGGAGATCTACGCCGGACTGCCTGACGACTGGAAGCTGTTCACCGAGCACAAAATGTACGAGCCGGCCTTCTATTCGACGGTCGTGCAGGATTGGGGCACCAACTACATCATCGCCAAAGAGCTCGGCGACAAGGCCTTTTGCCTGGTCGACCTCGGCCATCATGCGCCCAACGTCAACATCGAGATGATCGTGTCGCGGCTGATCCAGTTCAAGAAACTCGGTGGCTTCCATTTCAACGATTCGAAATATGGCGACGACGATCTCGACGCCGGCTCGATCGATCCCTACCGGCTGTTCCTCGTCTTCAACGAACTGGTCGATGCCGAGCTTGCCGGTGCCGAAGGTTTTGATCCGGCTCACATGCTCGACCAGAGCCACAATGTCACCGACCCGATCGAAAGCCTGATGTTGTCGGCGGTCGAGGTGCAGCGCGCCTATGCGCAGGCGCTGCTGGTCGATCGCCAGGCGCTGGAAGGCTATCAGGATGCCAACGACGCGCTGATGGCGACGCAGACGCTGAAAGCCGCCTATCGCACCGACGTCGAGCCGATCCTCGCCATGGCGCGGCTGAACACGGGCGGCGCCATCGATCCGGTCGCCACCTATCGCGCCGCCGGCTACCGAGCCAAGGTCGCGGCGGAACGGCCGGCGGTTGCCGGCGGCGGCGGTGGGATTGTTTGATGTCGGCCTGAAACAAAAAAACCCGCCTGAGGCGGGTTGCGGCGCGATGCGAGAGAGGCGTCGGCTAATTTCGAAAGCCTTCGCTTGTCATCAGCCTACCTACGCTGCGACGCAACTGCCAAATCTCCGCCATCTGCGATTAGCTACAAGCCAACACGCCTTCGTCATCCTAGGGGGAGCAGGAGCGAAGCGACGTCGCGGAGACCCTAGGATCCATGCCGTTACATCAGCCGAAGATCGCAACGGTGGTTACGAACCGAACCGGCGCAGGCGTGCAAGCCCGGCGAAATCTTCTTTATTGTCAGTAGACTCGCCCGCTCCAAACGGCTTTTCTAGGCGCATCCCCCGCCTCGGAGAACGGCCATGCACCGCCGCACCCTAATCGCACTCAGTCTTTCCCTCACCTTGACCTTTGCACCGCTGGCGGCCGCATTGGCCGCCTCGCCGCAGCCGGCGAAGGGCGAGCATGGCATGGTGGTGACCGCCCAGCATCTGGCGTCGGAAGTCGGCGTCGAGGTGCTGAAGAAGGGCGGCAACGCCGTCGATGCCGCGGTCGCCGTCGGCTACGCTCTGGCTGTGGTCTATCCGAACGCCGGCAATATCGGCGGTGGCGGCTTCATGACCATCCGCTTCAAGGACGGCCGCTCGACATTCCTCGATTTCCGCGAGCGCGCGCCGCTCGCCTCGACGAAAACCATGTATCTCGACAAGGACGGCAAGCCGGTGAAAGGCGCCAGCCTCGACGGCTATCTCGCTGTCGGCGTGCCGGGCTCGGTGGCAGGCTTCGAGACCGCACGGGAAAAATACGGCACGCTGACGCGGCAGGACTTGATGGCGCCGGCCATCCGCTATGCCAGGGATGGTTTTGTGCTGGAGCAGGGCGATGTCGCCTCGCTCGAAGGCGGCGCCGCGCGGCTGGCCAAGGACCCGGCCGCGGCCGCCATCTTCCTGAAGCCTGACGGGAAGCCCTATGCCGTCGGCGAGCGCCTTGTCCAGGCCGATCTCGCCGCCTCGCTCTCGGCCATCTCGGAACGAGGTCGTGATGCCTTCTACAAAGGACCGATCGCCGACGGCATCGTCAAGGCGAGCGCGCAGAAGGGCGGCATTCTGGCCAAGGCGGATTTCGAGACCTACGCGGTCCGCGAGCTCGAGCCGGTGACCTGCAATTACCGCGGCTATGAGATCACCTCCTCGCCGCCGCCGAGCTCGGGCGGCGTCATCATTTGCGAGATACTCAACGTGCTGGAATTCTACCCGCTGTCCTATCTCGGCGCGGGTTCTGCCGAAACCATCAAAGTCATGGTCGAGGCGATGCGTCACGCCTATGTCGACCGCAATTCGGCGCTCGGCGATCCCGACTTCGTCGACAATCCGGTCGAAAAGCTGCTCGACAAGAACTATGCGAAAGAAATCCGCGAAAAGATCGATCCGTTCCGGGCCGGCGTGTCGCAGGATCTGATGCCGAAGGGTTTTGGCGAGAGCCAGGAGACGACGCATTATTCGATCGTCGACAATGACGGCAACGCCGTCGCGGTGACCTATACGCTGAACGGCTCGTTCGGCGCCGCCGTCGTCGCCGACGGCACCGGCATCCTGCTCAACAACGAGATGGACGATTTCACCCAGAAACCGGGCGTGCCCAATCTCTACGGCCTCGTTCAGGGCGAGGCCAATGCGATCGCCCCGAGGAAGACGCCGCTGTCGTCGATGAGCCCGACCATCGTCGCCAAAGACGGCAAGCCGTTCATGGTCATCGGCAGCCCCGGCGGCTCGCGCATCATCACCATCACGCTGGCAGCGATCGTCAATGTCGTCGATCACAGCATGAACATCCAGGAGGCGATCGACGCGCCGCGCATCCACCACCAATGGCTGCCCGACACGGTCTATATCGAACCGTTCGGCCTGTCGCCCGATACCAAAAAACTGCTTGCCGGGATGGGCTACCGCCTCGACGTCACCGATGCGACCTGGGGTCAGGCGGCCGGTATCCTGGTAGGCGGCAAGAGCCTGACCGAGATCGAAAAGGGCGGCGGCGCCCGCTACAATGGCGCCATCGACAGCCGCGCCGCGTCCGGCGAGGCGATCGGATATTAGTTTCTTTCGGTCAGATGACCAGCGTGATGGTGGACGCAATCAGCATCACCGCCGCGATGCCGACGAACAAGGCATAGATACGCGGCCGATCGAGCAGCAGCGCATTTCCCGATATCCACGCCGCGGTGGCGCCGCCAAGCGCGTACAGGAAGCCGTTACGGTGCCCCAGGGCAAGGTTTGCGGCCATCAAGCCGCCAATGATGAGGGCGCCGAACACGATGATCACGGCGACCGCGTATTTCTCGAAATCGTTGCTGGCCACACCCGGACCCATCACGTTCAACGTCGTCAGGTCGTCCGGGTCGAAGGGGCTGGCCGACCCATATTCGTCTTGACCGGCAGGCTCGTGCATGATTCATTCTCCTTGAAGCGGCAACAAATCATCAAGCCTTGCCGAGTGCAACCAGATCGCGACAGGTTCAATGCCATCGGCACGGTCTTCAACACTTTCTGGCCGCGGCTTGCTACCGTCTTTTTGGATTTAATGCATGTCGCGCAAAAGTGTGCAGCGGTTTTGCGGTAACGACATGCAAAAAAACAACAACCTGAAGCGGCGTCGCCGGTCAAACGCGACGCGCTTCAGGTCGGATCGTGCTGCCGCTCCAGGCGATCTGTCGCACTGGAATCGCCAGTCAGGGCGTTTTGACATGAAAGGCCGCCGCTCTGGAGGCGGATTAAGAACCGCTGTCCTGGTTTCGGCCTGACCGCGCGTGAAGTTGCCGGTGGCGAAGATTGGGCCGGTGGCCAAGATTGGGCCGGCGGCGAAGATTGGGTTGGTGGTGAAGAGTGGCCGGCGCCACTTTGGGGGGGCGTTGGGGTAGATTGCCTGATGGGCGCCGGCCAAGCGGAAATCAGGTCCGCCGCGAGCAAACATAGCAAGGAATGGCGCGGTATGGCAGTGGTGTGATCGCGGAAGATGGTTCGCGCTTTCCCGGTGCGGTGTCCCATTATCGGTCAACCCGTCTGGCACCTGAATTGCACAGTAAGCAATGCCGGGGCAACGGCCCGGAAGTCGTTCCCGAATATCGAGGCTCGCCGCTTCGCAAATGGAGCGGCGGGCCTTTTTGGCTAGAGCATCGACCCCGAACGTGGCTACCGGTTGCGCAGCCCGCCGAGATTTGTCAGGCGGCGGGAGCCGGCGGCAGTTCGAACAGATGGGCGCCATTCTCCTGGCCCCGCTCGACATAGCCGATTATCCGGAACCATTTTGCGACGTCCGGTCTCTGGAGCCAGCTGCGCGAGTGAATGGGGAGGTTGCCTGCAAGCGCCTGGATATGGCGAATGTGCCGCTTGCAGAAGCGAACGGTCGCGGCGCTGAAGAAATCTTCCTGCGCGGCGAACAGCGTATCGGCAGCGTCGCTATTCTCGTGCCAGGCGATGAGCGCTACGGTTTTTTCGCCCTGCACGAGCGCATGAGCACGGCCTTCCTTCAAGTTCATCATCAGATTGTCGTAGGCGATCTTGCTGTCCTTGCCGGCCGCGACGTACTCGTCCGATATCCGCTTGGACAGATCACGGAAAACACTTTCCAGATCTCCAACCGTTGCTGCGCGTGCTCTCATTTCGCCTCCTGGAGCCCCAACGGGCAGTTTGCCCTAAGGATAGGGGATCACCAAGCAAATCAAATCCGTCATTCGCCCAATGCGAGCAAACAGTTTCGCCAGTGCCGGCCCTGTCGGGCGCCGGAAAAATGATTTGAGGTCGCCGAGAACCGCTACGCAACCTGCCGCAACACGGCGACCTGAATTCCCCCAACCGATTTCAGCCAAGCGGGCGCCATGCGCAACTTGCTGAAATTGCCTTGGAAAAATGGTGCCAGAGGCGGAGTCCAAGCGATGGGAAAATCGCTCTGTTTCCAAATGGTTAGGGCTCCGCTATAGCAGGACTAGCCAACAAAAATACCAAAAAAATATTTCTGTGGATTGGTTCGGTTCCCCGTTATCGCTCTATTCGCTCAATGCCATCGCGTCCCAACCTTATCTCAAAAGCCCATGCTGTCGCTACTCGAGTTTGGTCCAGATAGGTTCTCTCGACATGCCAAGTCGGCTCGGCTGCGAGAGCAAAGACTTAAAGCCGAGATTGCCCTTCCTGCTGCATCGGCACCGAAACCGAAGAGGAATTGGAAAACCAAGAAGTCGTAGTAGGCACCCTGCACCTGGCAATCAGCCGCGGTCGTCTCCGCAGACTGCTTGGTTCAATCGAATCGACGGCCGATATCCAAAGGTCGAGCGTGGAAGCTGTGCGGTTTGGGGGTGCGGGATGTTAGGCGCGTGATTACTTGCTCAGCGTATCGTCTGCGGCGATGCGATCCAACAGCTTACGGAATGCCCGTATTAGGCGGCGGGTATCGCTTATCGCCTGGCGAAGATCATCGATATCTGCTCGCGCGCGACTCTCATTCAATCGAGCCGCTTCTATTTTCAAAATTGTCCCATGCGAATAGCATGTGGATGCTCCTAAGCGTCCGGCGGCTTCAGTCGGGCCTTCAGTAGCCGAGCTTCCCGAAGTAGTGATGCCCGGTCGGTGCCGATCAACTCGATCAGCTCGCGCGCTTGAGCTTCAGTTATTCCGGCTTCCTTGGCGAGGAACTGCGCTTGGAAATCCGTCATTCGGTCGCGGTCGGACTTTTCTTGCTCGCCCATGGTGCGCCTTTTCAGCCATTGGATTGAACCGGAACGCCGGCGGGAAAGTTTTGTTGCGATGAATGGCTCAAACTTTCCAGGCATTCGCTTTGTCTGGAACACATGCTTGAGATGAAAGTTCGGGAAGTGCAGCAATCTTGTCCCTCCCGACGATGGGCTGCAGATCGGAGATGCACCGATCGGCCCGCGTCCTCTCCTCGTGGGCGCGGGCTCGGCAGGCGTAGAGAGCTCGCGCTTTTGTTCAAAAATCTCGCAACCCTGCGCACGGACGCTCGGCTGTTTGATAACGTCGAAGATCTGCGCTGGCACGGCCCGACCAAAGCATTCGACACGTGCGTGATCCAGCTAAATGACACCCGGCTGCTCGCACGTGCGCTCAAGGCTCGCCGTAACTGACTTCGGGAGGCGAGTTGGAAGCGGCCTTTCGAAGCCCAACGTCCATCGCACAGGGGCTCTGTGCATGCGGCAACAGTCTGGAAGAAGACACAGCCCAAATGTGCCGGCCGGTGCAGGTGCTTACGCAGCATCTGAGTCTACATCGGCTTCGTACTGTCATTGCCCTCGCCGCCGACTAAGTCGCTCAAGGTCAGTTTCGACTTTTGCAAGAGTGCACAGTATGGTTGGTGGTAGCGGTTGCTCACGGCGTGGGCTCGGCAGAAACCATTTAGTGCCGTCTACCCGCTTTGCTCGCCTGATAGAAGGTCATGGCGCGACTTCAAATAGTCTCTGCTGCGGTTGCTCGCCGGGCTAGTGCCGGACGGGCTGGGATCCAATCTGCTATGCAGAGAAAATCCGCGCCAGGTCGGACTTCCTGTTTCAGGACCGCTGGTCGGGATGACAAGCTTTTAGCTTCACCTGAGCGCATACAAATAGGCCGCGACGTCTCGAGCCTCCTGCTCGGAAATGCCGGTCGAAGGCATTGCCGTATGCGGATTGATTTCCCTTGCGGCGCGAATCCAGCGGATCAGGTTCTCTGGATTGTTGGACAAAACCCCGCCGACATAAACCTTGGTGGCCAGGGTGGCGTCCAGGCGCGGGCCGACTAATCCATGCGCGCCGGGGACGCCGGTGATTGTATGGCAACCGGCGCAACCACTGGCCATCATGATCGGTATGGCACGGGTAGCAATGCCACCGGTTGCATTATTGGCCTCCCGTTGGACCCTATCGGTGCGTTGCAACCACCATGTCAGCGCCGCTAGAATCGCCAGTACGACAATGGTACTCGTGCCGAAAATCAGCCTAGACAGGTTGGAACGCAAGCGACGCCTCCCGGCTTCTCTGTCCGCTCGAGCGGATCCATAAGCCTGCCAGCAACAAAGCAGCTCCGCCGTAGATCAGGCCGGCCGGAACCCACATCACCAGGCCGGCGAGTTGCTGGTCCTCGAGCGGGCTGAGGTGCCACAATGGGGCGCCGGCGGCATTTTCGGGGTACCAAAGTCTCGGCGAGACCACGAGCAGCACCCCGAGCAGACCGGTGTGCAGCGAGGTGAAGAAGAGATGCATGACTGCGCTGCCATAGGCTTGTTCACGGCCGGGACGCGGCAGCAGCGCCCACCAGAACAAGACGCCGGTGCCGAAGAAGCTGGCATGCTGGGCATAATGCAGGAAACCGCGTTCGAGCGCAGCCTCGAACAGCCCCGGCACGTGCCACGCCCATATCGCGATAGCGTGCAGGATGGTGGCGGCGACGGGACGGCTGGTCGCGGCCCAGACGGCCTGAAGCAGTTTCGCGTGCCCGGCTGCGCCAAGCTTCTGCCGTAACGAGATCGGCAGTGCCCACATCATCGCAGCCACCGGACGGGAAGCGACCAGCAGGGGCGCTGCGACTGCCATGAGCAATTCGTGCTCGATCATATGTGCGGTGAACACGCGCTCGCCCAATGCATGAAGCGGGCTGACGAGCGCAGACGCCAATACGGCCCAGCCGGCAGCGAACAGCAGGGCCTGTCGCGATCGCAACGGGCGGCCGCGACCGCTCCTACGCCACAGTCGAATGGCGCCTGCCGCATATAACAATGCGATCGTCGCCAAGGGCAGCGTGATCGGCAGCGCCAGTGTCCACCCCGGGGCGCTGCCGCCGTAGCAGATCGAGGTCGAGAAGAGCGCATCGAAGCTCATCGCACGCACTCGTCGAGAATGAGCGAGGCGGCGCCTTGCATTATGATGACCAGTGCAAACAGCACTGCGGTTAGGATGCCCAGATTGGCAACAAACGCTTCAGTGCCGTGCGTGCGCTCTGGTTTGAAGGAGGCGCCGCCCTGTTGCCGCGCCCGCCACGATAGCGCCCCGCCAACCAGAGACATTACCGTAAGCATCAGTGCGATGAAGGGTATGACAGGAATCCGGCGGGCGCACTGCCATTCCACAACGGCGTAATTCAGTTGCGTCGACACGGCCCAGGCCAAAGGCCCCGACACGAGCCCGGCCCATGAGGTGCCTGACCGAAGTGCGCGCATCTCAATCAAGCCTCGGCATCCAATAGATTAGGAGATAGATCGGAATCCAGGTCAGGACCACGAAGTCCCAGTAGAAGACGTTGTCTCCGACGTCAGCGAAACGTCGGCCACTGTTGGCGTGGCGGGTGAACATCAAAGCGGTCAACACCAGCGTGTCGCCGACATCGGTGATCAGGTGCGCGGTGTGCAGGCCGAGCAAGACCCAGAGCATCGAGCCGTAGGCATTGGTGTCCCAATAGATGTTGAGGGCTGGAAACTCGAACCAGCGCACGACAAGCGGCGCGATCCCGAGCAGCGACATGACTACGAGGCCAATGCGCACTGGCAGCATCGCGCAAGCCTCGGCGTAGCGCTTCAACATGTGGTTGGGGACCAGGCTGGCGAGCAGCAAAAGTGTCACGATCGTGCCCGGCCAGTGGTTCGGTGTGGGCGCGCTCAACGGCCATTGCGGTGACAGGTAGGCGAGGTAAAGATAACTCCCCGCGGCAAGAGCGAATCCCATGCCCTCGAGTGCCATGAAGGCGAGAGTACCCCACCAGGTCGGGGTACGCGGTCCGTGCCCGAAGGTCGGGAGCTCGGAAAGATCGACGGCAGGACGTTGTTTCATTCCTCGTCCTCCACACCGCCTTTCGGCCAGAACCAGCCGATCAAAGTGATGGCGATCGGTCCGGCTCCCCAAACCACTGCCCATGGGCTGAAGATCGAGTAGAGAAAGGTACCCCCGACTGCGAGGGCGGCAAATAGCGGCCAGATCGACGGCGTTGCCGATTTCTCGCGCACGTCCGGATGCGCCTCCGCCACTGTCGAGACGACCAGTTCGCGTGCATCGACCCGAAGCCCCGTCGCTACCGGAAGCGTTCCGCGTTCGGCCCATAGCGGCTCGACGTGCGTCACGACCGGAATGCGGGCGAAATTGTAACTCGCCGGCGGCGATGACGTCGCCCATTCCAATGTGCCTGCGTTCCATGGGTTGTCGCCGGCGGGGGCGCCCCTCAAGGAGCTGTGCACCACATTTATGGTGAAAAGCGCGAAGCTCACGAACAGGACAACCGCGCCCGCAGTGATGAACAGATTGATGTCACCCCAACCGAGCTCCAACGGATAGGTGTATACCCGTCGCGGCATGCCCCAGATGCCGACTATGTGCATCGGGAAGAACGCCGCATTGAAGCCGATGAAGGCAAGCCAGAAATGCCAGCGCCCGAGGCGCTCGTTCATCATCCGGCCGGTGATCTTGGGAAACCAGAAATAGGCGGCGGCCAGCAAGGGAAATACCGACCCGCCAATGAGCACGTAATGGAAATGCGCAACCACGAAATAGGTGTCGTGAACTTGCAGGTCCAACGGCACCGAAGCCAGCATGACACCGGTCAGACCACCGGCGACGAAAATGAAGAAGAAACCGACCACGAACAACAGCGGCGTCCTGATGATCGGCCGACCGTCCCAGAGCGTCGCCAGCCAGCAGAATATCTGCAGGCCGTTCGGAATGGCAATCAACATGCTCGATGCGGTGAAGAAGCTCGCGCCGAGCTTGGGCAGACCGGTGGTGAACATGTGGTGGACCCAGAGGCCGAATGACAAGAACCCAATGGCGATCAGCGACAGCACCAGTCCCAGATACCCAAACACTGGGCGCCGTGCGAAGGCGGCTATGATCGAGGAGACCATCCCGGTCGCCGGCAGGAAAATGATATAGACCTCGGGATGGCCGAAGAACCAGAAAAGATGCTGGAAGAGCAATGCGTCGCCGCCTTCGGCGGGGTTGAAGATGTGGGTGCCGACCAGCCGGTCCAGGATCAGGAACGTCGAGGCGATCATGACCGCCGGCATTGCGAACACGACCACGAAGGAGGTGACCAGCATCGCCCAGACGTAGAGCGGGATCTTGTCAAGCGACATACCAGGAGCCCGCTGCTTGAGAACCGTCACGATGGTTGCGACCGCGACCGCTAGTGCAGAGACCTCGGTGTAGGTGATCATCTGCGCCCAGACGTCGGCGCGCTTGCCTGGTCCGAATTCGGGACCGGACAGCGGCACATAGGCGAACCATCCCACATCAGGCGCCATGTTGAGCGCGAATGACACCCAGGCGAACATGCCGCCCGACAGAAAGATCCAGAAGCTGAAGGCGACTAGGCGCGGAAACGCGATATTGCGGGTGCCAACCATCAGCGGAACAAGGTAGATGCCGCTCGCCTGCACGATCGGCACGGCAAACAGGAACATCATCGTCACGCCATGCATCGTGAACAACTGATTGTAGAGGTCCGGCCCGATCAGCCCGCGCTCGGGGCCCGAGAGTTGGACCCGCATGGCGACCGCGCTCAGCCCACCGAGGCATAGGAACACGAAGGCGGTGATCAGGTAGCGCCGCGCGACGATCTTGTGATCGACGGTTGAAAGGGCGCCGATGATGCCAGGTGCGGTCTGCCACGTTCGCGCAAGCCAGCGGTCAAGGCTGTCATCGTCGAGGCCAGTGTCGCGCGGGCCGTCGCGCTCAGGGGCCAAATTGCCTTCTGAGGCCAAGCCGCGTTCGCGAGCGAGGTCGGCGCTGCTCATCTCAAGGCCTCAAGATAAGCGACGATCGCATTCAACTCGTCGCCGTTCAGATCCACCACCGGCATATGGGCGCCCGGCTTGATCCCCTGCGGATCGGCTATCCATGCTGCAAGGTTGCCGCGGCTCATCGTCAGCGTTCCGGCTGCCAGCGTTTGCCTGCTGGCGACATGGGTCAAATCGGGGGCAACCGTGCCGCCGGCGATGGTGCCGCCGATCTTGTGGCACATCACGCAGGGCCGCTTGAGGAACAGGTCATGGCCGGCTTTCGCCTCGGGCGAGGCAGGCGGGGCGGCCGGCCTCAACTGGCCGTTCAGCCAGGCCTCGAAGACGGGCCGAGGCTCGGCGATTACGAAGGTGCTCATATTGGCATGCTGAGCACCGCAGAACTCGGCACATTGGCCCCGGTAGACGCCGGGCTTGTCCGCCTTAAGATCAAGAACATTTTCGTGGCCCGGGATGAGGTCCAGTTTGCCGGCCAGATTCGGCACCCAGAAGGAATGGATGACGTCGGTCGAGGTGAGAATGAACCGCACCGACTCGCCTGCCGGGATGTGGATCTCGTTGGCGGTCGTCAAGATGCGGTTCGGCTGGCTGTTTTCATAGCGCACCTCCCACCACCACTGGTGCCCGGTCACGCGGATTGTCAGCGCCGCATCCGAGCCGATGGCAGCGAGCGTCCTGTTGGCGAAGAAACTCAACAGCGTTAGCCCGATCAGGATCACTGCGGTTGCCCCGAGCGCCGCAAAGACAACTCGCGCCTTGTGGCGCTCGGAAGTGGCGTCGACGACAAGCGGATCGCCGATCGGTCGTGCGCGCCGGATCAGCGTCATGGTCAGCACGATCATCACCAGGAGCCAAACCACGGTGCAGAGGGCGGTGAAAAACCAAATTAGCCACGCGAGCTCGCCCGCTGCCGGGCCCTTCGGATCGAGGGCGGATTGCCAGCCACTGCATCCCGCAAGGGGCAGAATGGAGGCTGCGCCGCACATCACCCAAACAAAGCGTCTCACGGCGACTTCCCCAGTGTCGCGGCATTTGGCAGGCGATTTTCGGATGGGTGCACCATCATATCGTCGTCGCGCCCAGGCGCGGCGGAGGAGGGTACGTTGCCGCTCAGCGAGCGGACAAAGGCGGCAAGTTCCCAGATCTGGTCGTCGGGGACCCTGTCACGGAAGCTCGGCATCCCGTTCGGGCGTCCGTCTCTGATCGTGGCGTGGATGCTTTCGATCGAACCGCCGTAAATCCACTTCTCGTCCATGAGCGCTGGTCCCATGCCGCCACCGCCATTGGCATGGCATCCGGAACAGTTGAACCAGTTGAACAGACGTTTGCCCTGGCTAAGATGGAACGCGTTTGCCTCGAACGCCGCTGCCTTGTTGTCGGACGGGGACGGCCGCTCGCCGCCTGGCGCAAGGACAGTGACCGGCGTCGGTTGCTCGCCCGAGCCGAGCGCCGACTGAGGGCGGGTGTCGCGTTCCTCGCGCTGGCATCCCGCTATGGCGAGCATTGCGAACAACAGCAAGGGAAGGCCGCGGTTCATCTTCAAGGCGCTCCAGCAGTGTCGAGCCGGGGCATGCCATACTGCGCCAGAATCGCATTGATCTCGGCGCTGTGCTTTGCGAGGGCAGCGTCCACTTCGCCGTGCAGCGCATCATCCTCGTGGCGCACGCCCATTGAGATGTCGTAGATCATCGGTAATTGCGGACCGTCTATCCGAGGTTCAACCGGCGTAATCCGCAGCGCCACCTTCTGTCTGGCGGCAAAGTAGCCGGCCAGCGGGCCCCAGACGACGGCCATATCGATATCGCCGCTCGCGACCGCTTCGATGATGCGCGCCGGAGGGTTCGGCGCAGAATAGTCGCCGTAGACCGGGAAGCCGATGAGATGGCCGACGATCCCGCGGCGTCCGAGCGCCTGGACGGGTGGGGAGTTGGCGCCATCATCGCCGATCAGCTGGACACCGATGCGCAGATTACGCAAGCGAGGATCGTTGAAGGACCTGACTTGCTGTGCCTCCTTGCGCGTCACGAATACGTAGGACGAGCGATAATAAGGCGCGGTGGTGCGCAGCAATTCGAGATTAGCTGGCGTGCCGGGGACGAGATCACACAGACCGGCTTTCAACGTGTTGCGGATGAAGCCGCGGCGCTGCGCCCACCAGGTATAGGAAAGAGTTGCGCCAAGTTCCCTGGCGACAATCGCCGCGATCTTGTTTTCAAAGCCTTCCCCGCCAGCGTTGGAGAAGGGCATGTTGTTGGGATCGGCGCACACCCGCAGCTCGCGCGCATTCGCCAGGGCGGCAACAAGGGAAAAGGCCAGTGCACCGATTATCTCGGCAAAATGCCGGGAACGTATTCTCCCCCTTCGCGCAGGCCCGCCGATCGCTTCAGGGCAGCCGGAAAACATGCAGCGTACCTCCCGGCGTGGTTACGTCCTTGAGATCCTTCATGACATTGGCGAAGCCGAGCGCAGCGGTGGCGTCGCGCGGGTCGAGATCTCCCGACACGATGGCACCTGCCCAGCCACCGACACCCGACAAGATCGCGACATATTGGTGCCCATCCGGACCGCTATAGGTGATCGGCTGGCCAATGATGCCGGAAGAGGTCTTGAACTGCCAAAGCAGTTTCCCGGTCGTGGCGCTCACCGCCTTGAACCAGCCTTCCATGGTTCCGTAGAACACGACGTTGCCGGCCGTAACGACCGCGCCGCTCCACACCGGAAAGTTCTCCTTCAGGATCCAAGCCGGCTTGGCGGCAGCGACATCCCAGGCGGTGAAGACACCCCGATGTCCACCCGGCCCGGGAATCATGCGGACATTCATGCCGACATAGGGCGTGCCGGCGATGTAATTCACCTCGACGCCTTCTTCGTCCATGCACAGATTGTTGTGCGGGATGTAGAGCAAGCCGGTCTTGGGCGAGAATGCCGAGGGCTGCCAATCCTTCAGGCCGGACGCGGTCGGGCAGATGTTGCGTACGACCTTGCCGGTGCCGGTTTCTTTCTCGGGGTTTACTATCAGCCGGCCTGTCTTGAGGTCGACTCCCTTGCTGGAATTGACTGGGCCGAATGGTACCGCGGACAAGACCTCGCCAGTCATGCGATCCAGCAAGTAGACATAGCCGTTGCGTTCCGGCCGGACGAGCACCTTGCGGGGCTTGCCCTGCCAGGTCATATCCAGCAACACCTGCTCGTTGATGCCGTCGTAATCGTGCAAATCGTGCGGGGTCCACTGATAGAACCATTTGGCAGTGCCGGTGTCGGGATCGCGGGCGAAGATGCCGGACGTCCACTTGTTGTCGCCGGGTCGCAGGTCGGGATTCCAGGGACCGGGATTACCGGTACCGTGAAAGATCAGGTCCAGGTCGGGGTCATAAGAAATCCAGCCCCACACATTGCCGCCGCCGATTTTCCAGGCGTCCGGCGGCCACGATGTGACGCCGAGATCCTTGCCCTTGTCCATGTTGTAATGTGGCTTGAAGTCCGGGCCGATCAGCACCTCGGCATCCGGGCCGGTGCTGTAGGCCGTCCAGATGACATGCCCGTCGCCGGCGTCAAGCGCCTTGATCCAGCCGCGCACGCCCATTTCGCCGCCGGAATTGCCCACCAGAACCATGCCCTTTACCACCAGCGGCGCCATGGTGATGGTCTCGCCGATGTTGATGTTGCCGATATGGGTGTTCCAGACCGGTTTGCCGATCGCCGCGTCGACCGCGATCGTATGTCCGTCGAGCGTGTTGAAGTAGAGACGCCCATTGGAGAAAGCCGCACCCCGGTTGACCACATCGCAGCAGGCAACACCCTGCGCAGCAGGCTCGGGATTCGGCTCGAACTTCCACTTCATCGGTGCGCCGGGTTTGGTAAGATCAAGCGCGTAGAGGATATTGGGAAAAGGCGTCACGATATACATCGTGTCGCCGACAACCAGCGGCGCAGCCTCCTGGCCCTTGTTCACGCCGGTCGAGAAGGTGAAGGCGACCTGCAGGGTCTTGACGTTGTCTTCGGTGATTTCAGCGAGTTCGCTGTAGCGGGTCGAGGCATAGTTCTTCGCCGGCATCGTCCACTGGCCATCGTCAGGTGGGGCTGCTGCAGCAGGCGGCCTTATGGCAGGATCCGCCGCCTGGGCCACCGCTCCGGCCACGAGCGCGAAGCCCGCCAGCAAGGTCCAGCCGATCACCCCCAATTTGGTACGACCATCTATCCTGGCCACTGCCTTGTATCCTCTCTGGCAGGCCGCCCCAATCTTCACCGCCAGCACCTGTCTCATTCGTGCATCGAGCCGCCGACCCCGGCGCCGAGCTCCGCTGCTATGTCCGCCTCGCTTCCCGCACACAATGGATGGCCCCAGCCGGAAGCGCTCTTCCCGCCAGGGTCAAGATCATAGACGATGGCGTCTTTGCGATTTGGATTGACGCCGGCCGGCACTTTGTCCAATCCAAGCGCAGCACGCGTGCGCCATGCGACATTGTGATCGGCACAGGGGGAATCGCCGCTTACACCAAGCCCCCCGATGATGCCTTTTTCATCGTAAAGCGCCAGGCCGCCGCCAAATGCGACTATGCCCCCGACGAGCTTTCCCGTCAGCGGGTCGCTGGAACTTCCAAATGCAGCAGGATTTCCGGTATAAGCGGCCGCCTGGTTGACAGGGTTGGTGGCTTGCAGGCCGAACAGGGGTCCGCCGGGCTGGACCGCCGCATAGAGGTTAGCGGTCGAAAGGGCCATGTGGGCAAGGCTGAGCCCGTTGGCCGTACTGGCCTTTTCGGCTGCGACCAGACGGCTGCCGGGCCATTGCGCGTCGGCCGTGGGACCGCTGTAGGCGACGGCGCAGACTGCTCCGTCGCGAGCCACGACCGCCGCCCACTCATGGGTGTCGAAGCCGCCATTGCCAGGGCCGCCACTCGCCTTAACGCTCGCCTTGAGGGCGCTGAGCAGTCTGCCATGGTCAGCAGGGCACGGCGCCTGCGCCCAGGCTTTTTGCTCGACGTAGCCGATCGTTAGCAGAAACAGACCCAATGCTACTGAGGCAGTCCAATGACGATCCATCGCCCGCGCCGCGTTTATTGAACTCCCTAACGCATGAGAGCCGCAAAAGTGCCCAGCGTCATGAAATAAGATGCAAGATTGGATTGGCTCGGAAAGCAGCGCACTTGCGTTCGAACTGAACGGTTCTGCGCCGCTCTCGGTTCGAGTCCAGATTCGCATCTGCGGAAGAAAAGCGAGGTCAGCTTCCTCACCGCCGCCCTGGGCAAAAGCTCTCGCGCAAGCCAGCCTATTAGGCGATGTACTGGTTGAGGTCGGCATCATTGAAGAACTGGTAATCAAGATCACGATCAGCATCGGCTGAACTTGCAAACGCTTGGACCCGACAAATCGATCGTCATGCGGCCTCGCTGACGTCGATGATCAGGTCGTGGCGGGCGGCAGGGATGAGTTCGGCGTCGAACTGTCGGAACCGAGTGCTGGCTTAGTCCGCGCGGTAGATCAGGAACCGGGCGAATTGTGAGGGGCGGCAGATGATGGTCTTTCCGACACGGAGTGCCTCATAGGCCTGGCTGAACGTCATGCCGAAAGCCTTCTGCGCTGCTCGCGACGTGGCGGCGCGGTTGCAATCAGAGTCCTTCATGGTGAAACGGACACGGTCGTAGGAGATCATGGGCAGGTGCTCCAGAAATTGGTGAGGTCATCGTAGGGCGGGCGCACGCGCCTTTCCCTCACCGAGGACGTCGACGAGCTTCGTTTGCTGTTGCGGTTGCGGGTTTTGGGTCGGATCAGGCGGTGGCGCGGGCACGATTCAGGAAATTTTGTTCCGTATGGAACACCGGCTGGGTGAGCCAGTTTGGCTCCTGCAGCATCTCGTGTGCAGACATGCTGCAGATCGGATTGCACCTCCGATCAGCCCGCGCCCTTATTCCTCCCGATGGGCGCGGGCGCCGGCCGGTGCTGCGCTTCGCGCGCCGAACGAAGGTGTGAACGTCATGCCGTCCACCTCGATACGCAGAACGGAATACGATCCGGAACGCAAAACCCTCTCGGTGTGGTTCGTGGCCAGCGGTAAATGCTACCAGTTTGAGGATGTGCCGCCGGAGACCTTTGCGCAGTTCCGAGCCGCCTTCGCCAAGGGCCGCTTCTTCAACGACCACATCCGCAATCAATTCCGGTACCGTCTGGTTGGCACTCAATAACGAGCTTCAATGGCCTGAACCTGTCGAAGTCCTACGGAGATGCGATTCTGCAACGGGGTGCCATTTTTTGGTGTATGATAATGCTGCACGAACAAAATCTCTGGGCGAAGGGGGTTTGTCATGCCGATTTGTGGAACAGCCGAGGATGCGGGTGTCTTCAACCCGACAGAGTTGGCGCTACTTGGCCGCGTGTTCAATCGCTTGAAGATTGACGGCCAATCGGAACAACAGCGCGAATCGCTCGCGTCCCGAATTATTGCCAATTACATGGCCGGTGTGAGGGACGAGGAGGAACTTCTTTCGGCTTCCAAACTACCGCTTGGCCGGTGAACTAGTGATGACTGTGAGTCACACGATCGAGGACGCGGCGGGCTTCGGCCAAATTCTTCTCTAGCAGGGCTTCGCTTTTCGAAAGGACATGTCCGCACCGACGCTCATGCTCTACGACCCTGTCTTGACAAGACACCGCGTTCTCGTAGTGAGTGACGAGGTTGGAATATAGCTGCTGCATCGTACTTCTCCCTGATTAGGCGAAAGCACGTTGCTCGCTCTCAAGCGCTCAATTGCCGGAAGGTATGGGCGACCAGGAAACCCTACGCTTCTTAAGGGCAAAGCGCCACCGTACACTCGCCAACCGTGCCTAAAGGTGCCAACCGGCGGTTGGTAGACGCGACGCAGCTGGCGAGCGTAGGTTCCTCCGATCCGGGCACAAGCCCCCCGCCCACCCCTCGTGCCTGGTGAACTACTGAAGCCCGCTGTGCCGAAAGGTGCGGCGGGCTTTTTTGACTTTCGTATGGAACACCCAGCTCAGGGAAGGCGTTCGACTCCTGCAGCATCTTCTCCTGTGAGCCAATGCTGCGAGATCGGTGTCCCCTCCCGATCAGCCCGCGTCCTTCCCCTCCGTAGGGCGCGGGTTTCATCCATTTGGCTTTGCGCTGGTCGTGGAACGTCTCTCGCGCGGAATCACGTTCTGTTTACTCTAGTAAGCGCGACGACAGCAAATATCGCAGCGGCCTGACAACGAACTGGCTGAAGACCAAGAGCTGGACCGTCGACGAGTTCGAACTGCTCGGCGTCGAGCGGGAGCCGGGCAAGGCGGCATTCGCGCTTTTAGCGGAACCCGGCACGGGGAAGTATGTCGG
Organism: Mesorhizobium sp. WSM4806; assembly: GCF_055811635.1. NCBI lineage: Bacteria > Pseudomonadati > Pseudomonadota > Alphaproteobacteria > Hyphomicrobiales > Phyllobacteriaceae > Mesorhizobium > Mesorhizobium sp. WSM4806. The sequence continues at coordinate 5,338 of NZ_JBVVQZ010000014.1, read as the reverse complement.
TTCGGCGTTCATCAGCCTGGGCCGCGACATGAAGGAGCGGCTGTGGAAGCGGGTCCAGGAACACGCTGGGCCGCCGCCCGAGGCCATGAAGAAGCGCCCGGCGCCGCAATGGGTCGGGCCTGGCGTAAAGCTGCGCATCAAGCATCTTCGCGGCGACCACAGCAAAATACGTCATGCGTCGTTGGTGGGTTTCAGTGACGAGGAGTAGGTCAGCACTGCTCAGAGCGCGGGCCGTTGAAATTGTTGGATTTTCATCCTGACAAGGCTTATAATTATCTTGGGCGGCGTTGTCGGATTCAGCGCACATCGTGCTCCTACCCATCCAAAGGAGGGTGAGGACATGAGAAAGCCTCTGGCGCTCATTTTTGAGGACGAGCCGATAATCGTCATGAGCATCGAGTCGTCGCTAAAAGCGGCTGGCTTTGCGGTGGCCTCAGAGCCAAGTTGCGTTCGTGCAAGACAATTTTGGCCCTTGTCCAGCCGGACGTCGTTATCCTGGACGTGCTCTTGCGGGACTGCGTTAGCTCTTCGGTTGCTGAAGAACTCGTGGCCCGCAATATCCCCTTTGTAATTTACAGTGCCACGGACATCGAGGGCCGAGGTGAGGCCTTCAAGGCCGGTACCTTTGTCGAGAAACCTGCGGACGAATGTGTGCTGGCAGCTTTGGCGAGTTCGCTGGCCGCGCACCGCGCACCGCGCACTCTGATCCCTTGGTGCCCGTTGTCCTCTTGGTTCGCTCATGAGGGACTCGATCTATTTGGAAGAGCGGCTGGCTAAAATCTGCGCCAGCGCATAGGATGTGAGATCGTCGGCCACGCATTTCGGGCGCTGACGCTTGGGGAGCGACCATCGCACTCCTGCCCCAAACGCGAGGCATTTGTGTGATGGCAAACGAACCAAGGCGGACCAGCCTGACGAACGAACATGTAAGCGCTCTCGCACGGGAGTCCGGTGCCACTGAGCAGGAGATACGCGATATTGTATCACTTATCGGCGTCGATCGGGCATCGATTCTGAGAGAAGCGCGTCTCTTGAGTCGTGGCCGAGGCCCGAAGCTTTAAGGCTTCGCTGCGGCGATCATCACGCACCTAGAGCACCACAAGATACACACAGGGCACGAGGGCTAGGCGGGCGGTGTGCCCGGTGCGCAGAAACGCTACGCACCCGCGGCGCACGTCTACCCAACTCAGTTGGAACGACTTCCTGCCGTCGAAGCTTGCCGTCATCCCGGATCGTTGCCGGTCGAAACCAGACGGTATCGGAAGTGATTACGGATGTGCTCGTTAAAATAGCGGCCCTTGGCAAAGGCGGCTTTGAATGCGGCGAAGGTCTCCGGCGGCACGTCCTCCTCAAATTCGTAGCGTTTGCCGCTGGCCACGAACCACCCCGAAAGGACTTTGCGCTCCGGATCGAGGTGTTGGCATGACGGGTCGCTCGATTAAAATCCGTCAACGATCGGAGATGCCGTCGCGTTCTTAGATAGGGCTATCTTATGGGACTCACCGTGCGGACCGCCCGCGCGGCTGTCGCATCCGCCGTGGAGCGACCGCGACCAGACTTGGTGGCAGGGTTAAACACCGCTCATCCTTATAATATTGACGAGGGATGTGGATTGTTAAAAGGAAACGGATTATTTGCCTGCCGGAGCGGGTAAATCACACTTCTTTGGTGAATCCGATAAGTTAGTGAGTCCGATAAGACAAAGGAATATTCTATGACCAATTCTCCCGAACGCGATGGCCAAACGGATATCGTGTCGATTGCCGCCGACATTGTTGCCGCCTATGTGTCGAACAATCCACTGCCGGTCGCCGAGTTGCCGAAGCTAATCGGCGATATCCATGCCGCTCTGCACGGGATCGGCACGCCGGCAACGGAACCTGTGGTCAAACAGCAACCGGCAGTCTCGATTGGGAAGTCGGTCACAGCGGATTACATCATCTGCCTGGAAGACGGAAAAAAGTTCAAATCCCTGAAGCGCCATATCGGAGTTCACTACAATCTGAGCCCTGATGAATACCGGCAAAAGTGGAATCTACCGGCCGACTATCCAATGGTGGCGCCGAGCTACGCGGCCACCCGCTCTGCTATGGCGAAATCAATTGGACTCGGGCGCAAGGCCGCGGTGCCGACACCCGCACCGGCAGCAAAACCAAAACGGGCTGCTCGGACGGCGGCAGCAGCAACAAGCCCAGCAGCAATCAAGTCGCCGATGAAGAAGGCGCGCAAGGCACCCGCCAAAGCGTAGCGGCTGAACCTGATAGCGGTGACGAACCTGAACAATAGACTTGGTGGAGGGAAGCGGCCCGCTACGCTTTTTATTCCATCCTCTTCGCTAGACTTTCTCCGCACAGTGAGCATTGGTTCTGTATTGACGCGTAGTCGAGCGTATGCAGCAGCGAAGGACGCGCTGCGGTCGCCAAACCCAAGCGGAAGATTCCTATGCTCTTCGACACGGCCGCCGCACTGCTCGACTGGCTGGGCTTGATCGTTTTTGCGATTTCGGGCGCGCTGGTCGCCTCGCGCAAGCAAATGGACGTAGTCGGCTTCGTCCTGCTAGGCACGGTGACGGGCATCGGCGGTGGCACGCTGCGCGACCTTCTTCTGGGCTTGAGCCCCGTTTTTTGGGTGCGGGAGCCTGCCGTTCTTCTCGCATGCGTCATCGTATCATGCGCAGTGTTTTTCACCGCTCACATCCCGCAGAGTCGCTACCGCTTGCTCCTGTGGCTCGATGCCCTCGGTTTGGCACTCTTCGCTGTCACGGGTGCGGAGCGCGCTTTGCTTGCAGGCTCAGGCGCGGTGGTGGCGTGGCTATGGGAGTGGTCACGGCCACCTTCGGCGGAATCATTCGTGACGTGCTGGGCAATGAAAGTCCAATAGTGCTTTCCCGTGAAGTCTATGTCACGGCAGCCCTTGCTGGGGCGATCGTCTTTGTTGTGCTCACGAATATCGGCTTACGTCGCGAGGTCGTGCTCGGGGCAGGTCTCATTGCCGGGCTGCTCGTGCGCGGCATGGCGTTGCATAAGGGATGGTCGCTGCCACGCTATCGCGAGCGGCGGGGGCGAACGCCCGATGAGATCGACCGCCTGGATCGAAGTGCATAACGTTCCCGAGCCCTGCCAGTCCGCCCCGGGCGCTATGCCAACAGGGACTCGAGGCGTATGGCCGGTCGCACATAAGCGCCATCACGCGGCTCGACCTCGGGATACCAGAGCAGCAGGGTCTGATCATCGGCATCGGCTTCGTCGAGCTCCACCCGTCCGGTGCCGTTCGTAATGTCGGCAAGTTGGGCGGTGAGGAAGTCTCGCAGCGGGCCTGTGATATACGCACGGCAGGCGTCCCGGATGGCGTCGAGCTTGGCGCGGCGCTTCTTGTTCGACAGTCCCTCAAGCTCTTCGACGGAGGCAGCCTCGTCGAGATCGTCGCGGAACACGGTAACGTCGATGTCCTCAGAAAAACGCTGGATTAGGCCATAGCCTTTTGACAGCGACGTGCCGCCCTGAAGCAGCCGTGGCTCGCCCGCAGGCCGTTCGTGGTAGAGCGCATTGAGGGCCAGCAGACCCAAAAAGCCTTTCGACATTGCCCACCGGAACTCCGATCCGATTGGCCGTGGCGAGGAACAGGTCGAGCCGGTCTCGTGGGAATGCCGCGATGATCTGAGCATCGGGATTCATGGCTTCGCCTCGCGCGGGTCCGCCCTCAGGATTTCGCGGAGGAACTCCTGCATACCGTCATCATGTGGTAGTCTGGCCCGCATGACGACGCTTCATCTGAATTGGCGTGGAAGACGGTGAATCCGGCAAAGCCGAATAGAACGCATCCGCCGAAATGGATCGAGCCTCAGCTGACGCGCCTAGTCGACGAAGCGCCCGACGGCCCCGATTGGCTTCATGAGATCAAGTACGACGGATACCGCATGCACGCGCGGATCGACGGCAGCGACCTCCGCTTGCTCACCCGCACTGGCCTCGATTGGTCGCATCGCTATCAAGCGACGATAGCGGCCCTCCGCGCGCTCCCGGTGAAAGAGGCATATCTCGACGGGGAGCTGTGCGCCGTTCGCGCAGACGGCGTCACCTCCTTCAGCCGCCTGCAGGCTGCTATGGACGCGGGCCGCACCGGCGATCTTGCCTTCTTTGCTTTCGATCTTCTGTTCCTGAACGGAGAAAGCATTGCGAAGCTGCCGCTCATGGACCGCAAGGCGCGACTGGAAGGCCTGTTTTCGACCGACATCCCCGGCCTGCGCTTCAGCGATCACGTGATTGGCGGCGGGCCTGTGTTCCGCAAGCACGCCTGCCGGCTTGCACTCGAGGGCGCTATCTCAAAGCGGATCGGCAGCGCCTATGCATCCGGCAATCGCGGCCTATGGGTCAAGTCAAAGTGTCTCAACAGAGAGGAATTCATCGTCGTCGGCTGGACCGATCCGACTGGAAGCCGGCCGCATATCGGCTCGCTGCTTCTAGGCTACTACACCGATGATGGTCGTCTGATGTACGCGGGCCGCGCCGGCACGGGCATCACGGTTGCAGAGCTCAAGCGATTGGCTCGCCGGCTTGCGCCACTTCAGACAGCTCGAATGCCCCTCGACGTTCCGCCGCCGCGCGAGAGCCGGTTCGCCTCGCCGCTTGAGCTGTCGCGCGTGCATTGGGTCAGGCCTGAAGTGGTGGTCGAGGTCACCTATCTCACCTGGACGGAAGACAATCTCCTGCGCCAGGTCTCGTACCAAGGCGAGCGTCAGGACAAGCCAGCCCGGCAGGTGGTGCGTTCCGTCCCCCATCCCTGATCGGCATCGGTCGCCGATCGCTTCATCCGACTTGCTCTACCTGCAGCGTGCCGGCTGGAAGGGGTTTGATCAGCGACTTCGCCAATACCGAAGCGTCAAGCCAGTCCGCCCACGCGCTGCGATCGAGGATAACAATCTGCCTGTCATGATAGGGCGCGATATCGGGCCCAGGCTCCATCGTCAGCATGGTGAAGGCTTCGCCGACACCCCATCGGGCTAACATGAGGACGCCGAGTTTTCGCCTCCAGTGCAGATAACCATCCTTTGTCTGCACGTTGCTTCCTTATCGCGCCCGCCACAGCGGCGCAGCCGCGCGGATGCAGCTACTTCCAATTCGTATGAGCACGCCCCTTAGTCTGCGGCCAGAACGAAATCGCGCGACGATCGTTCACGTCAGTGTGGATTACAGGTGCGGCTGTGCAGGCCCTATCGAGCTCGGCCCTAGCCAAGCTAACTGCGCCCCTTCACTAGGACCTATCCATGCAGAACAAGTCCCTAGCAGCCACTGGCTTTCTCTGCCTGGGCGTTCTCGTCTTCTCACTGCAGGACGTGATC
>NZ_JBVVQZ010000013.1:0-225794 GCF_055811635.1 Mesorhizobium sp. WSM4806 | reverse complement strand
TTCGCCCCGCTCAGGTCCTGTCCTTCTAGGATGAGAAGCTTCTTGTCACACTCGTGCCAATTGACGCCAGGCGTCGCAGCTGCGTGGCAATTGTGAGCAGCAGTGGCGTTCTGCCAAGCAAACACAGTGCAAATCGCTAGAACCAAGCCGGATGCAGCGTAAGCTCTGGTTCGCCTCAAAGTCATGGTTGCTGGACCTCTGCTACTCGCCGACACTCAACCTGACTACATCTGCTGACACTCGAGAGTGCTCCTCGTCTACACCACCGTCAACCCGGGAGCAGAGGACATGGCGACGGTCGCCGCAGATGCGCAGCGGACGTCAACAATGGGAAGCCTGCTCGGGTGCTGACCGCCACCGCCGGCGTCCGCCGCCGACAAGGGTGAACCCGCCTGGGTCCGCACCGATCGGTACTTCCCGACGGCGAGGTTGACCCGGCACGGGGGGCTAGTCGCGTATCCTGATTCCGCTGTCGCTACCCCACGACTTCGCTTAGCGAGGCCGAAGTTGATCTCTGCCATCTACCAGGTCGAAGCATGAACCCCGCATATTTGTGTCGTAAGCTGACGTGCCGCGAATACGGCGTTTTCGGTAGGCGGGCTTTCTGGCGGGCGCGCAACCTATGGCGGAGAGGGAGGCCGCCTTCGTTTAACTCGGTAGGTGCTGGAGACCGCCGTTAAGCGATTCCTAACCCGTTGTAATACCAATATTTCCACCTATGTCTTCGTCGCTAAGCGACGATAGCACCCGTTTATATCCGCTGGCCAAGTCGGGGGTTGAAACGGGGCGCGATACAAAGGCATAAGGAAAAATGGCACTGACTTCTAAGCGGATTGCGAAGCTGAATGCGCCCGGCCGTTACCGCGACCCTGAGGCACGCGGCCTCTACTTGCAGGTGGGCCGCACCGGCACGAAAAGTTGGCTGCTCCGGTATGAGCTGAATGGGCGAGAGCGGTTCCACGGACTGGGATCGCTTGACGACTTCAGCGTGAAGGAAGCGCGTGAACGAGCTCGGGCAGCCAGGCAGAAGATTTCTGACGGCATAGATCCGATAGATGCGCGGCGGGCTGAGCGGGCAGCTCGTGCTGTTGAAGCCGCCAAAGTCCTTACGTTCGAGAAAGCAGCGCGGCAATATTCCGAACAGAACGAACCGCGCTGGCAGAACCGCAAGGCGGCGGAACAATTCCTATCTACGATGCGGGACTACGTATTCCCAGTCTTCGGCAGTGTATCGGTCGCCGATGTAGATACGGGCCTTGTACTGAAGGCTTTGGAACGCGAGCATCCCGAGCGCCACGGCAAGAGCGTTTGGATGGCAATTCCAGAAACCGCCAACCGCGTTCGCGGTCGAATCGAGAGCGTGCTGGATTGGGCCACGACGCGCGGCTATCGCCAAGGCGACAATCCTGCCCGCTGGCGTGGACATCTGGAAAACGTGCTACCTGCACGGGGCCTGGTACAGCGGGTCGAACACCACGCGGCGATGCCGTATTTGGCGCTTCCGCCTTTCATGGCAGCGCTGGCCGAGCGGGATGGGGTTGCACCCCAAGCCTTGGAATTCACGATCCTGACAGCCGCACGGACAGGCGAGGTCATAGGCGCAACTTGGGGCGAAGTTGACCTTGATGGACTGGTCTGGACAATCCCGGCCGGACGCATGAAGGCGGGCAAGGAACACCGTGTTCCTCTGTCAGGTCGCGCAGTAGAAATCCTCAATTCGCTTCCGCGTGAGAAAGGCAATCCGTATATATTCATAGGCCCTCGGGCGAACGGCCTGTCTAACATGGCGATGGCGGCGGTGCTGAAGCGCATGGGTCGCAATGACGTTACCGTTCACGGGTTCCGCTCCGCCTTCCGTGACTGGGCCGCGGAGTTGACCGGCTATCCCAACCACGTTGTGGAGCAGGCGCTGGCACACACAATCGGCAATGCGGTCGAGCGTGCCTATCGCCGAGGCGATCTGTTTGAAAAGCGCGTGCGTTTGATGGCTGATTGGTCGCGGTTTTGCATGAAACCCGCGCCAGCTGGTGCGGTGGTGCCGATGAGGGCCTCGGGATGAGTCGGAAAAAAAAGGTCGGGCCTGATGATCAGGACGACCCTGCATGGTCGGAGTCTGAGCCCAAGAGTCTGAAACGTTCTATCATCACCACGTCTTTCAGACGTCTCATCACAACGAAAGTCGAGGGTGATGATCAACCTAACGCCGCCGACGGTCCTGTGTGGTCGGAAGCTGATCTCAAGAGTTTGAGCCGGCTCATCGGCAAGCACGGGATAGAAGCCGTCCACCGCATGACAAATAAGACTGCACCCCGACGTCGTGGAAGACCGTCGCGCGGCGATCTTCCTTACTACGAGGGAATGCAGTTGGCGCAGTGGCTCGACGAGGCGGCCGCAGAGCATAGGGCTAAGGGCACCCGTAACTTCGCGTCAGCCGCAATCTATGACCTGTTCGTATTGACCGTTGATGAACATGAACACAAACAACCCGGCAGGTTCGAGCGCTTTTTGAAAACGACCAAAAGGAAATGGATCGAGGGCCGCAAGGAACTGATTCAATACCTTGAGGCCACATATGCTCAACACCCGATCAAGGGCACCCGCGCCCTAGCCCAGAAGGCGCTACAGCCTATCAATAGGTGCGAAAAATAGACTGGCGGTTTTCCGCACCCGTTACTGGCTTTCGCTGTCGCTTATGCATCCCCATCGTGATCCTCGGCTGAGCGCCAATCGGTGCCCAGCGGGTTTGTCCGAAAGGAGCATACGCAACGATGACCGAGTCCTCTCAACCTCAGCGTGTCCTACGCGAAACTGAACTCGCGGCCCTAGACGGGCTTAAGAAAACTCAGAGAGCTGAATTGATCCGGCGGGGCCGGTATCCGGCGCCCGTGCGGATTTCTGATCGCCGGAAGGTGTGGTTGGCCCATGAGATCGCAAACTGGCAGCAGGCGCGCATTTCTGCCCGAGACACAAAGGGCGCGCTCTGATGACCACAGCGAACGAAATCATCACCAAGCTCGGCGGCAACGGGCGGACAGGAATGTGCCGGTGTCCGGCTCACGACGACCAGAATCCATCACTGCATGTCAGCAACGGCCGCAAGAGTGTTGTCGTCCGCTGCCATGCCGGCTGCTCACAAGAGAACGTGATCGCTGCACTGCGGCAGCACGGTCTCTGGTCGAAAACAAGCGATAGGGTCCGGCTTCCCCTACCAGCGAACACTGATACCAACCGGTCGGAGCGGACCGCCAGGAAATTGCTGAGTGCCGCTGAGAAATCAACTGAACGTCCGAACGCCTATTTGCAGGGGCGTGGAATAAAGCGCTCACCCCCGACGCTGAAGTTGGTCGACAGAGGCACAATGTTCGCGATCGCCGGCACGAAGCTTCCTGCCATGATAGCATCCATCACCAACAAGGACGGCCAGATCGTCGCAGCACACGTGACGTCTCTGACGGCTGACGCCAAGAAAAACGCGGTCGGCAAGGACGGCAAGGTGCGGCGCATGTACGGCAAAGTTGCAGGCGGACTTGTTGTCCTTAAGGAAGCTGATCCAGAAAAGCCGTTCATCGTCGGCGAGGGGATTGAGACGGTCCTCAGCGCAATGCAGATCAGTGGCTTTCCGGGTGGGGCAGCAACGTCGGCTGGCAGCATGGAGAAGCTGCGCCTGCCGAAAGCGGTCGAGTACATAATAGCAGCCGATAACGACGAGGCCGGCCGTAAGGCTGCCGCCATCCTCGCGGAGCGGCTTCGGATCAAAGGCCGTCCAGTTCGCGTTGCCATGCCGGCGACGGAAGGTACCGACTGGAACGACGTGCTCCAGGGCGGTGAAGCTGAAGCCTGCTGGCGGGCCGCTCTCGATGCCGACAAAGGCGAGAAATCCACCGAGCCGATGTCAGCGCTTGAGGAATCCAGCTTCATGAAACTCACATTCCCGAGGAGAAAACCGCTCTTGGACCCGTGGCTACGTCGACCGGGGCTCGCCATGGTCCACGCACCCAGGGGCGAGGGCAAGACCTGGTTCGCGCTTGCCGTCGCCAAGGCTGTTGCGGACGGGCACGATCTGCTCGGCTGGCACTGCCCGTCCGGCAACCGCGTACTCTACGTTGAGGGCGAGCTATCGGGGCAGTCAGTGCAAGGCCGATTGAAGAAGTTCCGTCTCAGCCCACACGGCAAGTTCCACATCCTGTGCCGAGACACCTATCTGCTTCGCGGAGAAACCATGCCCGATCTCGGAGATTACGACGGGCGGCAGGAGCTGGACCGCATCATCGAGCAGTGCCGCGCGGACGTGGTCATTATCGACACTATCTCGACCATGGTGCGCTCCGGGGTCGAGAACGATGCCGAGTCCTGGGCGCCGATACAGGCATGGCTTCTTAGCCACCGGTGGCGGGGCCGCACAATCATAGTGATGCACCATTCGGGGAAATCGGGCCAGCAGCGCGGCACGTCCAAGCGCGAGGACGTAATGGACACCATTATCAAACTAAAGAAACAGCCCGAGGCCTGCACCGAGACCGAGAGCGCCGTGGACCTGACCTTTGAGAAGAGTCGCGACTTCTACGGTAAGGCCGCCGAGCCGATGCGTCTATGGTTCTCCATCAAAGATGGTCGGGCGACATGGCGCGCCGAGCCGATGCGCGACGTGCAAGCGGAAAACGTTCGCGAAATGCTGAAATCGGGATTGAGGCAGAAGGACATCGCGCGCGAGCTGAACGTCTCTGCCGGCCGTGTCTCGCAAATCGTCAAGGAGATCCGGGAGCGTGGGGTCGGAAATGTCGCTTCTAGCCACAGCCGCAGCGACAGGGTGCGTGAAAGGAAAAGACTTTAGACCTTTAGCCACCTTAGGGTGTTAGGGCGCTAAACCCTGGAAGGGTGCGCGCCCTGACGCGTTTAAAGGTACCTAGGAATGAAAGTTTAGGGGGTTTAATCCCTAACCGGGCTAAACAACTACTTTTCCTTCACGCGGGGAAATCCAACGCCGGCAGAAATGCAAGTTAGGCGGTGACAAGCACCGCCGCTATCCCCTGCAGATCAAGGGTTCGAAGCCAGCAACGTCGTCACTCCCCGCCATGACCCCCGGCTTCGCCCGGCCACAGCGTGAAGAAACGAAAGCTACGCTAACACCCGCATGGCGACCAGATAACTGGGAACCGCCGATCTTTTGGGGGATGTGTTCCCCTGAGGTAGTTCGGCAGCTTTACCTGCCACTCCCTCATCAGAAACAGAGTGCACTCCACCGAACCAATCCCGCTTTGCAGGCCGTATCAAGATTGTCCAATTGTTTGCCCTTGGTCTCAAGCGCTATCGTTCCAGATAGATTCGTTTTCGGCAAAATTCGAAAATGAAAGGGAAACTTGGCGTACCAGGTCAGGTAGCCTAGTGACGGAGGCTGTACGAGTTGAGAAGGCCCATGCTCAAATCGCGTGTGACTACGTGGCTTCCCGCTTTTCCGGATTGCGCTACCTGCGTGTGAAAGCAGACCTTAGGTCTCCCGGAGTATGTACTGAGCCGTCGTAATGGGCATTGCTAACTATCAGTTGAAAGTGCCCCTGGTGGAATAATTTTGGTTGTCGTCACGGCAAATTCTTGTGAGAATTGCTTCTCGATTTGGGGGGGTTCATGGCAAGAAAGTGCTTCTATAGCTTCTACTACAACGAAGACAGTTGGCGAGTTGGCACCGTCAAAAACATCGGCGCAATCGAGGGTCAGGCGCTGGTGTCTGCCAATGAGTTTGAGGAAATCAAGCGCAAGGGCGACAAGGCTGTAGCGGACTGGATAGCCGAGAACATGGTCGGTCGGAGCACCGTCATTGTCCTCATTGGCGCCAACACAGCGTCGCGGAAGTGGGTAAAGCACGAAATTAAGTATGCCTTCGACAATGGCAAGGCGCTGTTGGGCCTCCACGTTCATCGTCTGCTGGACAGAAACGGCAATGCGAGTGCAAAAGGTACCAATCCATTCAGTACATTTACCGTCGGCAACGACAAAAAGCCCTTGACCAATTGGGCCAAGACCTACGATCCGGGCGGGGTGGACAGTAAGGGTGTGTACGACACGATCAAAAACAACATTGAATCTTGGGTCGAAGAAGCTATTCGTCTAAGGGCTTAGGTAGCAGGCTGCGACGGAAAAGGCTGGCGAACGAGATTTCGTTTGCCAGATGCTGCGGGTAGTCGCCCTCAAGGTACTCGATCGCTGCAGCTGCACCGGTTGCTGGCACGGGCAACACCTGGGCCTTTGGGTTATGCTTTCGAAAGAGTCGAGCTTCATCACGGATGCCTTCCATGCCGCCGATCAGCACAGCCGCATCGAATTTGCGACTGGTCAGCATTTCGATGCGCATCCGCTCAATGCTGCGATCCAGATCATTCTCCACCGCATCGGTGTACCGAACATCGGCGAAATCGTCGTTCTCGCGCGGAAATTTCCCGAGGAAAAAGGCGCTTTGGTAGACTGTAATGCGGTCGCTGCCGAGCTTCGCGGTCTTGGCATAGAGCGACATCAGAGGAGTGATCGCCGGGTGGCCACCGAAGGTGATATGCCCTCTGGGCAGCACGACCTCTACCAGGGCGCGGATCGCTTCCCGTATTAAAAAAACGTCCGCAGTTTTAAAGAATTTGCGGTCCCGGCTCGGCAATGGGACGCTCGCGGAAAGAAAGATGTCGATCATGTCAGCAGTCCTTTGAGCGCGTCGGGTACGTCTGCGACTGAAACCGTCCTGATCGGAAGATGCCCATCGAGCCACCTCAAGTGCCGGACCCAATTTTCGTGGATTCCTCGGCTATCATAAATAGCCCAAATCGGCACACCGGCAGCTTTGTGCTCGGATATAGAGTCAAAGATGGTGTTGATCCGGTCGGAAGTCGGTCGCCCCACAGCAGGCACCACGGCCAAAGAGCTGCCGTTTTTGAGGCCAACGGAAATCCAGCGTTCGGGTTGAACAGTCGGATCGAAGGCTAAGTCTCGAGCAGCGTCGCAGAAATTGTCTACCAAGTGTGCGTGTCGAAGGGCCATAGCCTCGGCGCGCAGCTCCTCAGCAAGATCGCAGATGCTGTCGACCGCCGCCTGCTTGATTGTAGCGCCGCGCCCCGGCGATTGCCCGCTGAAATCGGCTGCGAGAAGCTTCACATAGCGGCTGAACGCGAAGTTGCGGTCCTCCACCTGGCCAGGCCAAAGCAGATGCAGGGTCTGGATGCCGAGCAGATTTGCTTGCGCCAGCTCAGCCTTGGTCCAGCGGCCCTCTCTGAACCCCGGAGTGTCTATAAGCAGGATCGTATCGACATTCGACATTCGGTGCCAAAGTTCGGCTTGAAAATCGATGGCGGGCGGGACCGATCTTATGTCAATGAATACGTCAAACCCTCGCTTGTCCAACTCGTCATAGAGGCGGTTGGCCAGTGGCTGCGACCCCTTCCGGCGATAGCTGATGAAGATACCGCGTTCTTTTCGGAGCAGCCTAAAGGTCTCAAATACCAGCGATGCCAGCCTCGGAATGTTGTCGCCATTCATTCCGACTTCGACCACGTTGATGTGCCGGAGTTCGTTGGGGATTTCGAATCCGATTTGAGTCTTTGATGTCACAATAGGCGCGATAACGATCGAGTCCTGTTTTAACTGGTCGAGCGGTTCCGGCACTGTTTTGTTCTGGTTGCCGAAATAGATGCCGAACGCCGGCCTCTTCCGGTCGTAGCCGCCAGCAAAGGCGCTCTCATCCAGATAGATGATCTCGTTTGGATTGATGCCCAAGTCCGTGGCGCGTGCACTAACAGCCGTCTTAAGCGCCGCCAGCCTCGCGTCTTCCCCACCCATTAGAATGATCTGATACGAATAGGTTGGCATGTGAGGCTCCCCGCACCTCTCGGGCGCGTGGGCATCCTTTCACAAATTAATACGCTTTCAAGAGTCTCAGTAGCCGTAGGCCCGTACCAGCTCATCAAGTTCGTCGGCCAGTTGGGCTTAGTCGGGTAGCCGGAAGAACATCGGCCCGGCTGCTCTCCGCTCATGCAAGGCCAACTGGGCAGCTTGACGGCGTCGCCGGTGAAAGTCACCGACCAAGTACCGCTGTCAGGTCATTTATCGTCACGACAAGGCTGCTTGTGAATGGGCGGACCTACTTGCGTTCCAGGTCGCCTCGACGTGCACTGCTAAACAGTAGGAAGTCAAAAGAGTCCGGCACGATTTAGAAGCAAGGTACATGGGAATTAGGTACCCCTCCCGTGCCGCAGATCGATCTGGACCGGCCCCTAGGCGTTCTCTGACCACGAACGCCGGTGCGATTTCTCGGCGATGAACCTGGCAGGAGTCTCTCCCATGACCGCAAATTATCTATTAGGGTTGTCGCCCACTGCTTTCCAGCGGACATACTCTAGCTTCATTGGGGACGGCAGCGTTGCGCCAGGAGCTGCCGTTCCCAGCGCTTCTCCAAACCTGACCTCGCGCTACAGTTTGGGTCGACCCTGTGCAGCTGTCTGATACGCAATGGGGCAAAGACTGCTTCAGGCCCAAACCGTTCAAACTTGACCGCATCTCGCTGATCGGCTTCCGATACAGTTCGGACTTCCAAGAGGTGTGAAATGGATGACGATATCTGGAATCGGGCCTTCTATGACGATGGCGAGTGGGTTTCCTGGTCCGACGTAGAAGAACAGCTCCGATACCAGGAGTGGCGAGCAAAATATCCTAATGCGATAAGATCTTTGATTCCTTATTTTCAGGATCTCTTGTCGCTGGCAGAAAGCTACCACCTTGAGACAGGTCGTCATCTCAATGTGTACGGAGACATTGGGGACTCTTCGGCGCCATCACCTATGGAATAAAGCTGAACAAGAACTATGCGCAGGGCTCTGATGGTAGGCTTGGCAACGATCACGTTGAGATCAAAACCATCACCCCGTTCAAATCCAAGGACGAGGTTTCCGTGAAGTTAGCAGGTAACTTCAGCAAGCTGCTCGTCGTGAAGATCAACGCGGACTTTGAAGTCTCATCCCGGATGGTCGTTCGCTCGAAGCTTCCAAAAACGGCGAAGCCTTTCCTCAGGATAAGGTGGGGGGATCTGCTCCTAGCCGAATGACGGGTTCGTCCGCATGGCAGTCGTTCGTCTGGTCGCAGTGGGCGACTGCTCAAGACGTAGACGCCCAACGGCTATACAGTCGAAGCCAATGCGGCGGCCAACAGCGGTCGACAAGCAATTGCTGCGTTAGGGAGTGCTCGAAAGCGCAAAATGCCGCTCAGCGGTCAAATCTCGCGCTAAAGGCCCGCCGTGAGGAAGTCAGAAAAAATCTGGTGCGATTTTAGAAGCAAGGTATATAGCAATGCGTACCCCCCCTATGCCGCAAGTCGGGACCGGCCCCCTTGAACCATGCGTGGCCCTAAAGGGTCGCTGGGCAGCTTGAAGGGCAATGACACTCCAATGGCAGGAGCGGAGTAGTGGGCGCCCCTGTCGGGGCATTTGTCGCCAAGAAAAGGCCGCCCGGTCTGCTACGGTCAAACATAGCACCTGGACATAAGGCTGTCGGGGTAGTTGGCTAGCGTTGCCGGTATAGGCGCACCCGTCAGGCGTTAGGAAGGTCTCAACAAAAATTTCGGCGCCTGAGCCGGCGTCTGAAGGTTGAGGGCCAGCGCTCAAGCAATCACAAATAGTGCCTTGTTCCGGCATTCACCCACTGGAACTCGGGAAGGGGACTGGCCTTAGCCAGCGCAGGAAGAGGGGTTGTGAATGCTTTAGGGATTTCAATTTCGTAACAGCTTGCGCCGTCGCTATACAGAAGCGCGCGCTTAGTCATGTGCAGCTGTACATGTGAAGCGTGTCCTGGCTCGCTTGACCACCGCTCCAAAGCTGAAACGGTTTCTGGCGACACAAATCGCTGGTAGTTCTGCATCTTGTCGATGACTCCGCGCAGCTCATTTGTCTTGCTTTGAAAGTTTCGCGCCGCAACGTGAGCCAAACGCCCCAGATCGCTAGGCCTATTCATACCGCGCAACTGCCTTTCGAGTGTGCGCAGATAGCGGGCAAAATTCGGTAACGAAGGCGAAAACAGAAGGTAGCCCGGTAGTGCATAGCGCATGCGCCCGCTTTTGGTCCGCCGCCATTGGGAAGAGCCTTCATCGCTCGTCTCGTTTGCTCCAAATAGCAGTAGCCCTTTGGTTTCCCGAATGACCGGCCAAAAATTGGCGGCGGGTGAACGGCGAATTGCTTCGTGAAATTGAGCGAATGCGGTAGCGACTGGCGCTGCCTCCTCCGTCGCCTTGATGGCCTCTAGGAGTCGTGGACCTTCCTGCTGAAGATACTCTCTACCCAATTTGTTATTGATATCCCGAAGGTAACGGCGATATTCAAGCATATGCGCGTTTTGCTCCGCATCTTCTTCACGGCCTTTCAATTCATCCTCCTATGCCTGGAGCAGACCGATCGAGACATGAACCTAAGGACAGTATGATCCACGGCGCAAGAGGAGGCCTTACTTAGGCCGTGCCGTTGCCGAGAAAGGCCGACAGCGCCCGACAAGCAATCCCGCCGTCAGAGAGAGTGCGGATTGGCGGTTTTGCCACTCAGCGGCCAAATCTCGCGGGAACTACCGGGTGTGAGGAAGTCAGAAAAAATCTTGCGCGATTTCGAAGCAAGGTCACTCCAGAAGGGCCCCCCTCCCGTGCCGCAAATCAGGACCGGCCCCTACCTTGGGACTGATTGTGACTGTTACCACCGTTGGAAATATGAATGTCTACGGCGTCGCGCCGCAGGCCGGGTAAGCACGGACCCTACCGAAAGCGGCAAGTCTGATAAAAGGGGGTTGAAATGCGGCATCAGCTGACTGGCAACGCTGGTCTGTACCACGTAGCGCGGGAACTATCGCGGCGCGGTTGGCATGTCATGCCCACCGTGCGAAACGCACGGGGCGCAGACCTCTATGCCGCAAGCGACGATGAGAGCCGCGTCCTACCGATTCAGTCAAAAGCTCTATCGAAGAAAGACCCAGTGCCGCTGGGTGGTTCGCTGGACACCCTTCGCTCAGATTGGTGGGTCGTAACGATCAATGCGAACACCGCAGCACCAACCTGCTATGTCCTCACGAAGGACGAAGTGAAAGCCGCAGCGCATCGGGGAATGAGTGCAACTGGCACGGTATCGTATTGGCTACAGCCAAAGTCATATGCACTGCCTCAGTATCAAGAAGCTTGGGATAGACTTGGCAGCCCCGCCGCTCCTGGAAGCCTTGAAATTCAAACGGCAGCTGTCGCGCTCAAAAGCATGGGAGGAGGTCACATGACGGTCTTGGACGATGTCCGGGAGTTCATACAAAGGAAAGCGCCCAGCGCCGTTTGCGACGACTGCATTGCCGACAGTCTCAGGCTGTCAGTTCGCCAGCATGCCAATCACAAAACACGGGAGCTTGCCGGCGCATTCGGATTCAGCCGGCGACAGGATGTTTGCTCAATGTGCAAGAACGTGAAGAAGGTCATTGGCTACGTCCACCGGCATGATGGACGGGTCTAGACCGGTGTGGCTGACTTCATGCCGCATCGGCTCTGATCCTTTGCTTAGCCAATTGCCCAGACACTTGTCCGGTAAGCTGGGCGCACCAAAGCTAGTCACCCAAAATGGACACGGCGTATCGCGAACGCAATCGGGCTAGGTGCTCTTGCAACCCACTGGGCAGCCCACCGTGCTCCCATGAAGCCCACAAGTCCGGATAGGACAAGGCAATGAATACTGGACCGCCATTCCCATTCACCGCAGCTGCAAATTGTCGGACTTCCTGTCGGTGCTCTTCAAACACTGGGTGGGCGTCAGGGTTCAGCGGCTCCCAGAAGAGGTAGAGCAGCGTGGTGGGGCGGTCTCTGAAAGTGTGAGAGATGCCAAGCGCATGTTTGATCAACTGCCCCGCATCCAGCCACCGATATGGGCTTGGAATCAGGGTCAATCGTGTCATTTCTGCAAACCAGGCGGTTTCGCGCCTGCTATCTGTAATCTCACGAAAGTACGCCGGGGCAAACTCTGGCTTATGGGCCGACAACGGTTCCAGACATTTTGATTCCACAGCCACGATACCGCCCGGGTGTTCAGCGACCAGGTCCAGGTTGGGCGATCTTCGTCCGCGAAGGCCATGTGGGCATTTCCGCTCAAAGCTCAGACCCGTAAATCGATCGCCACCGGGCAAGCGAAGTGCGCTGGGGTCAGCCTTGAACGGCGCGAACGTGTTTATTGCTAAAGCGGAGGACGAATGTGCAGCGTGGAATTTCCCGCCAAGTTCGTTGCCGTCCCCTTGTAGGAGGTCGCTGACAAAATCTACCGGTCGCACTCCCGAGATCAGATTCTCCTCCATTTCCAGGGTGTAACCGTTCTTGTTCAACTGAACATGCGGCGCATAACGCAAAAGGGCGCTAGCAAGGGCAGTTCGGCAGGCGGCCGACGCGACGCTCGCGGATAGCCGGCTGCCGGTAGCGCCCGTGTTTCCCATTTGCTTCGTTTCTTTAGTGCTGCTTTAAGGAAGCGTACTGACTGCCCGCTACGTTGTATCCTGCAAGATATCCGCTGACAAACGACAGAAAGCTGAAGGCTACAACCAGCAACACAGCGGACCAAAGAGGTAGTTGGATCGGACCGTCAATTGGCAAAGAAGTCGTCTGATGCAGTTTGCTTACAGCACGTGCAACGTGGACCCCAGCAATCCCGTCCCTCGGTGCTGCCCTTGGCTCAAACTCCTGCCTCTGACGCGTCACAGCCGAGTTATACCCTGTTGGCAACTTGCGATTTGTAAGCCGATCGGCGGCAGGTAGGTCTACTTGCGACGCCTCAAAATTGCTTGCCAGATCGCGGCCACAATAGCGGCACACTTTCGCGTCGCCCTTGATGAATTCGGAGCAGTGCGGGCACTTTTTCAGGCCCCCAGATAACTGCATCCTCTCCAACTCGGCCGGGTCGGCTTTCAATAGAAGAGCATGAGGTAGGGCGACAATGAACAAAGCCGCACCGTAAAACCACCACAATACGAACTCACGTCCTTTCCCACGCGCGATACTCGCAGGAATAAGGCCAATCAGAACGGCAATCACCAATACGCCCATGCACTAGCCCCCTGCTGCCGTGTCCTGTGACATTGATCGCTTTATCACGAAGAAGTTTCACGGTCAGGTACAAAAGTCTTAGACCTGCGGCCATGCACGAATCTAGATCGCATATGAGGGTGCTCGCCGAGCTACCAACGACCACCGCACTGGCCCTTCTGTCTGATGCGCTGGACAAGGGCTGTCGGGTAGTTGGCAAGCGTTGCCGGTATAGCCGCCACCCGTCAGGCTCGCAGCGGCACTGTCCGGTCACTTGTCGGCCACGACAATGCCAACAGCCCGCCAAGCCCACCATAGTCCTCCCTGTTCTTCAAAAACGGGCGAAAGGAGCATGCTTCAATGCCGGCTTCGGCGTGTGGTGTGAGATCGGGCCATCTCCACGATGAAGGTAACTTCAATTTTCATTGGATGTTTCTTTTCCTGAGGTGGGAAATTCCATACGCTCACGACATCAAAAAAGCTGGTGTCGCGGTATTGGCTATTAAGTCGTCAATTCTCATGAATGTCGTGGCTGTCTATCTTGCTGATAACTCTTACGAATTGGGTGCTACTGGTGTCTATGCTATCTATTAGGGTCGTGACCGCTGCGCTTTCCAGCTCCAAGCGCAGTCGGATGGCAGCTTTGCGCCGCATGGCGGTCGTCAAGGCTGCGTTGGCCGACTTCTAAAGCGGACATTGCTTGTGACGCGTCTGAGCGCCTGAAGGAATGTCCGCTTTTCCAAAACCGGCTGAATAACCGGCTGAATCTCCGAACTAAGCCTGTGCGGCTCGGAAGGAACCTTTGAGAAAGACTGGCCATTTTAAGGAGATAGAATTGGTGCCCAAAAGGATTCGAACCTCTGACCCCCAGATTCGTAGGTTGACGGTTTGGCTCGCCGGCCACACGCGCGTTCTCACCATCGGTGGCGTAGCAACCGGCGACCGACCCCTGCCCGATCGTGGGCGCCCCCTCGTCAAAGCAGATGCTCGTGAGTGGGTGAAAAAGTTTTGTGCACGCTGCTGTGGCGCCTATCGCGAAGAAAAGGAATGGCGTATCTTCTCATCTATCCCCAGCAAAAGCGTTGACCGTGCAAGTGAATTTTCGTTTGGTTTCTGCCATGACCGTATAATTCTTGCAGGAGTTGAATGGGAGGGTGATCATGAAACGTCGCGACTTAATAGTCGGTACTGCCGTATTCGTTGGAGGGTCCGCCCTCCCCTTTTCCTCAGCCTACTCGCAGTCTGAATTCACAGAGTTCGTTCCTCCTGACTTCAGCCAGGAGCCCGTAAATTTTCCTGAAGGAAGTATCATCCCGACTGCCGAACAACGAATTGAGCAGGCAGAGATCCAGAATACGGGAGCCGCTGCGCCGTTGCGGAAAGAGATAGATCTCGGCAACACGCTGCTCAAGACAATTCCGACAAACGGGACACCTTATGACATTGCCTATGAATTCCACAAGTGGCGGAAAGGGTTAATTGGCGCGACGGACGAAGAGCGCAGGGTGCGTAGCTACTACTCTCGAGAATGGCCTCAGCGTGGCAATCCCGTCATAATGCAATTCTTCGACGCTACGGGATTTCGCTCACCCGTCGGCGATACGACTTGGTGGTGCTCTGCGTTCGTTTCATGGTGCATTGCCCGGTGTAACGGTGGTCTCAATTCAACCAACAAAGTGTGGCCATTTGCGAAGGGCGCGGCGTCAGCATCTTATCGAGCATGGGGTGATGACGTACTGGCGAAAAAACTAACACCCAGAAAGGGTGATTTAGCAATTTTCCAGAACACCAGCGTTAGTTACCAGGGGCATATCGGCTTTGTACATGAAGTCCAAGACGACATTGTGCTCGTTCTTGGCGGCAATCAAGGCGCTCAAAACGAGTATAATGGTGGTGAGGTAAACATCTCGGCTTTTGACATCAAAAAGGCCGGACGACTGAGGTTCCACTCTTTCAGGCGGCACAAGGCCCTAGGTTGATGTTTACCCTTGGGCGCGCATTGTATTATTTGATCTTCGCGATGTTGTTCATTGCGAAACCTCTCGCGGTTTGCGCCCAGACGACAATCCTACCAGAGGATATGGTATTCCCCATTGTGAAGGCCGATGATACTTCAGCAATCCAAGGTTCGGCGGTGTTCGTGCATGCACGGAAGGGCCTTATGCTCACAGCTTCTCATGTCGCTCGGCCGGATTATCGCATTCTCATTCGAGAAAAAGTCTTTGACTTTAAGATAATCGTGGCCGGAAACAATCAAGAAAACAATGGTGAGGATTGGGCGCTAATCAAGATTGTCGATGAGAAGTGGCCCGCTTTCATCCTGCCCTCAGGTGGGCTCATGTATTCATTCCGTGGGGGGTCATCGGTACAGGATACTGTTATTGTAACGGTGAAGGGAGGAAATGCAATTTTCCCAACAAACGCCAAATCGAATTTGATAAGCAGCGAGATGGATAAATGTGATCCTGGCACTGTGCTTATCACCCAGGTTACCGACTACGAACAGGGCGATAGCGGCTCTCCCATGTTTTTTGTTCGGGAGGACAAAGTAGGCATTGTGGCAGTCACCTCCCGGTGGAACTTAGACGCGACTAATCCGGATATAGTTGAGATTTTTAGGAGCCTCCGGAAAGGCAGCACCGTCGAGTTGACGCCAACTATGACTGCCGCGCAACTCCGGCAGTTCGTAAAAGACTACATCCTTCTTAACGTGGTGCCGGTAAAATGTATCGTCGATGGTATCGCCTCAAAGCTTGATATTCATAGTAAATCCCTTGGGGATCCAAGTCCGGCGGCAAAAAATTTGATTGATTACCTCGAGCGACCCGAGTGGAATGAGCGCGACCTTGCGATTTTGGTCTCAGAGGCTAAGACATCTAGCATCGACTGGATTGATGCGTTGCTTATTTGGGACGCGATGTACAAGCGTGCATTGAGTTTGCCCCCTCTCGACAAAGGCATGGAATATGAAGCCGTTAATTTGCTCTCCTTATTAAAGGAAGGCGCGGATTTCAGAACTCCGATCGGCCTGAAATACAAAGCGATGGCTGCCCCGCCTCAGGTGATAGACGCCGCTTCAGCTTGGGGTGATGACCGTCAAGTACGCGCAGCCATTTCCACCTCCGACTCCCCAATTCTGCAGGGTTGGATCACGTCAGGCTCGGCAATGGTTGTGTCCGGAAATAACGTGAACGTCTCTTTGCCAACTAGGCCCACCAACCTTGCAGCGACCTCTTCCGAAAAGATCGCTGCAGCAAGACGATGGAATGACCTTCTAGCAGACGCGGAGGTCGTGAAGAAATTGGACCCGGAAATTATCGGACTCTACAACGACCTAGCAGTTGCAGTGTCGGCCGAAGGAGTTGAAGCGGCAAGCCTGTCGTCAGATCCCGATGCAAAAAAGCTAGTCGAGGCCGGTGTTTTCGAACTCAGACGCACCGCGCAAAGCCCTGCTGCAATAATGCTAAACGGTGAAGAATACCAGAAAGGCGTCGACCGCTTTTTGACGCAGAGTGATTTGTCTAATCACGGATATTACAATAATTGGAATGGTGTCGAGCAAGAAAAGTACAAAAAACTCCCAAGCTATCAGTGGCAAAATCTCGACTACCTTGACAAAAAAAAGACCAAGCCTTACGATTTTACACCTTCAGACTGGCTGAAAACCTTCCAGAAAGGCGGGAAGACTCCAGATCTGCTTGATGACTATCAAAAGCATCTTGATTTCGAAAACTAACATCTCAAGATGCTTAAGGAAGGTTCTATTAACCAGCGAAAGTTGAACCTGAGAACAAAGGCTTTCATTCTTTTCTCGCTGGGGGAAACTTTCTGGGATACGTTGAGCAGGCGCGACGACCTTCAGATTGATTCGTCGAAGTTCATCCAGAAAGATGAACCGGTTCTGTCTCTGGAAGAGCTGGATGGGCTTGACGCTATGAGAAAGGAAGAAGCGTGCTGTTCCCCAACTCCATGGCAATGAAGACGCTATCGGTCTGGTCAACCGCAGCGGCTGTTTGTTAGTTCCCCTAACAGAGTAGCTGGCTGGGTAGGCGCGGATTTCACGACGCAGCTTGTTGATGCCAGGCCACTGCCGGCCGAGGGACGTTTGTTGAACCGGCGCATTCGCTATCGGCTTAGCCCGGCTAGCATGGCGGTCTGGAGGGGTGATGACAAACCGACGCTGTCAGAAAAGGCCGAATACGAGCGGGCCGAGCAATGGGTTGCGAAGCTTTTTCGCGCTCTCGGATATGCGGTTACGCGCCATGTCGTTGTCGCCGGGCTTGAGACTGACATGATCGTGCGCAAAGACGAACTGTCTCGGCTTCCTCGCCAGTCGCAAATCTCATGACCTTCACGGCATTACCGATCACGTCAGCGGGGCGCTTCTAGCCTTAGGTCCGGTTGGCATTGTTCGACAGCGCCTTTTCCGACGAAGCAAGGGAACTCGGGAAATTTCTCATCCTGCCACGGTGACGAAAAGATAGAGTTGAAATCGGGGCCAGTTCGGGGGTTCGCGTTCAAATCCCGGAAATATCTGAATAACTTCAATGTGGTATGGCGGAGAGGGAGGGATTCGAACCCCCGATGGGCTTGCACCCATGCCGCATTTCGAGTGCGGTGCATTCGACCACTCTGCCACCTCTCCGCGGTCATGGTCCGCCGTTGCCGGCGCGGCGCACTAGATAACGGCTGGACGGACAGGTTACAAGGGCCAATCTGCCTGATATCAGGCTTCTCTCCGGGCCGTATGGCTCGTCCCTCGATACCTCTGCCGCTTGTGCCAACGGCACCGGCTCGCTTTCGGCCGTTTGCCTTGACTCGCGCCGCACCTTCGGCTAGGGACAGCGCGCAATCGGCGTGGAGGGCTCTTCCGCGCCGCTTGCTTTTTGAACCCGCAGACTGACAAAAAGACGGCCGAACCGCTGAAGCGGTTCGTCAAGGCCGACCGAACAGCGAAAGGCAAAAAATGTTCGCAGTCATCAAAACGGGCGGCAAGCAGTATCGCGTCGCCGCCAACGATCTCCTGAAGATCGAAAAAGTCGAAGGCCAGGTCGGCGACATCGTCGAGATCGGCCACGTGCTCGCGCATGGCGAGGGCGAGAATGTCACGTTCGGCGCGCCGTTCGTCGACGGCGCTTTGGTCACCGCCGAAGTCGTCGAGCAGGGCAAGAACCGCACCGTCATCGCTTTCAAGAAGCGCCGCCGGCAGAATTCGCGCCGCAAGATCGGCCATCGCCAGCTGTTGACAACCGTGCGGATCGCCGAGATCCTGCTGGGCGGCGCCAAGCCGACGAAGAAGGCCGGGGCCAAGGCCGAGGCGAAGACCGAGGCGAAGGCCGAGATTGCCGCAAAGGCCGAGATGAAGGCTGAGGTCGCGCCAAAGACCGAGGCAGAGGCTGCGCCGAAGAAGGAAGCCAAGGCAACTGAAACCGCCGCCGCGCCGCTGTTCAAAGCGCCGAAGGGCGAGCCGGACGATCTGACCGTGATCAAGGGCATCGGCCCGGTTGCGGCCGGCCAGTTGAACGAGCAGGGCATCACGACCTTCGCCCAGATCGCCAAGCTGTCGGACAAGGATATCGCCAAGATCGACGAGCATATGCCGTTCAGCGCCGACCAGATCACGGACTGGCGCGAGCAGGCCAGAGATTTGGCGAAGAAGTAAAGCGGGCCGGCGCGATCGTCGCCGGTTCGGACTTGAAACGGAACGCGAACGCGTTCATAAGACCCTTTAAGCGCCTAACGGCGCATCGGAGTTAGTTAGATGGCACACAAGAAAGCTGGCGGTTCGTCGCGCAATGGTCGCGACTCCCATTCCAAGCGGCTCGGCGTGAAAAAATTCGGCGGCGAAGCCGTGATTCCGGGCAACATCATTATTCGTCAGCGCGGCACGACGTGGCATCCCGGCACCAATGTCGGCATTGGCACGGATCACACGCTGTTTGCGCTCGAAGCTGGCGCAGTCACCTTCAATAAAAAAGCCAATGGCCGAACCTACGTATCGGTGAACCCGATGACCAAGGCCGCGGAGTAGCCGGTTCCGCACGAGAACACCGGCACCCATCTCGGGAACCGGTGTCTGGCCAAGCCAGGAAATGGATCAGGGGAGATGGGTTTCCATCTCCCCTTTTTCTTGCCTGGAGGACTGACATGGTTGCCGAAGCGGATGACACAGACGGTGAAAGTTACGCGATAGATTGTCCGGTCCTGGTGACCGAGCGGCTGGTCCTGCAGGCCCCGCGCGAAAGTGACATCGAGCAACTGGTGGCGCTCGCCGACAATCGCCATGTCGCCGAAATGCTGGCCCGCATGCCGCACCCCTATGGCGAGGCCGAGGCACGCGCCTTCCTCGCGATGACGGCATCGCGCCGGGCCGGCATTGCCTATGCCTTGACCCTGGCCGGCACCGAAACCTTCGTCGGATGCGCCGGCCTCAACACCACCGAACGCGGGCTGGAGCTCGGCTACTGGATCGGCGAGCCATACTGGAAGCGCGGCTATGCGACGGAGGCCGCGCATGCGCTGGTCGACCTCGCCTTCCAGAGGACGTCGATCCAGGTGCTGCATGCCTCGACGCGGGTGATCAATCCGGCCTCGCGCCGGGTCATCCACAAATGCGGCTTCCAATATGCCGGCCAGGGCATGCTGAACTCGATCGTCGCCGGCCAGGTGCCGGTCGAGCGCTACCGTCTCGATCGCAAGACCTGGACGAGCCTGCGCAACTGGGTGCATTTCTGACGGACGCTGGTCAAACCATCTCGACCCAGACCGGCAAGTGGTCCGAACCGACTGCTTGCCGGTCGACCCACAGGCGCTTCAGCGATTTGGCCAGCGAGGCGCTGGTGAAGACATAGTCGATGCGCTTGTGGCGGCTGGCGTCGTCAGGCCGCTTGGGGTCGACCCAGGTGGCGAGATCGGCGCCTGCGGCGGCAAGGCGCAGGGCGGCATCGACGGCAAGATCCGCGGTCACCGCCATGCCGAATTCGTGGTCCAGGCGGCCGGCGAATTCGACATATTCCGGCGATCCGGCCAGCATGTTGAAGTCGCCCATGACGACGAAGCCTTCGGGACAAGGCAGGTCGGGCAGGCCGACCTCGGCGACGCCCGACAGCGCGCCGCCCTCGATCGCATAGTTCAACAAGCGCCGGCGCAGAAACCGGATCTGGCTGGCGCGTTCGACCGGGCTGCGATGGTCGAGATGGGTGGAATAGAAGCGGATGAAACCAATCGGCGTCTCGATCAGCGCCTCCAGCGCGCCGCGCTGGAAATTCATCACTTCGAAACTGCGGCTGCGCGGCAAGAGCAGATTGCGCGACAGATGAATTGGGGTTTTCGACAGCACCATGTTGCCGAGCTGGAAGGTGGTGGTGATGGCGCGGCCGTTTTCCAGGCGCGAGCCGACATTGGCCTCGAAATTACTGCCGTAGACGGCGAAATATTCGGGCAGGGCGTCGCCGAGCTCGGCCACCATGTCGCGGCCGCCATTGTTGGGGTTGTTGCGCGAGACCTCCTGCAGCGCGATCACGTCGGCGCCGCGCACGGCATCGGCGATGCGGCCGACATCGTAGCGGCCGTCATGACCGACGCCGTAGTGGATGTTGTAGGTTACAAGCTTCATTGCGACTCCGGCGATGTTCAGACTCGGACCATGTTCAGACTCGGGCCATGTTGATAAACAGCCTCGCCCTTCGCCCCGCCTTGGTTTAGAGCAGTGCCAAACGTTAGAGCAATGCCGCAAGGCCGTTAGCAGAAACTCAGCAATACGATGAAATTTCTCGATCAAGCCAAGGTCTATGTCCGCTCCGGCGATGGTGGTGCCGGATCGGTGTCGTTCCGGCGCGAAAAGTTCATCGAATTCGGCGGTCCCGACGGCGGCGACGGCGGCCGCGGCGGCGACGTCTGGGTGGAGGCGGTCGATGGGCTGAACACGCTGATCGATTATCGCTACCAGCAGCATTTCAAGGCCAAGACCGGCACGCACGGCATGGGCCGCAACATGACCGGCGCCAAGGGCGCCGACGTGACGCTGAAAGTGCCGGCGGGAACGCAGGTCTTTGCCGAGGACAACGACACGCTGATCTGCGACCTGACCGTCGTCGGCCAGCGTTTCCTGCTGGCCAAGGGCGGCAATGGCGGCTTCGGCAACCAGCATTTCAAGACCTCGACCAACCAGGCGCCGCGCCGCGCCAATCCGGGCCAGCCGGGCGAAGAGCTCAACATCTGGCTCCGGCTCAAGCTGATCGCCGATGCCGGCCTGGTCGGCCTGCCCAATGCCGGCAAGTCGACTTTCCTCGCCGCCGTCACCGCAGCGAAGCCGAAGATCGCCGATTATCCCTTCACGACGCTGCATCCGGGCCTCGGTGTGGCCCGTATCGACGGGCGCGAGTTCGTCATCGCCGACGTTCCCGGCCTGATCGAAGGCGCGCATGAAGGCGTCGGCATCGGCGACCGATTCCTCGGACATGTCGAACGCACGCGGGTCCTCCTGCACCTCGTCTCGGCGCAGGAAGAAAATCCGGGGAAGGCCTACAAGACCGTGCGCGCCGAACTCGACGCCTATGGCCATGGGCTGGTCGAGAAGGTCGAGATCGTCGCACTTTCCCAGGTCGACACGCTCGATGCCGACGCGCGCAAGAAGAAGGTCGCTTCGCTGAAACGCGCCGCCGGCCGCGCGCCGATGCTTTTGTCCGCCGTCACCGGCGAAGGCGTCGAGGCGGTTCTGCGCGCACTGATGACGGTCGTCGCCGAGGCGCGCGAAGCTGTCGCCGCTCCGGTCGAGACGCGCTGGAGATAGCGATGGCCGCGCAGTCGCTGAAAAAATACCGGCGCATCACCGTCAAGATCGGCTCGGCGCTGCTTGTCGACCGCACGGCGGGGCTGAAGCGCGACTGGCTGGCCTCGCTTGCCGACGACATTTCAGTGCTGGCCGAGAATGGCGCCGAGATCCTCGTCGTGTCGTCCGGCGCCATCGCGCTTGGCCGCACCATTTTGGGCCTCGGCAAGCGGGCGCTGAAGCTCGAGGAAAGCCAGGCGGCGGCGGCCGTCGGGCAGATTGCGCTGGCCGGCGCCTGGTCGGATGCGCTCGGCAAGGGCGGCCTGAAATCGGGCCAGATCCTGCTGACGCTCGGCGACACCGAAGAGCGCCGCCGTTATCTCAATGCGCGCGCGACGAT
This sequence comes from Mesorhizobium sp. WSM4806, assembly GCF_055811635.1. Classification (NCBI taxonomy): domain Bacteria; kingdom Pseudomonadati; phylum Pseudomonadota; class Alphaproteobacteria; order Hyphomicrobiales; family Phyllobacteriaceae; genus Mesorhizobium; species Mesorhizobium sp. WSM4806. The sequence goes on along the minus strand of NZ_JBVVQZ010000013.1, from coordinate 203,580 downwards.
CTCGACGCTGCTCAAGATGAAGGCGGTGCCGGTCATCAACGAGAACGATACGGTGGCGACCTCCGAAATCCGCTATGGCGACAATGACCGGCTGGCGGCGCGGGTGGCGACGATGATGGGCGCGGACCTTTTGGTGCTGCTCTCCGACATTGACGGGCTCTACACGGCGCCGCCGGCGCGCGACCAGCATGCCAGGTTCGTCGCTGTCGTCGACCGCATCACGCCTGACATCGAGGCGATGGCGGGTGCGGCCGCTTCGGAGTTTTCACGCGGCGGCATGCGCACCAAGCTCGACGCCGGCAAGATCGCCACCGCCGCCGGCACTGCCATGATCATCACATCAGGCACGCGGCTGTCGCCGCTGCTGGCGATCGAGCGTGGCGAGCGGGCGACGTTCTTCCGGCCGAGCGCCAATCCGGTCAAGGGCTACAAGACATGGATCGCCGGGCAGCTCGAACCGGCAGGCCGGCTGACAGTCGATGCCGGCGCCATCGGCGCGCTGCTGTCGGGCAAGTCGCTGCTGCCGGCCGGCGTCAAGCTGGTCAGCGGCAATTTCTCGCGCGGCGACACGGTGGCGATCCTGTCGCCCGAAGGCCGCGAGATCGCGCGCGGATTGGTTGCCTACGATGCCGCCGATGCCGTAAGGATCGCTGGCTTGAAAACAGCCGAGATCGAAACGGTGCTCGGCTATGAAGCGCGATCGGCGATGATCCACCGCGACGACCTTGTGGTGAGCCATTCTAGTGACCAAGTACAGGCCGGCGACCAAGTGCAGGCCGCTGACCAAGCGGTCGGTGACGAGGTGAATAGCGGAGGATGAGCCATGCTGAAGCTGCATGAAAAATCCCGGGACGATACGGTGGCGCTGATGGCCGATATCGGCCGCCGCGCCCGCGCTGCCGCCCGACCGCTGGCCGTCGCCACAGCCGAGCGCAAGCACGCCGCGTTGATCGGTATGGCGCAGGCGATCCTTCGCCACGAGCAGGATATTCTCGACGCCAACGCCATCGACATCAAAAATGGCGAGCAGTCGGGGCTTTCGGCTTCTTTCATGGACCGGCTGAAGCTTGATCCCGGCCGCATCCGTGCCATGGCCGACGGCATCAGTGAAATCGCCGGGCTGCGCGATCCGGTCGGCGATGTCATTGCCGCATGGGACCGGCCGAACGGCCTGCATATCGAGCGCGTGCGCACGCCGCTCGGCGTTGTCGGCGTCATCTACGAAAGCCGGCCGAACGTGACCGCCGATGCCGGCGCGCTGTGCCTCAAGGCCGGCAATCCGGTGATCCTGCGCGGCGGCTCGGATTCGCTCAACTCCTCGGCGGCGATCCATGCCTGCCTGGTCGAAGGGCTGAAAGCGGCCAAGCTGCCGCAGGATGCCATCCAGTTGGTGCCGACCGCCGACCGCGCCGCCGTCGGCGAGATGCTGAAAGGACTTTCCGGCAATATCGACGTCATCATCCCGCGCGGCGGCAAGAACCTGGTCGAACGCGTCCAGAACGAGGCGCGGGTGCCGGTCTTCGCGCATCTCGAAGGCATCTGCCATCTCTACATCGACCGCTCGGCCGATCTCGACATGGCGGCCAGGATCGCGGTCAACGCCAAGATGCGGCGCACCGGCGTCTGCGGCGCGGCCGAGACGCTGCTGGTCGACCGCGCTGTTGCCGCCACTCATCTGGTGCCGATCCTCGGGGCGTTGCGCGCGGCAGGGTGCGAAATCCACGCCGACGCCGAGGTGCTGAAAGTGTTTGCCGACGCCCAGCCTGCGACCGACGCCGACTGGGTGAGCGAATATCTCGATGCCATCATCGCAGTAAAACTGGTCGATGGCGTTGCCGGTGCGATCGAGCACATCGAGAATTTCTCCTCGCACCACACCGAGGCGATCGTCGCCGAGAATACGAACGCCGTCGAACGGTTCTTCAACGAGATCGATTCGGCGATCCTTCTGCACAATGCCTCGACGCAATTTGCCGATGGCGGCGAATTCGGCATGGGCGCCGAGATCGGCATCGCCACCGGCAAGATGCATGCGCGCGGGCCGGTCGGTGTCGAGCAACTGACCTCGTTCAAGTACCGCGTGCGCGGGACGGGACAGGTGAGGCCTTGAGCTCATTCGCGGTTAGAGCCTGAGAGGCGTGCGCCCAGCCACCCCCCTCTGTCCTGCCGGACATCTCCCCCTCAAGGGGGGAGATTGGCTGTCGCATGGACTTTCGCCAACCTCCGGCGTCGCAGTAAGGGCGCCAGGGATGAAGCCGCCAATCTCCCCCCTAGAGGGGGAGATGCCAAGTCTTGGCAAACAGGGCAGGGCAGAGGGGGGTGCCTGACACATGCTATCCCCGTCCGAACAACCCGTCCCCTCTCGCTACCTTCATATGCCGCATGCCGAAAAGGGCCTGGCCGTCGGACTGTTCGGCGGCTCGTTCAATCCTGCCCATGCCGGCCATGCGCTGGTCGCCGAGATCGCGCTCAGGCGCCTGGCGCTCGATCAGTTGTGGTGGATGGTGACGCCGGGCAATCCGCTCAAGAGCGCGCGGGAACTGGCGCCGCTGGCCGAGCGGCTACGCCTGTCCGAGCAGATTGCCCGGAACCCGAAGGTCAAGGTCACCGCCTTCGAGGCGAGCCATTATGTCCGCTTCACCGCCGACACGCTGGCCCTGGTCAAGGCGCGCAACCCGGGCGTCGACTTCGTCTGGATCATGGGCGCCGATTCGCTGCGCGATTTTCATCGCTGGCAGCGCTGGCGCCAGATCGTGATGACGTTTCCGATCGCGGTGATCGATCGCCCTGGCGCGACGCTGTCGTTCCTGTCGTCGGTTGTCGCCAAGACCTTCGACTACGCGCGTGTCGACGAGGGCGACGCGCCGCGGCTCGCCCGCATGAAGGCGCCGGCCTGGACCTTCATTCACGGCCCGCGCTCGTCGCTGTCGTCGACCGCGATCCGCAAGATGGCGCAGGGATAGGAGTCTCTTTCTCCTTCTCCCCTTGTGGGAGAAGGTGGCCGAGCGAAGCTCGGTCGGATGAGGGGTGCTGGAAGGATCGCTACCTTGAAGACCTAAGCACTTACGGCGATGTCGCATTTGCGGCTGCCTTTCCTCGGTCCGTGAGCGATCCTGCGCGGGCATGGCGATTCTCGAGCGAAACCAGACCAGACGGGACCCGGCACAGGGCAGCCCGCCGGCCCCGGCGATCGCCATCGCCAGCGTCGTCCTGTCGATGGCGCTGGTAGCGGTCGGCAACGGACTGATGTTCGCCTATATCCCGGTCCGGCTCGGCGCCGAAGGCTTCGATCCGACCTGGGCCGGGCTGATCGTCACCGGCCTCTCGGCCGGCGGCCTGGCAGGCTGCATCCTGACCGGTCCGCTGGTACGACGCGTCGGCCATGCGCGCGCATTCATGGTGCTGTCGGCGTTGATCGTGCTGTCGAACGCCGCCGTCGGGGCCGGACCGCACCCGCTGTCGTGGATCGCGGCACGCGCGCTCTACGGCTTTGCCATATGCGGCCTGTTCATCGTTGCGCAAAGCTGGCTGAACGACGTCATCGCCAACGCCATACGCGGCAGGGTCATGGCCTTCTTCTACGTCGCCTATGTCGCCGGGCTCGGTGTCGGCTACTCCACACTGGCGCTGATCGACATACGGGCTGCGGACGCGCCGCTGGTCGGCATCGCCTTCACCGCGCTGTCGATCCTCCCCGTCGGGTTGACGCGGCTTGCCCAGCCGCCGCCGCCGCAGGCGGCGTCGGTGGCGCTTGGCCGGGCCTGGCGGATTTCGCCGGTCGGCGTCGCCGGCATGCTTGCCGTCGGCGGCCTGTCGATGACGATTTCAGGCTTTGCGCCGATCCATGCCACGGCCAAGGGCTACAGCCAGGCCGATGTGGCACTGCTGCTGTCGGCGATGCCGATCGGCACGTTGATCCTGCAGATCCCGCTCGGCTGGATTTCCGACCGCACCGACCGCCGCTTTGTGCTGGTCGCCGCTTCGGCGCTTGCCATGGTGGCGGGACTGTTCGCGCTGGGCTTCGATGGTGGTGCGCTGGCGGCGCTGGTCGTCATCTATGTGGTCTGGGCCGGCGCGTCGGAATCGATCTATTCGCTGGCCAGCGCACATGCCGCCGACCGCGCCGGCAAGGACGACATGGTGGCGCTGTCCAGTTCACTGCTGTTCGCGTGGTCGCTGTCCGGCTTCATCGTGCCCGGCATCGTGACCGGGCTTTCCGCCGTCTACGGAACCCAGGCCTTCATCCATGTGGCCATCGTCATTGCCACCGTTTTTTGCCTGTTCGTGCTGTGGCGCGTCGTGGCGATGTCGCCTGTTCCCGCCGCCGAGACCGGCAATTTCGCGCCGATGACGGCGCAGGCACCGCTGCCGGTCGATCTTGCCTTTCCGTCCGAAGAGCAGCGCCGGGCGGATAAGTAGCTATACCGGGAATCGTCTCACTGTCTGGTGACGGTTTCCTGCTGCGGTGCTTCCGGCGGTGGCGCGGGTATAGAAATGCCTTCGCTGTCGAAGGCCTGCTTGGCGCGTTTGGTGAGATCGATCTGGGTCGCGAAGAAATCCGCAGCCGAGGTCCAGTAGCGCAAGGTTATGGCGACGTTGCTGTCGCCGACGGTCGCCACAAAGGCAATCGGCGCCGGCTCCCGCCTGACGCGTCGCTCGGCGGCGGCGACGCCCAGCATGGTCTTTTGAGCGAGATCGATATCGTTCCACGAGCCGATGGTCAGGGTGATATCGGCGCGGCGGACGCCGTTGCGTGTAAAATTGCGGACGGGCTGGTTCCACAGCGTCGAATTGGGAGCGAGCACGTAAACGCCTTCGACCGTTCTCAGTGTGGTGGCGAACAGCCCGATTTCCTCGATGGTTCCGGAAATGACCCCGACCTCGACATATTCGCCGATACGGAATGGTCGCAGCGCCAGCAGCATGATGCCGGCGGCAATGTTCTGCAGCGTGCCCTGCAGCGCCAGGCCGATGGCCAGGCCGATGGCGCCAATCGCGGCAATGATCGAGGTCGTCTGGACGCCGAACTGGCCGAGCACCATGACGACGACGAGGATCAGTATGGCGTAGCGGACGATCCGCGAGAAGAAGTGGCGCAGCGTCGTGTCGAAGCCATGGATATGGCCGAGGCCGGCGTAGATCGAGCGCTGGGCAAGGCCGGCGACGATATAGCCGAGAACCAGCAGGATGGCGGCGCCAATGGCCGAGAACGAGTACGAGACGATCAGAGCGCTGAGCTGCGCAAGGCCGGACTGCACGGCGAGGAGAGCGTTCTGAGGGTCGACAGGCATGAGGGGGATCCGATTGGTCAATGCGCCGATAACCCTCGCCGGGCGGCAAGAGTTCCGTTTTTTCTTCAACAGCGGAACCGGAAGAACGGTTCTTCGTTGGCTACGGTAGGGCTGCCGTCTTGAAACTGCAACGCAACTCTGCCTATCTAAGGGGTGTCACCTGCTTTGAAGGGTGATTTGGTTGTTCTTGCTGCGAAAGGAAATACACTGAGAACAGCACTTTGGAAGAAGGCCGACATCGTGCCTTCGCCGGCCGGGATCAGCGTAAACGACGCCGTGTCTCGCGCCATCAAGACAGTCCTTGCCAGTCTGGAAGACTCCAAGGCCGAAAACATCGTCTCAATCGACATTCAGGGAAAATCGAGCCTCGGTGACTATATGGTCATCGCGTCCGGCCGATCGCACCGTCATGTCTCGGCTGTCGCCGATCATCTCCTCAAGGCGCTCAAGGATGCCGGGCTCGGCACGGCGCGCGTCGAGGGATTGGCCGGCGCCGACTGGGTCCTGATCGATTCGGGCGACATCATCGTCCATGTCTTCCGCCCCGAAGTCCGCGACTTCTACAATCTTGAAAAGATGTGGCAGGCGCCGGACCTCGAGGAAGAGACCCTCCACTGAGCCGCATTTGATTGATGCATGTCGTGTCCCAAAACCGGTGACCACTTTTGGTGACGTGCATTAGCGGCTCTTCGAGGCAGGGATGAAAATTACCGTTCATGCCGTGGGCCGGATGAAAGCCGGCCCCGAGAAGCTGCTCGCCGACCGGTATTTCGAGCGCTTCGCCAAGAGCGGACCGGCCGTGGGGCTCGAATTCTCAGGGGTCGTCGAGATCCCGGAGGGCCGCGCCCAGACCGCCAACGAGCGTCGCCGCGAGGAAGGCCAGAAACTGCAGGCGCAGTTGCAACCTGGTGCCGCACTGATGCTGCTCGACGAACGCGGCAAGAGTTTTTCTTCCGAGGATTTCGCCGGGCGCATCGGGCTGCTGCGTGATAGCGGCCGCAAGGCGCTGGTCATCGCCATCGGCGGCGCCGACGGTCACGACCAGTCGCTGCGCGATCAGGCCGACCTGATGGTGTCGTTCGGCGCGCCGACATGGCCGCACCAACTGGTCCGTGTCATGTTGGGCGAGCAGCTTTACCGGGCGGCCACAATCCTGTCCGGCCATCCCTATCATCGCTCGTGAGCCGTTGCAGATTCGACCGAAACCGGTGGATTGGCGTGAGCCGCCCGGATTTTCGCCTCAATGCGTCACGAGGCTGTTTTCGGTCGGCGGGCTCTCGAACATGGTTGATTGTTCGTTAACGAAGCCACGCATAGAGTCGGGCTTCAATGGCTGAAGGTTGGAAATCGCGAACGGGCTTTTGGCGCGCAGGCTGCGGCTTGGCAGCGGCGGTGCTTATGCTGTCGCTCGGTGCCGCGCGGGCGCAGAGCAGGCTCGACATGGCGCCCGACCCGGACCAGAGCCGCGCCGAATACGAACGGATATCGCAGGAGATCACACTGTCGTCGGAGCGGCTGGCCAAGCTCGCCGCCGACATGGCGACGGTCAAGAAGGACCATGCCTCGATCACCGCGGCGCTGATCCAGTCGGCGATGACCGAGCAGAAGCTCGGCCAGGACATCGAGGACATCGGTGCCAAGCTGGAAGGGCTGAAGGGCGACGAGCAGAAAATCCGTGCCTCACTGGCTGCCAGACGCGACGTTCTGGCCGAGGTGCTGGCCGCGCTGCAGCGCATGGGGCTCAATCCGCCGCCGGCCATCCTGGTCAAGCCGGAGGACGCGCTGTCGTCGGTGCGCAGCGCCATTCTGCTCGGCGCCGTAGTGCCGGAACTGCGCCAGCAGACCGAGATATTGCTGGCGGAACTCAAGGAGCAGTCACGGGTGACGGCCTCGATCGAGGCGGAGCGGGCGCGGCTGACGGCGGCAGTCGCCGAGCAGACGGCGGAAAAGAAGCGGCTCGGCATGCTGCTCGAAGCCAAGCAGAAGCTCGAGGCCGAGACGCAAACGGCCCTGGCGGCGGAAAAGCAGCGATCCGCAGCACTGGCGGCCAAGGCCGGCAGCCTGAAGGAACTGATCGCCTCGCTCGAGGCCGACAAGGCCCGCAAGGCTGCGGACGCGGCGAAGGCAGCCGAGCAGAAGGCCGCCGAGCAGAAAGCCGCCGAACAGAAAGCCGCGGAGCAGAAGGCAGCGGGTGCCGACAAGGCCCCGGCACTGGGGGCTCCGGCGCAGACGGCTCCGGCACAGAAGGCGCCGGAACAGACGGAACTGGCGGCCCTGCCGGTGCCGGAAGCCAACCGGCTCACCGCCGCTGCGCCGTTTTCGGCGCTTCAGGGGCAGATCGCGTTGCCAGTCACCGGCAAGATCAAGCGGCGGTTCGGGGCCAGCGACGGTAACGGCGCAGTGATGCTCGGTGACATGGTTGCGACACAATCGGGAGCCATCGTCACCGCGCCGGCGGACGGAAATGTACTTTATGCGGGACCTTTTCGCTCTTATGGTCAACTCTTGATCCTGAACGCAGGTGACGGCTATCATGTCGTTCTCGCGGGGATGAGCAGAATCAGCGTCGCGTCTGGCCAGTCGGTGCTCGCAGGAGAGCCGGTCGGCGCGATGGGAGAGGCCCGGGTGGCGAGCACCTCGGCATCGAAGAATGGAAATGCCACGCCGGAACTCTATGTTGAGTTCCGCAAGGATGGAAAACCCGTCGATCCGACCCCATGGTGGGCGGACCGTTTGTCTGGAAGGACGTGAGATGATGCGGAAACTGTCGCTTCTGTTTGCCGGTGCGCTGATGGGCGCATCCGCGATGAGCCTGGTCTATGGCGCGCCCGGCTCGACGGCGAACGCTGCGGGCTCCGAGACCTATAAGCAACTGGCGATCTTCGGTGATATTTTCGAGCGGGTGCGGGCGCAATATGTGACGCCGCCCGACGACAAGTCGCTGGTCGAAAACGCCATCAACGGCATGCTTACCTCGCTCGACCCGCACTCCTCCTATATGAACGCCGAAGAGGCGCAGGACATGCGCGTGCAGACCAAGGGCGAGTTCGGCGGCCTCGGCATCGAGGTCACCATGGAGAACGACCTGGTCAAGGTGATCACGCCGATCGACGATACGCCGGCTGCCAAGGCGGGCGTGCTTGCCGGCGACTATATTGCCAAGATCGACGGCGAGGAGGTTCGCGGCCTGAGCCTCAACGATGCGGTCGAGAAGATGCGCGGGCTGGTCAACACGCCGATCAAGCTCACCATCCTGCGTCAGGGCGCCGACAAGCCGATTGAACTGACGGTGGTGCGCGACATCATCAAGGTCAAGGCGGTCAAGTTCCGGGTCGAGAACGACATCGGCTACATCAAGATCACCTCCTTCACCGAAAAGACCCATGATGATCTCGAGAGCGCCATCGAAACCATCGAGAAGCAGGTGGCGAAGGAAAAGCTCAAGGGCTACGTGCTCGATCTGCGCCTCAATCCGGGCGGGCTGCTCGATCAGGCGGTGAGCGTGTCCGACGCCTTCCTCAACCGTGGCGAGATCGTCTCGACGCGCGGCCGCGATCCGAAGGACGTCACCCGCTTCGACGCGCGGCCGGGCGATGATATCGACGGCAAGCCGCTGGTCGTGCTCGTCAATGGCGGCTCGGCCAGTGCGTCCGAAATCGTCGCCGGCGCGCTGCAGGATTTGCGCCGCGCCACGGTCGTCGGCACGCAGTCGTTCGGCAAGGGTTCGGTGCAGACCATCGTCCCGCTCGGCGAGAACGGCGCGCTGCGCCTGACAACGGCGCTCTATTACACGCCGTCCGGCAAGTCGATCCAGGGCAAGGGCATCACGCCCGACATCAAGGTCGACCAGCCGTTGCCGCCGGACCTGCAGGGCAGGGACCTGACGCGCGGCGAGTCGGACCTGAAGGGCCACATCAAGGGCAGCGAGGAGGGCGATGCCGGTTCAGGCTCGGCAGCCTATGTGCCGCCGGAGCCGAAGGACGATCTGCAGCTCATCTTCGCCCAGCAGTTGCTGCGCGGCGAGAAGACCGATCCGGCGTTCCCGCCGAATCCGGACAAGGCTGTGCTGAACCAGTAGGGGCCGTGCTGAACCAGTAAAAGTCGATCAGCCGGACAACAGGTCTGGCTGCCTGATCGAAGCGATGTAATGCTGCCGGGGCTGCAAGGCCTCGGCAGTTTGATTCGGGGACCGCGGCTGGGGATGCGGCTTGGCTGACATCGGTAGTGACATCGAACGCCCACTCGGGCAGGCCGTCCGGCCGCCGCGCGTGGCCCGCAGGATCAGCGCTGGCGTGGTCGCGGCCACTGTCGTGGTGCTGGCCGTGATCGGCGTCTCCGGGGCGATTGCGCTGCGTGAAAGGCCGTTTCGAAAGCCGGAAGAAGTCGCCGTTTCGACGCCGAAGGCGACAGCCGTGGTCGAACCCGCAGCGCCGGTCACTGAACCGGCGCCGAAGGCCGAAGCAGCGTCCAAGGCGAGCATACCCAAGACGGGCGGGTCCAAGGCAAGCGGATCCAAGACGGGCGGGCCGCAGATCATCCACATGCAGACCGAAGCGGGCGACGGTCCGCCCGGGGCCATCGTCATCCACGACCCTTCGACGACCGGCCAGAACCTGAGGATCGCGCATATTCCCGACAGGGCACTGGTCGAGTCTGGCGAAACCGGTCCATTGCCGGTTCGTGCTGCCGACGGCAGGCGGCCGTTCGATGTCTATGCGCGACCATGGTCCGGCGCGCGCGGTGCGCGCGTGGCGATCGTCATCGGCGGGCTTGCCGTGTCACAGACCGGCACGCAGGCTGCCATCGCCAAGCTGCCGGCCGAAGTGACGCTGGGCTTCGCGCCGCAGGGCAACAGCATCGGCCGCTGGATGCAGGCGGCGCGGCAGAGCGGCCATGAGATCGTCATGCAGGTGCCGCTCGAACCGTTCGATTATCCGAATGTCAATCCCGGCCGCAACACGCTGACGGTCGTGGCGACACCCGACGAGAATTTGGAGAATTTGCGCTGGGCGCTGTCGCGGACGACCAATTACACCGGCGTCATGAACTATATGGGCGCTCGTTTTTCGGCCGATGCGGCGGCGATGGGGCCACTGATGGCCGAGCTTGGCAGGCGCGGCCTGGCCTATGTCGACGACGGTTCGTCGGCACGCAGCCTGGCGCCCGAACTGGCGTTGAAGAACGGTGTGCCGTTCGCCGCCGGCGACACGTCGATCGACGCCGTGCGTGACCGCGGCGCCATATTGAAGAAGCTGGACGAACTGGAAGCAACCGCGCGGGCGAAAGGCTTTGCCGTCGGCATCGGCTCGGCCTTCGACCTGACGGTCGACACCGTGTCGTCCTGGGTGATCGAGGCCAAGAAGCGCGGCATCGAGATCGTGCCGATTTCGGCAGTGGCGGTGGATCCGGAAAAAGGTTGAGCATGGCGAAGAAAAAACCGGTCGACCCCGAGACGCTGCCCTATCGTCGCTGCGTCGGAGCGATGGTCCTCAACGGAGACGGGCTGGTCTGGGTCGGGCATCGCATTGCCGAGCCGGACAGCGAATTCGCCGGCACGACGCAGCTCTGGCAAATGCCGCAGGGCGGCATCGACAAGGGCGAAGAGCCGCTGCAGGCGGCACAGCGGGAACTCTACGAAGAAACCGGCATGCGCAGCGTCTCGTTGCTGGATGAGGCGCCGAACTGGATATTTTACGACCTGCCGGCCCATCTGGTCGGCGTCGCCTTCAAGGGAAAGTATCGTGGCCAGACGCAAAAATGGTTCGCCTTCCGCTTTCACGGCGATTTGAGCGAGATTGAGATCAATCCCCCGCCGGGCGGCCACACCGCCGAGTTCGACAGATGGGCCTGGCGGTCAATGGAGGAATTGCCCGACCTGATCGTTCCGTTCAAGCGTCAGGTCTATGAGGACGTGGTTGTGGCATTCCGGCATCTGGTTGCGTAGGCCTGGCGCAAGCCGCGCTCGCGCCGACCACGGTTGCCGCGTCGGCGCGGTGGCCTTATTGATGGCCGATCCGCTGCAGACGGGATTGGCATGAACGGCACTTCCAAAAAATCTCTTTCTGAAAGGGCCGTCAAAGCCGCGCCGATCAGCGAAGCGGCGGCCGGCGCCATATTGACCGTCGATCTCAGCGCCATCCGCGAAAATTACCGGCGGCTCAAGGCGCGGTTGGGCAGTGTCGGCTGCGCCGGTGTCGTCAAGGCCGACGGCTACGGGCTCGGCGGGCCGCAGGTGGCCGCGGCGCTGGCGGCCGAAGGCTGCGCCGTTTTTTTTGTCGCGCATCTGGCCGAGGGTGCCTTGCTGCGCCAGGCGCTCGGCGCACGGGCGGCGATCTATGTGCTGAACGGCATTCAGCCGGGCGCCGAAAGCGAAGCCGTCGCAGCGGAGCTGGGCGTGGTCATCAACAGTGCCGGCCAGCTCGCCGCCTGGCGCGCGGCGGCGCAGCGGGCCGGCCACAAGCTCAAGGCTGCAATCCAGGTCGACAGCGGCATGTCGCGGCTCGGCATGGCGGCAGCCGAGGTGGAGGCCGTCGCTGCCGACCCGCAGGCTTTCGATGGTATCGACGTCACCATCGTGATGAGCCATCTCGCTCGCGCCGACGAGCCCGAACATCCGGCCAACGAGCAGCAGCGGCTGGAATTCGAGAGGCTACGCAGGATGCTGCCAAATGCGCCGGCCTCGCTCGCCAATTCCTCCGGTATCTTTCTTGGGCAGTCCTTTCACTACGACCTCGTCCGACCCGGTGCGGCGCTCTACGGCATCAATCCGACGCCTGCGCAGGAAAATCCGGTGCTGCCGGTGCTGCGGCTTCAAGCAAAAATCATCCAGACGCGCAGCCTCGAGAGGGGAGCCGGCGTCGGCTATGGCCATATTTTTCACGTCACCGATTCGCTGATCGCCGCAACGATCTCGCTTGGCTATGCCGACGGCTGGCATCGACGTGCGGCCTCGGCCGCCTGGTTCGAAAATGTGCGCTTGCCGTTCCTGGGCCGTGTGTCGATGGATTCGATCGTCCTCGACATTTCGGCCCTGCCGCCCGGCAGGCTGAAGGCGGGCGACCTCGTCGAACTGATCGGCCCGTCGCAGACGGTCGACCAGGCGGCCGGCCATGCCGGCACCATCGGCTATGAAATCCTGACCAGCCTCGGACACCGCTTTCACCGGCGCTATGTGAATGGATAGCGCGCGGGCTTTTTTTAGGCATGTGTCGTCGTCCCAAAACCTCCTGCCTACTTTTGGGCGACATGCTTGGGCACTTGGCGGACGCGGTAAAATCCGGCAGACAGAAAGCCACGATGCACCCGCTGACAAGACATCGTTCTGGAGAGCTATGCGATGAAGATCTTCGTGCTGGGCGGCGGCGTCGTCGGGGTCACCACTGCTTATTACCTGGCCGAGGCCGGCCATGAAGTGACGGTGATCGACCGCCAGAAGGGCCCGGCGCTGGAAACCAGCTTTGCCAATGCCGGCGAGATCTCGCCAGGCTACGCCTCGCCCTGGGCCGGTCCCGGCGTCCCGCTGAAGGCGATCAAATGGCTGCTGATGAAGCATGGTCCTCTGGTGGTGCGGCCGACTCTCGATCCACATATGTGGATTTGGCTGGTCAGGATGCTGCGCAACTGCACCGCCGAGCGCTATGCGGTGAACAAGTCGCGCATGGTGCCTTTGGCCGAATACAGCCGCGACACGCTGAAAGCGCTGCGCGAGGCGACCGGCATCGCCTATGACGAGCGCAGCAAGGGAACGCTGCAGCTTTTTCGCACGCAACAGCAGCTCGATGGCACAGCCGGCGATGTCGAGGTGCTGAAGACATATGGCGTTCCCTACGAGATCCTCGATCCCGACGGCTGCATCGCGGCCGAGCCGGGCTTGGCAGGGATCCGTGAAAAGCTCGTCGGCGGTCTGCGGCTGCTGGGCGACGAGACCGGTGACTGCAAGATGTTCACTGACCGTCTGGCAGAGCTCTGCGCAGCGCGCGGCGTCACCTTTGAATACGACACGTCGATCAGGCGCATCGTGCGCAAGCGCAACCAGATCGCCAACATCAATACGAGCAAGGGATGGAAGGCCGCCGACGCCTATGTGATGGCGATGGGCAGCTATTCGGCAAAGTTCATGCGCTATCTGAAACGACCTATCCCGGTCTATCCGGTCAAGGGTTATTCGATCACCGTGCCGATCAAGGATGCTGCCGCAGCACCGGTCTCGACGGTGATGGACGAGACTTACAAGGTGGCGATCACCAGGCTCGGCGATCGCATCCGCGTCGGTGGCACCGCGGAGATTTCCGGCTTTGACCTGACGCTGCATGAATCGCGGCGGCGCACGCTCGAACATTCGCTCGGCGACCTTTTTCCGGGCAGCGGCGACATGCGGTCGGCGACCTTCTGGTGCGGGTTGCGGCCGATGACGCCGGACGGGCCGCCGCTGATCGGCCGCACCGAGTTTTCCAACCTCTATCTCAACACCGGCCACGGCACGCTCGGCTGGACCATGGCCTGCGGCTCGGCCAAGGTCCTGGCCGACATCATTTCCAGCCGGGTGCCGGACATCGATGTCCGCGATCTCGGATCGGAGCGATACCAGCGGTAGGATCGGAAGGATTCTTCACGCATTTGAGCGGAGGAACTTGCCGCGTGACTCGGCATCAGTCTCCAGCACACCTCGCCGCGTCAGAGAAAATATCGTCAGACGAACAGGCTCCGCTCCCGTTCCACCGCCCTGGTGATGAAGCTCGCGACGATCTGGACGCGGCGCAGCGGCCTGACCGATTCGTGATAGACCAGCCAGTAGGCGCGGCGAATGGGCGCGACGATGTCGACGGCCACCAGTTCCGGCATCGAGTGGGCGACAAAAGTGTGCAGGATGCCGATGCCGGCGCCGGAGCGCACCGCTTCGGCTTGGCCGAGCGCCGAGGAGATGGCGAAGCTCGTGCGCCAGTCGGCACTGAACTCGGCCGCATAGTCGAGCGAGGGGCTGACGATGAGGTCCGGCACATAGCCGATCAGCGTGTGCCGGCCAAGCTCGGCCGGCGTCTGCGGCAGGCCATGCGCGTCGGCATAGGCGCGGGACGCGAACAGGCCGAGCGTGTAATCCACCAGCTTTCCCGCCACCAGCCTGCCTTCGGTCGGTCGCTCCACGGTGATGGCGATGTCGGCCTCGCGCCTGGACAACGAGAAGGAACGCGGCACCGGCACCAATTGGATGGTGAGTTCGCGGTGAAGCGCCGTCAGTGCGCCGAGTCGTTTGGCCAGGAAGGCAACGCCGAAACCATCAGGGGCGCCGATGCGCACGGTGCCGGAGACGTCGTCGCCTTCGCCCGCCACGGTCGCGCGCGCGGCGATCATGTCGCCTTCCATGCGCTCGGCGATGTCGAGGAAACGCTCGCCCGCCGGCGTCAACTCGCTGCCGGTGGTCAGCCGGCGAAAGAGTTTTGTGCGCAGCGCATCCTCGAGCGCGGCGACGCGGCGCGAGACAGTGGCGTGATTCAGCTCCAGCCGCTTGGCCGCGCCAAGTATCTGGCCGGCACGCGCCACCGCAAGAAAGATGCGGACGTCATCCCAGTTCATGAGGAGGGTCCGGATGACAATCGTCGACGTTGCGTTCCGTGGGGGGCGCGAAGGAACTCAATTTCTCTATCCTTGCCGCTAAGGGACCTGCATCCCTATCACTTGCGGCAATTGATGCACAGGCGTCGCTCGCACTCTATTTTCTGCACAACGGTTGCGTTTCCGCTCACGTTGCCATCGGCGGCGCAAAGGCGGACAATGCCGCATCACAAATACAGGGAGAGAAAACCATGATCGACTACGGTCATTTCATCGGCGGCAAGCGTGTCGCCGGGACCAGCGGCCGCAAGCAGGACGTCATGCAGCCGATGGACGGCACGGTGCGCGGCACCGTGGCGCTGGCTTCGCAGGCGGAGCTGCGCGCAGCCGTGGAGAACGCCAAGGCGGCGCAGCCTGGCTGGGCGGCGACCAATCCGCAGCGGCGCGTGCGCGTCCTGATGAAATTCCTCGAACTGGTCGCCCGGGAATATGATGCGCTGGCCGACATTCTGGCGCGCGAGCACGGCAAGACCATCGCTGACGCCAAGGGCGACATCCAGCGCGGCCTGGAAGTGGTCGAGGTCTGCATCGGCGCGCCGCACATGATGAAGGGCGAGTTCACCGACGGCGCCGGCCCCGGCATCGACGTCTATTCGATGCGCCAGCCGCTCGGCGTCGTTGCCGGCATCACGCCGTTCAATTTTCCGGCGATGATCCCGTTGTGGAAGATCGCGCCGGCTATCGCTTGCGGCAACGCCTTCATCCTGAAGCCTTCGGAGCGCGACCCGGGCGTGCCGATGCGCATCGCCGAACTGTTCATCGAGGCCGGCCTGCCAGCGGGCATTCTCAATGTCGTCAACGGCGACAAGGAGGCGGTCGACGCCATCCTCGACGATCCCGATATCAAGGCCATCGGCTTTGTCGGCTCGACGCCGATCGCCCAGTACATCTATTCGCGCGGCTGCGCGGCCGGCAAGCGCGTGCAGTGCTTCGGCGGCGCCAAGAACCACATGATCATCATGCCCGACGCCGACATGGACCAGACCGTCGACGCGCTGATCGGCGCCGGCTACGGCTCGGCCGGCGAGCGCTGCATGGCGATCTCGGTGGCTGTCCCGGTCGGCAACGATGCCGCCAATCGGCTGATGGAAAAGCTGGTGCCGCGCGTCGAAAGCCTGAAGGTCGGCCCATCGACGGATTCGTCCGCCGATTTCGGCCCGCTGGTGACGGCGCAGGCGCTGGAGCGGGTCAAGGGCTATGTCGATACCGGCGTCAGGGAAGGCGCCAAGCTGGTCGTCGACGGGCGCGGCTTTTCCATGCAGGGCTATGAGAACGGCTACTATATGGGCGGCTGCCTGTTCGACAACGTGACCGCCGATATGCGCATCTACAAGGAAGAGATTTTTGGGCCGGTGCTCTCGGTAGTGCGTGCGCCGACCTACGAGAACGCGATCAAGCTCGCCAACGATCACGAAATGGGCAACGGCGTCGCCATCTTCACCCGCGACGGCGATGCCGCCCGCGATTTCGCCTCGAGGGTCCAGGTCGGCATGGTCGGTATCAACGTGCCGATCCCGGTGCCGATCGCCTACTATACGTTCGGCGGCTGGAAAGCGTCTTCCTTCGGCGACCTCAACCAGCACGGACCGGACGCATTCCGGTTCTACACCAAGACCAAGACGGTGACCTCGCGCTGGCCGTCCGGCGTGAAGGACGGCGCCGAATTCGTCATTCCGACGATGAATTAGCCGGGCGGTTGCTTGTCTGCGCGTCCTCGCCTTCGGCTGCGGGCGCGCGGGCAGGCGTGAAAGACGGCGCCGAATTCGTCATCCCGACGATGATTAGCCAGTCGACAAACAGCTCCAGATTTTATGATTGAAGACGAAAAAGGCCCGGCCAGAAACCGGGCCTTTTTGCTGACCGGTCGCGGCCGCGTGTATGCCTGAACGCTAATGTGATGGAACCAGGCGGACAGCAGAAGCCTTAACTTGCAATCCTGCCGCAAAGGAGACGCGGCAGATCGACCAACGGCGCTGACGACAGCTTCGGGGGGTACGGCCGGCGCAAGGAGGTGTGAGATGACACGTCTCATGGTGTCGATACTTGGCGCGGCGGCTGCCGCGTTTTCCGCGGCCCCGGCAACAGCGGCCGAACAATGCGCGTCACGAGCCGACATGATCAAGGCGCTCGGCGAGAAGTTCCGGGAAAATCCAACCGCGATCGGCGTCGTCAATCCGAATGTGATTGTTGAAGTCTTCGTTTCCGATCAGGGCACCTGGACCATCCTCGCCAGTGACACACGCGGTCAAAGCTGCGTGGTTTCGGTGGGTGAAGGCTGGGAGAGCGCGGTGAAGACAGCGGCGCTGCCAGGGACCTGAGCCGCCTAGCGGGTGGCAGCCGCCTTAGCATAGCCGCGCGCAGGCCGCGGTTCTCGGCGACGACCATAAAACGATCCACAGGCGCCCCAGCGGGCGCCTGCTTGCGCTTTTTTGTTGCCGACACCATATATGGAACATAGTGGGAACATTTTTTTCGTCCCCGCTGATGACAGACCGGAACATGGAAAGGAACGACGCGATGATGATGACGTCGGGACCGGCCTGGATCGTTCCGGCAAAATGAGGGCTCTTCCTTTGCCGGACGTGATGGCAAAGGAGATGCCCTATGGCGCGCAAATCGCTGTTGGTTGGGTTGAAAACCCTCATTCTTGCTGGCGCATCGGCGGTGGGTACGAACGCCGCAAGCGCCCAATATCAATACTGCGTTGAACATCGCGATCTCGTCGCCCACCTGAGCGAGCAGTTCCAGGAAAGACAGTTTGCTTTCGGGCTGATCGGTCAGATGGCGATTATGGAAGTCTATGTCGCCGACAGCGGAAGCTGGACGATCATCGTCACCGACGTCGCCGGCAGAAGCTGCATTGTCGCGGCCGGCGAACATTGGGAAAACGTGGTGATCCCGACCGACCAGGACGCCTGACGAATTGAGCGATGCTCAGCGCCTGTGGGCGGAACTCAAAGAGCCTGCCGAAGCTTGCTGCCGATCTCTATCGCGTAGCGGCCGCCGCGGCATGGCCGCGCAGCAGCGCCATCAGACGCTTGGCATCCTTGGCGGCGGCGTCCTCGTCGCCGTCGAGGATCGAGCGGATCAGCGCGACATGGTGCTCGGCCGATTCGGCAAGCCCGGTGTCGGCCTTGTAGCGGAACCAAAAGCGGCGGCTGTGGGTCTGCAACGGGGCCGCCAGCCGCGCGGCGAAGGGATTGTCGGCCGCCAGCGCCAGCGCCTCGTCGAGCGCCTTGTCGGCCTGAATGAAGGCCAGCACATTGCCCGATATCACCGCCCTCTGCATGGCCAGTGCCGCGTCGTGAAACAGGTCGGCCGCCTCGCGGGTGACGAAGCGGGCGGCCGAGCGGGCAAGAACCACCTCGACGCCACGTCGTGCATCGAGAACGCGCAACCAGTCGCCGGGATGCAGCGGGGCAATGGCGATGCCGGCACGCGGCCGGACATCCAGCAGTCCCTCCCACGCCAGCCGCTGGATCGCCTCGCGCACCGGCGTGCGGCCGAGCCCCAGCCTGTCGATCAGCGCGCCTTCGGTGATGAAGCTTGCAGGCGCCAGTTCGAGCGTCACGATCATGTGCTCGAGCACGCGGTAGGCTTTCGCCGCCACTGGCTCGAATGCCGGGTTTGTTTCATTGAATATCAAAGGCGAGCTCCTGATATGTTTTTGGTATATCATAGCAAAATCCGTGTTGACAGTCCGTTTCCTAATAAATATACGACTGATATATCAGATGGAGCACCGCTATGTGGACCGGAGTTTTCCCCGCCGTCACAACCAAATTCACTGAGGACGACCGCCTCGACCATGCCGAGATGGAACGCTGCTTTGCGCTGCAGATGGAGGCTGGCTGCGACGGCATCATCGTCTGCGGCTCGCTCGGCGAGGGGCCGATGCTCTCGCATGACGAGAAGATCGACGTGCTGAAGACCGCGCAGAAGATCGCCGGCGGCAAGCCGGTTCTGCTGACTGTCAACGAACCCGGCACCCGCGAGGCGGCGGCGATCGCGCGCCGCGCCGCCAGAGAGGGCGCCAACGGGCTGATGGTGGTGCCGAGCCCGATCTATCACACCAATGCGGAGGAGACGGTTGCCGCACTGCGCGCCGTCGCCGAGGCCGGCGACCTGCCGGTGATGATCTACTCCAACCGGCTTGCTTACCGCGTCGACGTCACCGTCGATCAGATGGAGGAACTGGCGAAGGACAAGCGCTTCGTCGCCATCAAGGAATCCTCCGACGACATCCGCCGCTCGACCGAAATCATCAACCGCTTCGGCGACCGCTACGATTTGTTCACCGGCGTCGACAATCTGGCGTTCGAGGCGCTGTCGGTCGGCGCCATCGGCTGGGTGGCGGGGCTGGTCACCGCGTTCCCGCGCGAGACGGTCGCGATCTACCAATTGATGAAGCAGGGCCGCCGCGAGGAGGCGCTGACAATCTACCGCTGGTTCCGGCCGCTGCTCGACCTCGACGTGTCGACCTATCTGGTGCAGAACATCAAGCTCGCCGAAGTCCTGGCGATCAACACCAACGACCGCGTGCGCATGCCGCGCCAGCCGCTGTCGGGCGAGCGCCGCAAGATGGTCGAGAAGATCGTCCGGGATGCGCTGGCGGCGCGGCCGGAGCTGCCGAGGTTTTGAGGCAGGCTCTCTTCTCCCCGTTTACGGGGAGAGATGGCGGCAGCCAGATGAGGGGCAGCGCCCACGTGCAAGGAATTTCCAAGTCGGCAAAAGCGGGGCGCCGCCCCTCATCCGCCCTTCGGGCACCTTCTCCCCGTGAACGGGGAGAAGGTGAGGACATCGCCATTGTCGGCGGCGGCATCATCGGCATCTGTGTCGCCACCTATCTGGTCGAGGCGGGGCGAAACGTCACGATCTTCGATCGGACGGGGATCTGCGAGGAAACGAGTTCCGGCAATGCCGCCGCCCTGGCCTTTTCCGATGTGCTGCCGCTGGCCCACAAGGGCATGATCAGGCATCTGCCGAAATGGCTTGCCGATCCGCTCGGCCCGCTCAGCATCCCGCCGGCCTATCTGCCGAAGCTGCTGCCCTGGCTCATCCGCTTCTGGCGCGCCGGACGAAGCGACCGCTACGAGGCCAGCCTCGCGGCGCAGGCCGGGATGATGCGGCTCGCCGAGGCCGAATGGGCCGGGCTGATGGCGCGCTCGGGCACCGAAAATATGCTGCGCGAGGACGGCTCGCTCGAACTTTACGAGAGCGAGGCCGAGTTCAAGGCGTCGCTGCCCGGCTGGGCGGCGAGGCAACGCTTCGGCATCGGCTTCAGCCAAGTCGAGGGCGATGCGCTCGCCGCCTTGCAGCCGGGCCTGTCGCCGCGGTTCGTCAAGGGCACTTTCGTGCCGGGATGGAAGACCGTTACGGATCCGAAATTATTGGGCAAAGCGATCTGGGCCTATGCCGAAACCAAGGGCGGGCGTTTCGAAAAGGCTCGGATCGACCACGTCGGGGCGGGACAGGACGGCGCGACATTGACGCTGGCCGACGGCACGGTGCGGCAGGCAAAATGCCTCGTCATCGCCGCCGGCGCCTGGTCGCATCTCCTGGCGAAACATATCGGCGACCGCATCCCGCTCGAAACCGAGCGCGGCTACAACACGACACTGCCGAAGACCGCATTCGACGTGAAGCGGCAACTTATCTTCTCCGGCCACGGCTTCGTCGTCACGCCGCTTGAAACCGGCGTGCGCGTCGGCGGCGCGGTCGAGCTCGGCGGCATCGAGCGGCCGCCCAACTACGCCCGCTCGAAAGCGCTGCTCGACAAGGCGCAGAAATTCCTGCCGGGGCTTGACCCGGCCGGCGGCCGCGAATGGATGGGATTGCGGCCATCGCTGCCGGATTCGCTGCCGGTGATCGGTGGCGCCAGGCAGGCCGGCACGATAGTCTATGCCTTCGGCCACGGCCATCTCGGCCTCACCCAGGCGGCTGCCACCGGACGCCTGGTTCGCGATCTCATTCTCGGCCAAAATCCGGTGTTTGATCTGTCTCCGTTTTCTCCGAACCGCTTCTGACGGGATCTAGAAATGGCGCGCCACTCCTTCTTCTGCATCGACGGTCACACTTGCGGCAATCCGGTGCGGCTGGTCGCCGGGGGCGGACCGCTGCTCAACGGCGCGACGATGATGGAGCGGCGCGCGCATTTCCTGGCCGAATATGACTGGATCCGAACAGGGCTGATGTTCGAGCCGCGCGGCCATGATTTGATGTCCGGCTCGATCCTCTATCCGCCGACGCGGCCCGATTGCGATATCGCCATCCTGTTCATCGAAACCTCGGGCTGCCTGCCAATGTGCGGTCACGGCACCATCGGCACGGTGACGATGGCCATCGAGCACGGGCTGGTCAAGCCGAAGACACCGGGCTTGCTCAGGCTGGACACGCCGGCCGGCCTGGTCACCGCCGAGTACAGGCTCGTCGACTATGTCGAGGAGGTGCGCATCACCAACGTGCCGTCCTTCCTCCATGCGGAGGGTCTGACTGTCGAATGTCCGCAGCTCGGCGAGATCAGCGTCGATGTCGCCTATGGCGGCAATTTCTACGCCATCGTCGAGCCGCAGAAGACCTATCGCGACATGGCCGACCACTCTGCCGGCGACCTCATCGCCTGGAGCCCGGTGGTGCGGCAGCGGCTCAACGAAAAATACGCCTTCGTGCATCCCGAGAATCCCGGCATCGGCCGGCTGTCGCACATACTGTGGACGGGTGCGCCGACCGACAGCCAGGCGGATGCGCGCAACGCCGTCTTCTACGGCGACAAGGCGATCGACCGCTCGCCTTGCGGCACCGGCACCTCGGCGCGGATGGCGCAGCTTCACGCCAAGGGCAAGCTTGGGACCGGCGACGAATTCGTCCACGAATCGATCATCGGCTCGCTGTTCAAGGGCAGGGTCGAGAAGGAAGTCACGGTGGCGGGCAAGCCGGCGATCGTCCCCTCGATCGGCGGCTGGGCGCGCATGACCGGATTGAACACGATCTTCATCGACGATCGCGATCCGTTCGCGCACGGATTCGTCGTCAAATAGAGAGAGAATCCTGACGCAGGGGAATCGAACAGAATGCAAGGATCGATTGCCCAGACGGCGCAACGATCCCGCTCATCAACTTATTTTTACGGCGATTCCTTCGAAGCAGCGTGCATTTTGACGACGAATCGCCAAAGACATTGCGTTAGGCCAATGATAGGGTCGGCGATAGTCCAGAGGCCGGGAAGGGAAGAACGGGCAATCCGATTGCGTGCTTCAAAATCACGCATGCCGATTAAAGAATGACGTTGCAATCCGGGCTCGAAACTTTACGACTAGGGGAAATACTGAAAAGGAATGCGTCTGCATGGGCGACATTCCAGGGGAGCCACGACAGCATGCAGTATTTTGTCCAGCAGCTTATCAACGGGCTGACGCTGGGATCGATCTATGGACTGATCGCGATCGGCTACACGATGGTCTACGGCATCATCGGCATGATCAATTTCGCCCATGGCGACATCTTCATGGTCGGCGCCTTCGCCGCCCTCATCGTTTTCCTCATCCTCGGCGCGATGTTCTATTCGGTGCCGGTGGTGATCGCGCTGCTGGTCATGATGATCGTCGCGATGCTGTTGACCAGCCTGTACAACTGGACGATCGAAAAGGTGGCCTACCGGCCGTTGCGCGGGTCGTTCCGGCTGGCGCCGCTGATCACCGCGATCGGCATGTCGATCGCGCTGTCGAACTTCGTCCAGGTGACGCAGGGGCCGCGCAACAAGCCGATCCCGCCGATGGTGTCCAAGGTCTATAATATCGAGGGCGTCAGCGTGTCGCTGAAGCAAATCGTCATCGTCATCGTCACCGCGCTGCTGCTGGGGCTGTTCTGGTACCTGGTCAACAAGACCTCGCTGGGTCGAGCCCAAAGGGCTTGCGAGCAGGATCGCAAGATGGCGGCGTTGCTCGGCATCGACGTCGACCGCACCATCTCGATCACCTTCGTCATGGGTGCGGCCCTTGCCGCCGTCGCCGGCACGCTGTTCCTGATGTATTATGGCGTCATCGCCTTCTCCGACGGTTTCACGCCCGGCGTGAAGGCGTTCACCGCGGCCGTGCTCGGCGGCATCGGCTCGTTGCCCGGCGCCGTGCTCGGCGGGCTTATGATCGGCTTCATCGAAAGCATGTGGTCGGCTTATTTCTCGATCGACTATAAGGACGTCGCGGCCTTCTCCATCCTGGCGATCGTGCTGATCTTCCTGCCTTCCGGCATTCTCGGCCGGCCAGAAGTCGAAAAGGTCTGAGTTCATGGCGGTCACCACGTCTCCGGAGCGCGACATCGTCGCCACTCCCATGCAGCGCGCTACCCGCGAAGCACTTTATGCCGGCGCCATCGCGCTCGGCCTGTTCGTGCTCTTCATCGGCCTGAGGACCGATCAGAACATCTCCAACGAGCTGATCCTTGTACAGCGCTGGTGGCTTCTTGCAGTCGTGGTCGTGCTGACCATGGCTGGCCGTTTTCTCTATGTCGCCTACGGACAGCCTTTCCTGGCAAATCAGAAGATCGTCGACGTCGCCACCGGCCTGCTGCCGCAGAGCATGGCGGCGCGGTTCTTCCGCCTGCCGTATTTCATCGCTGCCATCGTCACAGTGGCCGTGCTGGTTTTCCTTGCCGGCTCCCTTGACGGATTGCTGGGGCCCGGCCTGGCCGGTTATGCACGGTTCCTGAGAGCGCTGGCGACCATCTACGCCCTCGCCTCGGTGATGTTTTATTTCCGAACCTTCATTCATGCCCATTTCTCGGCGTTGGGCATAACCGCACTGGCGCTCTACCCGATCATCGTTGTGCTGGTGCTTGCTGTGTATGGAGGATCGGTGGCCGCCGGGTTCCAGGGTTCTCTGAAATGGGTCGACAATTACGGCATTCAGATCCTGATCTATGTCATGCTGGCCTGGGGGCTGAACATCGTCGTTGGCCTCGCCGGCCTGCTCGACCTTGGTTATGTCGCCTTCTATGCAGTCGGCGCCTATGCCTATGCGCTGCTCGGCACGCAATACGGCCTGTCGTTCTGGATCCTGCTGCCTGCCGCCGGCGCCATGGCCGCCTTCTGGGGGGTGCTGCTCGGCTTTCCGGTGCTGCGCCTGCGCGGCGACTACCTGGCGATCGTGACGCTGGCCTTCGGCGAGATCATTCGTCTCGTGCTGATCAATTGGCGTGAGGTTACCAACGGCTCGGCCGGTATCTCCGGCATTCCCAAGGTCACGTTTTTCGGACTGATGTCGTTCAACGTCTCGGATCCGAACTATATCGCCAAGGTCTTGGACATCGCCACGTCGAGCGCCTATTACAAAATCTTCCTCTACTACCTGATCCTCGGGCTCTGCCTGCTCACCGCCTTCGTCACCATAAGGCTCAGGCGCATGCCCGTCGGCCGCGCCTGGGAAGCGCTGCGCGAGGACGAGATCGCCTGCCGCTCGCTCGGCATCAACACCACCACCACCAAGCTCACCGCCTTTGCCACCGGCGCCATGTTCGGCGGCTTCGCCGGCTCGTTCTTCGCCGCGCGGCAAGGTTTCGTCAGCCCCGAATCCTTCATCTTCCTGGAATCGGCCATCATCCTCGCCATCGTCGTGCTCGGCGGGATGGGTTCGCTGGTTGGCATCGCCGTCGCCGCCATGGTGATGATCGGTGGCACCGAGGTGCTGCGCGAACTCGATTTCCTGAAGCAGGTCTTCGGTCCCGACTTCACGCCGGAACTCTACCGCATGCTGCTGTTCGGCATGGCCATGGTCATCGTCATGCTGTGGAAGCCGCGCGGCTTCGTCGGCAGTCGTGAACCGACAGCCTTTCTCAAGGAGAGCAGGGCTGTATCCGGCTCCTTCACCAAGGAGGGCCACGGCTGATGAGCGATGCGAACCCATCCGTGAACGATGCCATCCTGCAGGTCGAACATCTGTCGATGAAGTTCGGCGGTCTGGTCGCCATCGGCGACCTGTCCTTCCAGGCCAGGCGCGGCGAGATCACCGCGCTGATCGGGCCGAACGGCGCCGGCAAGACAACCGTGTTCAACTGCATCACCGGCTTCTACAAGCCGTCTGAGGGCATGCTCACGCTCAACCGGCGCGACGGCTCGAGCTATCTGCTCGAACGGCTGCCGAACCATGAGATTCCGGCGCGAGCCAAGGTGGCGCGCACCTTCCAGAACATCCGCCTGTTTTCCGGCATGACGCTGCTGGAGAACCTGCTGGTGGCGCAGCACAACAAGCTGATGAAGGCGTCCGGCTACACTGTCCTCGGCCTGTTTGGCTTCAGCGGCTACCGGACGGCGTCGGCCGAGTCGATCGATCTCGCCAGGCACTGGCTGGAAAAGGCCGACCTCGTCGATCGAGCCGACGATCCGGCCGGCGACTTGCCCTACGGCGCGCAGCGGCGCCTGGAGATCGCGCGGGCCATGTGCACGGGTCCGGAACTGCTCTGCCTCGACGAACCGGCGGCAGGGCTCAATCCGAAGGAATCAATGGCGCTCAACGCGCTCCTTATGGACATCAAGGACAACACCGGCACCTCGATCCTGCTGATCGAGCACGACATGGCGGTGGTCATGCAGATTTCCGACCATGTCGTGGTGCTCGAATACGGGCGCAAGATCTCGGACGGCAGTCCGCATGCGGTGCGAACCGACCCGCGTGTCATCGCCGCCTATCTTGGGGTCGAAGACGAGGACGTCGAGACGGTGCTGATCGAGGTCGGCGACGAAGACGTCATCGAGCAACTCGACACCGGCCCGGATTCGACGCACGGTCCGGACTCTTCGTCCTCGTATTTCGCCGGGCCAGTGATCGACACCGTCGGACACAGTGAGGGCGAACGCGTCACGGTGTCGAAGGGCGCGTCGAAAGCCGGGCAGGTCGATGCAAGGCCGGGCGCGGCGGCAAGGCCCGCATCGCCGGCCGAAGCCGACGCGAAATCCTCCGCGGCAAAGCCGGACGCCAAGGCTCCGGCAAAGCCCAAGACACCGGGCGACTCCAACCGCGGCGGAGGGAATGAATGATGGCCGGCACAACGCTGCTCGACATCAAGGGCGTCCAGACCTACTACGGCAACATCAGGGCGCTGAACGGCGTCGATGTCACCGTCAAGCAGGGCGAGATCGTGGCGCTGATCGGCGCCAATGGCGCCGGCAAGTCGACGCTGATGATGACCATTTTTGGTGCTCCACGGGCGCGGGCCGGCACCATCACCTTCGCCGGCACCGACATCACCCAGTTGCCGACCCATGAGATCGCGCGCATGCGCATCGCCCAGTCTCCGGAGGGCCGGCGCATCTTCCCGCGCATGACGGTGATGGAAAACCTGCAGATGGGCGCCAGCCTCGACAACCTCAACCACTACGACGAGGACGTCGAGAAGGTGTTCACGCTGTTTCCACGCCTGAAGGAACGCATTGCCCAGCGCGGCGGCACGCTGTCGGGCGGCGAGCAGCAGATGCTTTCGATCGGACGTGCGCTGATGGCGCGGCCGAAACTGCTCTTGCTCGACGAGCCGTCGCTAGGCCTGGCGCCGCTGATCGTCAAGCAGATATTCGACGCCATCCGCGAGTTGAACCGCACGCAGGGGCTGACCGTGTTCCTGGTCGAGCAGAACGCCTTCGGCGCGCTGAAGCTCGCCACGCGCGGCTATGTCATGGTCAACGGCAACGTGACGATGAGCGGCACCGGCAAGGAGCTGCTCGCCGATCCGGACGTGCGCGCCGCCTATCTCGAAGGCGGCCATCACTGAGTTCAGGAGTCTTCATCATGCAGGGCATTCTCTATGAGGAACCCTCGGTCTGGCAGTTCTTCTTCGTCACCTGCCTGCTTGGCGGCTGGGCGGCGTGGATGACGGGCAAGGCCTGCGCCCAGACATGGCGCAGCGTTGTCCAATTGTTCGCCTATTTGCTCGGCCTCGGTATAGCCGTAAGGTTCATCCATCACGCGCTGTTCGGCGGCACGATGTTTTCGCTGCACTACTACATCGTCGACACCATCGTCCTGATGATATTGGGCTTCATCGGCTATCAATACACGCGCACCAACCAGATGGTGACACAGTATAGCTGGCTCTACGAAAGAGCATCGCTTTTGAGTTGGAAACCAAAAGGTTGACGTTCATCATTAACGCCTTTTCGCGGATGAATCGGCGTGACAAGTGCCTGAAAATCGGCAAAGTACGCTTTCTGCGAGTAAAGGTGGGCATCGCATGAAAGCATCATCCACGCCCACTCTGTAAATGGGAGCGTTTTACATGAGAAAATCACTTTTGTCCGCCGTCGCCCTGACCGCGCTCGTCGCGTTCAGCGGAAGCGCGTGGGCTGACGTCCTGATCGGAGTTGCCGGTCCGATCACCGGCCCGAATGCCGCCTTCGGCGCGCAGCTGCAGAAGGGCGCCGAACAGGCTGTCGCCGACATCAATGCGGCCGGCGGCATCAACGGCGAGCAGGTCAAGCTCACGGTCGGCGACGACGTCTCCGATCCGAAGCAGGGGATTTCGGTCGCCAACAAGTTCGTCGGCGACGGCGTCAAGTTCGTGGTCGGCCACTTCAACTCGGGCGTTTCGATCCCGGCATCGGAAGTCTACGCGGAGAACGGCATCCTCGAGATCACGCCGGCCGCGACCAACCCGCAGTTCACCGAGCGCGGCCTGTGGAACACGTTCCGTACCTGCGGACGCGACGACCAGCAGGGCAGCATCGCCGGCGCCTATCTCGCGGAGAACTTCAAGGATGCCAAGATCGCGGTCGTCCACGACAAGACGACCTATGGTCAGGGCCTTGCCGACGAGACCAAGAAGGCGATGAACGCTGCCGGCGTGACGGAAGTCATGTATGAAGGCGTAAATATCGGCGACAAGGACTTCTCGGCGTTGATCGCCAAGATGAAACAAGCCGGCGTTTCCATCATCTATTGGGGTGGTCTGCACACCGAAGCCGGACTGATCATCCGCCAGGTGGCTGACCAGGGCCTCGAGGCCACGCTGGTTTCCGGCGACGGCATCGTGTCGAACGAACTGGCCTCAATCGCCGGTGACGCGGTTGCGGGCACGCTGAACACGTTCGGCCCGGATCCGCGTCTGATCCCGGCGAACAAGGAACTGGTCGAGAAGTTCCGCGCGCAGGGCTTCGAGCCGGAGGCCTACACGCTTTATTCCTACGCCGCCATGCAGGCGATCGTGGGAGCCGCCACAGCCGCCAAGTCGAACGATCCGATGGAAGTTGCCAAGGCTCTCAAGGCCAACGGCCCGTTCAAGACCGTGCTGGGCGATCTTTCCTACGACGAGAAGGGCGATCCGACGCTGCCTGGCTACGTCATGTACGAATGGAAGAAGGGCGACGACGGCAAATACACCTACGTCCAGAAGATGTAAGCCTGTCGACGACGACGACAATTCCGGAATGCCCGGCGCCTCGCGCCGGGCATTTTTCGTGTGTGCCGTTTTACCTTTCGTCGGAGCACCCTTTGCGCATTCGAGGGAACGCGCGGCGCTCTACCCAATGAGTGGATTTAAATCGGTTAATCGTCGCCGCCCGATTTTGTTTGCGCTGCAGCATTTTCGCGTTAATCATGGCGCAGTCCCCCTTCCGTCAGCGTCCGGAGCCTTGTCCTTGGCAATCACGAAGATCCTTGTCGCCAACCGGTCCGAAATCGCCATCCGCGTCTTCCGCGCGGCCAACGAACTCGGCCTCAAAACCGTGGCGATCTGGGCCGAGGAGGACAAGTACTCGCTGCACCGCTTCAAGGCGGATGAAAGCTATCAGGTCGGGCGCGGGCCGCATCTGACCAGGGATATGGGGCCGATCGAAAGCTATCTGTCGATAGAGGAAGTGATCCGCGTCGCCAGGCTTTCCGGCGCCGATGCCATCCATCCGGGCTATGGGCTGTTGTCGGAAAGCCCTGAATTCGCCGAAGCCTGTGTCAAGGCCGGCATTATTTTCATTGGACCCAAGCCGGATACGATGCGCAGGCTCGGCAACAAGGTCGCCGCACGCAACCTGGCGATCGAGGTCGGCGTGCCGGTAATTCCCGCCACCGATCCCTTGCCGGACGACATCGAGACGGTGAAGGCGCTCGCCAGGACGATCGGCTATCCGGTGATGCTGAAGGCGTCGTGGGGCGGCGGCGGCCGCGGCATGCGCGCCATCCGCTCGGAAGCCGATCTCGCCCGCGAGGTGACGGAGGGCAAGCGCGAAGCGAAAGCTGCCTTCGGCAAGGACGAGGTCTATCTCGAAAAGCTGATCGAGCGCGCCCGCCATGTTGAGGTGCAGGTGCTGGGCGACACACACGGCAACGCCGTGCACCTGTTCGAGCGCGATTGCTCGATCCAGCGCCGCAACCAGAAGGTGGTCGAGCGCGCGCCGGCGCCCTATCTCGAAATGTCGCAGCGCGAAGAGCTTTGCGGCTACGCGCTCAAGATCGCGCGCGAGACGAGCTATATCGGCGCCGGCACGGTCGAGTTCCTGCAGGATGCCGACAGTGGCAAATTCTACTTCATCGAGGTGAATCCGCGCATCCAGGTCGAGCACACGGTCACCGAACAGGTGACCGGCATCGACATCGTCAAGGCGCAGATCCACATCCTCGATGGCTTTGCCATCGGCACGCCGGAATCGGGCGTGCCGGCGCAGAAGGATATCAGGCTCAACGGCCACGCGCTGCAGTGCCGCATCACCACGGAAGATCCCGAACATAATTTCATCCCCGACTATGGCCGCATCACCGCCTATCGCGGCGCCACCGGTTTCGGCATCCGCCTCGATGGCGGCACCGCTTATTCGGGCGCGGTCATCACCCGCTTCTACGATCCGCTGCTGGAGAAGGTGACGGCCTGGGCGCCGACGCCGGCCGAGACCATCGCCCGCATGAACCGGGCGCTGCGCGAGTTCCGTATTCGCGGGGTGGCGACCAACCTCACCTTCCTCGAGGCGATCATCAATCACCCGAGTTTCGCCGAAAATTCCTATACGACCAAGTTCATAGATACGACACCGGAACTGTTCGCGAGCGTGAAGCGGCAGGATCGCGCGACCAAGCTGCTCAACTACCTGGCCGATGTCAGCGTCAACGGTCATCCCGAAACCCGCGGCCGGCCGCAGCCGAAGGCCGATGCGGCGGCGCCCATGGTGCCCTATCTCAACGGCAATGTGCCCGATGGCAGCAAGCAGAAGCTCGACGCGCTTGGGCCGGAGAAATTCGCGGCCTGGATGCGCGCATGCAAAGAAGTGCTGGTCACCGACACGACGATGCGCGACGGACACCAATCCCTGCTGGCGACGCGCGTGCGCACCTATGACATCGCCGGCATTGCCGGCACCTATGCGCGCGCACTGCCGCAGCTTTTGTCGCTCGAATGCTGGGGCGGGGCGACCTTCGACGTCGCCATGCGCTTCCTCACCGAAGACCCGTGGGAGCGGCTGGCGCTGGTGCGCGAGGCAGCGCCCAATCTGTTATTGCAGATGCTTTTGCGCGGCGCCAACGGCGTTGGCTACACCAACTATCCGGACAATGTCGTCCAGCATTTCGTCAAACAGGCAGCAAGTGGCGGCGTCGACCTGTTCCGAGTCTTTGACTGTTTGAACTGGGTCGACAACATGCGCGTCGCCATGGACGCTGTCGGCGCCGAAGGCAAGCTGATCGAAGCAGCGATCTGCTACACCGGCGACATACTCGACCCGGCCCGAGCCAAGTACGACCTCAAATACTACGTCGCGCTGGCCAGGGAGTTGCAGGCGGCTGGCGCCCATATCATCGCGGTCAAGGACATGGCCGGGCTCTTGAAGCCGAACGCCGCCCGCGCTCTGTTCAAGGCGCTGCGCGAGGCGACCGACCTGCCGATCCACTTTCATACGCACGACACGTCAGGCCTGTCGGCGGCGACGGTGCTGGCGGCGGTGGACAGCGGTGTCGACGCCATCGATGCGGCGATGGATGCCCTGTCCGGCAACACCTCGCAGCCTTGCCTGGGCTCCATCGTCGAGGCGCTGAAGGGCACCGAGCGGGATCCGGGCCTCGACCCGCAATGGATCAGGAACATCTCGTTCTACTGGGAGGCGGTGCGCAACCAGTATGCTGCCTTCGAAAGCGACCTGAAGGGGCCGGCCTCGGAAGTCTATTTGCACGAAATGCCGGGTGGGCAGTTCACCAACCTCAAGGAGCAGGCGCGCTCACTCGGGCTGGAAACGCGCTGGCACGAAGTGGCGCAGACCTATCACGACGTCAATCTGATGTTCGGTGACATCGTCAAGGTGACGCCGTCGTCCAAGGTCGTCGGCGACATGGCGCTGATGATGGTGAGCCAGGACCTGACGGTTGCCGATGTCGAAAATCCGGCCAGGGATATCGCCTTCCCCGACTCGGTCGTGTCGATGCTGCGCGGCGACCTCGGCCAGTCGCCCGGCGGCTGGCCGGAGGCGCTGCAGAAGAAGGTGCTGAAAGGCGACAAACCGATCACCGTGCGGCCCGGTTCGCTGCTGAAAGCAGCCAATCTCAAGGCCAGCCGCAAGGAGATCGAGGACAAGCTCGAGCGCAAGCTCAGCGAGTTCGAATTCGCCTCGTGGCTGATGTACCCGAAGGTCTTCTCCGACTTTACCGCAGCGCAGGAAACTTATGGGCCGGTCAGCGTGCTGCCGACGCCGACCTATTTCTACGGCATGAAGCCGGAGGACGAGATCTTTGTCGACATCGAGAAGGGTAAGACGCTGGTGGTGCGCTGCCTGGCCATAGGCGATGTCGACGAGAAGGGCATGGTCACCGTGTTCTTCGAGCTCAACGGCCAGCCGCGCCGGGTCAAAGTGCCGGATCGGGCGCATGGCGCTTCCGCCGCCAAGGCGCGGCGCAAGGCTGAGCCGGGCAACGAGGCGCATGTCGGCGCACCGATGCCGGGCGTCGTCTCGGCGCTCGCGGTTGCCGCCGGCCAGGCGGTCAAGGCCGGCGACGTGCTTTTGTCCATCGAGGCGATGAAGATGGAGACGGCATTGCATGCCGAGCGCGACGGCACAATCGCCGAAGTGCTGGTCAAGGCCGGCGATCAGATCGACGCCAAGGATTTGCTGATCGCCTTCGGATAAGGTGCGTTGATATTCAGGTGATGCCGGCCTGCAAACGCCAGCTTCCTGCGCTTGCTTTCAGCGCCGCGCGCCCCCGGGCGCGCAAAGGACGCTGTAGTATTTGATTTGCGCATGATCCTTTCCGCAACTCGATTCCGATTTCGGGGATCATGCGCGGCCTCACGTACTTTAAGTACGCTCCGCTCCGGTTCTCGGAAGCCGGCGTTCTCGACTCGGCCTGACCTGAATCTCAACACACCTTAGGTCCTGTCCACCCTTCATGCCGCATCGATAACAGCTTGACCGGTCGCCTCCGGTCGGGCATCGAACCGCTGCAAATTCGCCGCGACGGTTCGTGAGTCGCGGCATGGAAAACGACGCGGAGAAAAAATGGCCGACGACATCACCGAGACCAGCCAGACTGTTGCCGCCGGCCAGCTGCGAGCCTTCATCGAGCGCATCGAGCGGCTCGAGGAAGAGAAGAAGACGATCGCCGACGACATCAAGGAAGTGTTCGCCGAGGCCAAGGGCACCGGCTTCGACACCAAGGCGATGCGGTCGATCATCCGGCTGCGCAAGAAGGACCAGGCTGAGCGGCAAGAGGAGGAAACCATCCTCGATCTCTACAAAGCCGCACTCGGCATGGTGTAAGGCTGGTAACAGCCCTGGGCGCCGGTTGCGCCCGCAACGGGTCGAACCATGAGCGAATTCGACTTTGGCGGCCGCCGCGCCTCTGAGTTCCGCCAACGCGGCTTCTGGACGCTGTTCGCGGAACGGCATCCGGAAGAAAGGCCTCTGATGGCGCGGCGCGGACCCTGGTTCTGGCAGCGCGGGCTGCCCGACTTCGCATTGGTCCTTTCCATGTATGTCGCGCCGGCGCAGAACCATGTCGGCGTCTTCTTCGGCCGCAACGAGAAGTTCGGTGCCACGCAAGCCTGGTCGCGGTTGAAGCCGTTCCAGCCGGCGATCGAAGACAGGTTGAAGCTCAGGCCGGAACAGAGCTGCGAGGGCCTCGGCATCAATTCGCTGTGGCGCGTGAACTGTTTTGCCGAGGACAATTGGCCGGCCATGGCCGACTGGCTGGTGACGGAAGCATCGCGCTTCGAGCGCGCTGTTTCCGAGGTGCTGGGCGGGGGTGGCGAAGCCGGACCGTGAATTCGCGTCGCAGTGGCTGAGTTAGTTCGGCTTCGCCGTGTCGCGGCCAATCCGATCGAGATGCTGTTGCAGCGCCAGATGGTCGAGCGCATCCATCCGCAGATTGGTGAACAGCGAGATGCGGTTGTTGAGCATGCGATAGGCGTCGGCAAAGGCAAGATGCAGTTCGGCTTCGGTGCCGTCTGCCTTGCCTGGGTCCGGTATCGACCAGAGCGCGGTCATCGGATGACCCGGCCAGATCGGACAGGATTCATTCGCGGTGCTGTCGCAAAGCGTGAAGATGAAATTCATTTCCGGCGCGTCGGGCTCGGCAAACTCGTCCCAGCCTTTCGAACGGGCGAAGTTCGTATCGTAGCCGAGCCTTTCGAGCAGCTGCAGTGCGTAGGGATTGACCTCGCCCTTCGGTTGCGAACCGGCGGAAAACGCCTTGAACCTGCCGCCACCGATCCGGCTGAGAATGGCTTCCGCCATGATCGATCGCGCCGAATTGGCGTTGCAAAGAAACAGCACGTTGTAGACATTATCGCTCAT
This sequence comes from Mesorhizobium sp. WSM4806, assembly GCF_055811635.1. Classification (NCBI taxonomy): domain Bacteria; kingdom Pseudomonadati; phylum Pseudomonadota; class Alphaproteobacteria; order Hyphomicrobiales; family Phyllobacteriaceae; genus Mesorhizobium; species Mesorhizobium sp. WSM4806. The sequence goes on along the minus strand of NZ_JBVVQZ010000013.1, from coordinate 169,941 downwards.
CTCAAGACCTCCCTTGGCAGGCGACTGGATGATGGGGGCGGCAGAGTCCGGCAAGGTGTCTTTGCCGAGACGCCGACAAGGGCGACGTAGAAAGGTTTCACGACCGTTTGATGACAATTTGTCAAATCATACGCTTGCGTGCCGATGATCGATTTGCGTTGACAGGATTGCTGCTTTGGAAATCTCTGCGGCTGTCGAATGAGAGAAAGCCGTATCGATGAGTGCGCCGGAGACTTTCGAAAGCGAAGACGGCAAGGCAGGCCGTGCGGCGGGTTTCTTCCGCTCGCGCTGGCAAGGCACGGCCCCGCTAGACCGGCTGTTCTGGCGCGATCTTGTCCTTGTCGGCACGGCGATCAACATCGCCGTGTCGGTGCTGGCGCTGATCCTGCTCGGGCTGAAGCTGCCGCTCGCTCTCGTTCTGGCGGTGCATTTCGCGCCGGTGCCGTACAATTTCTTCCTGACTTTTGCGGTGTGGCGGACCGCCGAGAAAACCGGCGGCGTCAAGGCTTCGCTGATGACGCTGGGGGCCGTGCTGTGGCTGTTACTGGTGGTGGTGATCTGACGGGACAGTGCTGCCGTCAAAGGCCGGCGGAAGCCGTCCTTTGACAACGTTGAATTCCAGTCAGGCGGCCGGCTCGAATTTCAGCGCGACCCCGTTGATGCAATAGCGTAGGCCGGTCGGCGGCGGGCCGTCCTCGAAGACGTGGCCGAGATGGCTGCCGCAGCGGGCGCAGTGGCATTCGGTGCGGACCATGCCGTAGCTGCGGTCGACGGTCGTCTCGACCGAACCGGGCACCGGATCGTTGAAGCTTGGCCAGCCGGTGCCACTCTCGAACTTCAGCTTGGATTCGAACAAGGGCTGGTCGCAGCCGGCGCAGAAAAATGTGCCGGCGCGCTTCTCGTGGAGCAGGGCGCAGCTGCCCGGCCGCTCGGTGCTGTGGTTGCGCATCACCGCATATTGCTCCGGCGTCAGCCGGGCGCGCCATTCGGCATCAGTGCGGGTGACAGGGTAGATGTGACTATCCATTTTATGCCTCTTAGCTCATGCCGCTATTGGGCTGCTTCCCAAGTTCGCCTAAAATAGGCTTTTGTTACGGCCTTTGCCGATATTTCCAGTCCTGCCGCGAAGAATTCCTTAGGCGATCGCTGCGAGATACCGCGCAACAGACCTTGCAAATCCCGTCTTTGCATCGCCGATGACGTTCTGGTTCCACCATGCGCCATAGATATGGTCGAACGCGAAAGGCTCCAGTGCCGACGCGATGCGGAGTACCTTCGCCGCATTGAGCGGGATGTAGTTCGGGTAGCTGTACATGAAGCTGACATGGCGGCGGGTTGGCGTCACCTGCAGGATGTCGCCGGCCAGGATGGCGTCGCCGCCGTCGCGCTTCCAGTGCAGCACCTGGCCGCCGGCAAAGTGACCGCCGCAACGGATAAGTGTCAGCGAGGGGTTCAGGGCGCGCGTCTCGCCCTGCCAACTCACAACAGCCGGATGCGGCCGCATGATCCACTTGCGGTCATCGGCATGCAGATAAATCGGCACGCCGCCAAACGCCTCGCTCCACTCGACCATCGCCGAATAGTAATGGCAGTGCGAAATGGCGATCGCGATGAGGCCGCCGCGGCGGTTGATTTCGGCCACCGCCTCGTCGCTGACCATAGAGATGCAGTCCCACAGCACATTGCCGTGCGGCGTCTGTGCCAGCAGCGCCCGCTGACCGATGGCGAAGCGCGGCTCGATGCCGAAGGCGAGCACGCCGGCGTCGTCCTTCATCACGATCCGATGCCCGGCGGCGAGCTCTTGCGGCGTGATCCAGGCCTGGCCCTCCCAGCGCACATATTGCCGCTCGTCCTCGCAGATCGGGCAACGTTGCGGCGGCGCGGCTGCCGCCGCGAACTGGACGCCACATTGCAGGCAGAGGAAACAGGTCGGACGTCCTGTTTTGCGTAAATCCATTCAGTGCTTCCTTGAAAGCTGCTTCGTCGCGGCCTCGAGTCCGGCGAGCGTCAGCGGAAACATGCGGCCGCCGAAGATGTCGCGGATCATGGCGATCGAATGGGTAAAACCCCAGTGCTTTTCGCTTTCGGGGTTGAGCCATACCGCGTTCGGCCATTGCTGCAGCAGACGGCTGAGCCAGACGACGCCGGCCTCCGGATTCCAGTGCTCGACCGAGCCGCCGGGATGCGCGATCTCATAGGGGCTCATCGAGGCATCGCCGACGACGATCACCTTGTAGTCCGGACCGTATTTGTGGAGGAGATCGAAGGTCGGAATCACCTCCGCATGGCGGCGCCGATTGTCCTTCCACACACCTTCGTAGAGGCAGTTGTGGAAGTAAAAATATTCGAGCTGGCGGAATTCGGCGCGGGCGGCCGAAAACAGCTCCTCGACGCTTCTGATGTGATCGTCCATCGAGCCGCCGACATCGAAGAACATCAGCAGCTTCACGGCGTTGCGCCGCTCGGGCCGTGTCTGCACGTCGAGATAGCCGTGCTCGGCCGTGGCGTGGATGGTGCCGGGCAGGTCGAACTCTTCCTCGGCGCCTTCGCGCACCCAGCGACGCAAGCGCTTCAGCGCGATCTTGATGTTGCGGGTGCCGAGCTCGACGGCATCGTCGAAATTCCTGAACTCACGCTTGTCCCAGACTTTCACCGCACGGCGGTTGCGGCTCTCATGCTGGCCGATGCGAACGCCTTCGGGATTGTAGCCATAGGCGCCGAAGGGTGAGGTGCCGCCGGTGCCGATCCATTTCGACCCGCCCTGGTGGCGGCCCTTCTGTTCCTCCAGCCGCTTTTTGAGCGTTTCCATCAGCTTTTCGAAACCGCCCAGCGCCTCGACCAGCTTTTTCTCCTCATCGGTCAGGTGCTTTTCGGCAAGCCGCCGCAGCCATTCCTCCGGAATGTTCTCGACGTCGACCGGATTTTCGCCAGCCAGCGCTTCGACACCCCTAAAGATGTGCGAAAAGACCTGGTCAAAACGGTCGATGTGGCGCTCGTCCTTCACCAGTGCCGAGCGGGCGAGATAGTAAAAACCCTCGACGTCATAGTCGACCAGCCCCGCCTCCAGCCCTTCCAGCAGCGACAGATATTCCCGGAGCGAGACGGGAACCCGCGCAGCCTTCAGTTCGAGGAAGAAGGGGATGAACATCGTCCGACTTCTATCTGTGCCCTTCGATCTTCTCGCGAGCGGCGCTGGCGATGAAGGCGGAACGCGTGAGGCCGCGTCGGCTCGCTTCGGCATCGATTGCCGCCAAGAGACCTGCGTCGAGCGACAGATTGGCTCGGACAGGCCGTCCGGAATCGATCAGCACGGGGATCATCACGGCAGATTCTCCGGCGGCGCTATCGATTTCGCCCAGTCGGAGCAGATCTGCCACCGTGCGTGCGTCGGGCAAGGGCAAGTGCTTCGCCCTTCGTGCCTCAGCCCATTCGCGAACGGCGGAGGTCGCGTCGGCTATCGCCTCCTCGGGACTTGCGCCACCGCCGTGACATCCGGGAAGATCGGGGACCCGCACTCCCCAGACATCATGTGCGCCGTCAAGAATTCCGACATAGTGCGTCATCATTCCTCCTTAAATCCATCCGGCAAGCCGGGCGATCGACCGTTCATCACATCAGATCATATTCGATGAAGCCGGTCCTGCGCGCCACGTGGTCGTAGAGCTTGCGCGCGGTGGTGTTGGTCTCGTGCGTCATCCAGTAGACGTTCTTGACGCCGATCTTGCCGGCTTCCTGCTTTACTGCTTCGATCAGGGCGGCGCCGACGCCTTTGCCGCGCACGTCCGGGTCGGCGAACAGGTCCTGCAGATAGCAGTTGTTTTTTTCGGACCAGCAGGAGCGATGGTAGAGATAGTGCGTCAGGCCGACCGCCTTACCGCCGAGCGTGGCGATGAACCCTTTTGGTTCAAACTCACCCGCCGTGAACAGCCGCTTCCAGGTGACGGCGTAGACGTCTTCCGGCAGCTCGGTTTTGTAGAAGGTGAGGTAGGCAGTCCACAGACGCTGCCAGTCGGCGTGGTCGGATTGTGCCAGTGGGCGGACGGTGATCTCGGTCATTTCATTTCCTTCTGAAGCTTCGGGCCCAGGCTGCCCCGGTGCCCGGACGGCGGCAACGGTCCAGCAACGGGAAAGCGCTGTCCGCCGCATGCCCGGCCATCCGCTATGGCTTCGGGCGTTCGTCGCTCGAAAAGCCAAATCGTCGGCTTTTCGTCGGCCGACCGCTCCTCACCCCTGCCTTCTCGCCATGAAGGCCAGCCGCTCGAACAGATGCACGTCCTGTTCGTTCTTCAACAGCGCGCCGTGCAGCTTAGGCAGTGCGTTTTTCGGGTCGGCACGCAAATCCTCGGGCGCGATATCGTCGGTCACGAGCAGGCGGATCCAGTCCAGTGCCTCGGAGGTCGACGGCTTCTTCTTCAGGCCCGGCACGTCGCGGATCTCGTAGAACTGGGTGAGCGCGGCGCGCACCAGGTTCTGCTTGATGCCGGGATAGTGCACGTCGACGATCCGATGCAGCGTCTCGAAGTCGGGAAAGCGGATATAGTGGAAGAAGCAGCGGCGCAGGAAGGCGTCCGGCAGTTCCTTCTCGTTGTTGGAGGTGATGATGACGATCGGGCGCACGGCAGCGCGGATCGTTTCGCCGGTCTCGTAGACGAAGAACTCCATTCGATCGAGTTCCTGCAGCAAATCGTTGGGGAATTCGATGTCGGCCTTGTCGATCTCATCGATCAGAAGCACGACCTTCTTGGCCGTCGCGAAGGCATCCCACAGCTTGCCGCGCTTGATATAGTTCCTGATGTCGTTGAAGCGCTCGTCGCCGAGTTGGCTGTCGCGCAGCCGCGAGACGGCGTCATACTCGTAGAGCCCCTGCTGCGCCCTTGTCGTCGACTTGACGTGCCATTCGATCAGCTCGAGGCCGAGCGCGGCCGCCACTTGCCTGGCCAGTTCCGTCTTGCCGGTGCCGGGCTCGCCCTTGACCAGCAATGGCCGCTCCAGCGCGATCGCCGCATTGACCGCCACCATCAAATCCTTGTCGGCGACATAGGCCGCCGTGCCTTCGAAACGCATTTTTGCTCCTCGGTTTTCATGGCAACCGTAAGGAGACAGCCCAGCCCATGCAAGGCGCAGCGGCGAGGGCGCGGTGAACCCATGTGCCGCGCAGCTCCCAGGCAGTACCTTGCGACGAATAAAGCCGCCGAACATGGCCGTCTCTCTGGCGCTTGGCCTGCCATCGGCCTATATTGAGCGTGACGGTCTGCGCTTCCCGGCAGGAGAACATTTTCCCCGGGGCCTTAATGATCCCTAGGGAGCTGTCCCTGGGAAGACCCGTGGGTTTTCTCATACGGCGCCCACCTACTTTGTAGGTTCCCGGGATCGCTCTCTCCACCGGTTGTGTGGATCGTCACTCGACGCAAAGGATCCACGCCTCGGTGGATCATGCGGTGGAAAACGTCGCTCCTAAAACTCCATCCAAATCTGACCTTTTCTATCGTCGGCGCATGACATCCTCGAAAGACCTGAAAAGACAGTTGCGACGCGAAGCACTCGGGCGCCGCGACGCGCTCGATCCGTTCTGGCGGGTGGAGGCAGCGCTCGAAATGGCCGAGACGGCGCGGGACAGCATTGCGATGGAGCCGGGCCAGATCGTCTCCGGCTTCTGGCCGATGCGCTCGGAAGTCGACGTCCGGCCGCTGATGTTCACCTTGCGCGAAAAAGGGGCACGGCTTTGCCTGCCGGCGATTCTCGACAAGACCACCATCGTCTTTCGCGAACTGGTGCGCGGCGCGCCGATGATCGACATGGGGTTCGGCACCGTCGGGCCGCATGAGGAGGCCGAGGTGCTCGATCCCCAGGTGATGCTGGTGCCGCTCGCGGCTTTCGACGCGTGCGGCCACCGCATCGGCTATGGCGCCGGCTATTACGACCGTGCCATCGCGCGGCTGGTCGACAAGGGGCAGCCGCCAAGGCTGATCGGCATTGCTTTCGACTGCCAGCAGGTGGCGCTGGTGCCGGACGAGCCGCATGACGTGACCATTCCGGAAATACTCACCGAGAGCGGGTTGCGCCGGTTCGCGCCGAAATTGTAGATAAGTTCCTGGACGCATGGTCTTTTCCGGAAGTCATGCAGCTTTTTGCTTCGCTGACCTTCGGTTCGGGATCATGTTTAGATGAGACTTCTCTTCCTCGGCGATATGGTCGGCAAGACGGGACGCACGGCGGTGTGGGAACAACTGCCCGGCCTGATCTCGGATTTCAAACTCGACTTCGTCATCGTCAATGGCGAGAACGCCGCCGGCGGCTTCGGCATTACCGAAGAGATCTTTCGCGAGACGATCTCGGCGGGCGCCGACGTCGTCACAACCGGCAATCATGTCTGGGACCAGCGCGATGCGCTGGCTTTCGCGCCGCGCGAGGAACGCTTTCTGCGTCCGTCCAATTTCCCCAAGGGCACGCCGGGGCGGGGCTCGGGCGTCTACATCGCCAGGAACGGCGCGCGCGTTCTGGTCGCCAACATCATGGGCCGGGTGTTCATGCATCCTGAACTCGACGATCCGTTTCAGGCCGGCGAGCGCGAGCTTGCCGCCTGCCCGCTTGGCGAACAGGCCGATGCGGTGGTCATCGATTTCCATGCCGAGGCGACCTCTGAAAAAATGTGCTTTGCGCACTTCGTCGACGGCCGCGCCAGCCTGGTTGTCGGCACTCACACGCATCAGCCGACCGGCGACCACCATATCCTCAACGGCGGCACCGGCTATATCTCAGACGCCGGCATGTGCGGCGACTATGATTCTTCGCTCGGCATGGACAAGGAGGAGCCGCTCAACCGCTTTCTGTCGAAGGTGCCGAAAGGGCGCTTCGAGGCGGCGAGCGGCCCGGCGACATTGTGCGGCGTCGGCGTCGACATTTCGGATCGCAGCGGCCTTACCGAGCGGATTGCGCCGTTTCGCCGCGGGCCGCGGCTCGAAGAAACAGCGCCCTCGTTCTGGTCATGACATTGATGTAAGCGATTGTAGTACCTAATTGCCGGCCACGCCTGCTTCAGATCGTAAGAGGGGACGACCTCCATGCAGCTCATCGAATTCCTGGCGCCACATTTCGCCTTTGTCTCCGATCCGACTGCATGGGTCGCGTTGCTGACGCTGATCGTGCTGGAGGTCGTGCTCGGCATCGACAATCTGATCTTCATCTCGATCCTGACCAACAAATTGCCGGAGGCGCAGAGGGCCCGCGCCCGGCGAATCGGTATTTCGGCGGCGCTGATCATGCGGCTGGTGCTGCTTGCCACCATCTCGATCATCGTCCAGTTGACGGCGCCGGTGTTCACCGCTTTCGACCATGGTTTCTCCTGGCGCGATCTGATCCTGATCGCCGGGGGCCTGTTCCTCGTCTGGAAAGCGACCAAGGAAATCCACCATACGGTCGATCTCGAGGACCATCAGGACACGATGATTGGCGAAACGCTGCAGCTTTCGCTGGCCGGCGCCGTCTTCCAGATCCTGCTGCTCGACCTCGTCTTCTCGATCGATTCGATCATCACCGCAGTCGGTATGACCGACGAGATCGCCATCATGTACATCGCCGTGATCGTCGCGGTCACCGTGATGATGCTGGCGGCCGGGCCGCTCGCTAACTTCATCGCCAAGAACCCCAGCATCGTCATGCTGGCGCTGAGCTTCCTGCTGATGATCGGCATGACGCTGATCGCCGACGGCATGGGCTTCCATGTGCCGAAGGGCTACATCTACGCCGCCATGGGTTTTTCCGCCCTTGTCGAGGGCCTCAACATGCTGGCGCGACGTCGGAGAAAGGCAAAGGCCGGCGCGGGGCACTGAGGTTGGCCGGGCGAAGCGACGGCGCGAAGGCCTGAGCTCTGCCTCAATTGTCGCGGCCATGCAGAACCTTTGAGACGTCGGAGGGACAGCACCCCCCTCTGTCCTGCCGGACATCTCCCCCTCAAGGAGGGAGATTGGCAGCTTTAGCGCTCCGCTCGTCCTGCAGCGTTGGAGATTGGCGAAAGCCTCAGCGACATCCGATCTCCCCCTTGCGGGCCCTTGCGGGGGAGATGTCCGGCAGGACAGAGGGGGTGGGAAGGATCGCTGCAGAACGGCTTTTTGCACCCAGCGACTTAAGCGGTCGGCGTGCCCTTCGGATGACGGTCGCGGATCAGGCCAAGCGTCAAGCCTTGCTCCAACCAGGCCTTGGCGCCGGCGAGCACCAGCGCGAAGCCATCGGTCGAGCCGATCGCCTGCTTGACCTGTTCATCGGGGCTGCCGGCAAAACCGTAATTGCGAACCTCGACAAAGGTCGTGCCGCCGGGCATCTCGGTAAAAGTCCAGACCACGGTGGTCGGCGGATCGCTCCATTGCATGACGATCTTTTCGTTCGTGACGAACTCGCTGACCGTGACCGGCGTCGAAACGCCATACATCCGCCATTCCCAGCGAACCTCGTTGCCGCTGGCGAGCCTGTCGCTGCCATGGGTGAACCAGAACTTCGTCGTGATCGCCGGATCGACGATGGCTTCGAACACTTCTGCGACCGGCCGCCGGATCAGCATGCCGGCTTCGGCGGTCGGTATCTCACGGATGTCCATTTCGTCCTCCTTCCGAACAGGTCTCCGTCACCAGGCGTCGGGTTCGCGCACCAGGTGAATGATGTTGGCCGGATTGGTGATCCAGCCGCCACGAAAACCTTCGCCGAGCACCTCGATGGCGTCGCAGCGCACGATTCCGGCCTTGGCGAGATGATCGGCGGCGGCCGAAAAATCATCGGTGAACAACTCCAGCCAGACCTCGGCCTGGCTCAGCATCGGCGCCTCGTCGATCCACAGGCGATTGGGACCGAGTTCGAAACCAACAGCCGGCGCTTTGGCCGTGAACGGTTTTAGGCCGACGACATCGCGGTAGAAGGCGATCGTCTCCTGGTATTGGTGGGGCGGCACTTTCATGGCGATGTTGATGCCGCCGGTGATCTTCGCAGCCATTCTTTCCTCCGTCTTCTCAGATATTGTCTTCGCTCGCGGGCTCGCCCTTCATCTCGCTGCGATAGTAGCCGTCGCGCAAATTGATGCCATATTCGACATACGCCTTCATGCAGGCCAGCATCTGCGACCAGCCCTCGCAATTGAGGTAGGACTTCTTCAGGCCGACCGCGTCCTCGTGCCAGCCGGCCTCGGCGATGGTGACGAAGGTGCCGCCGTCGTCCAGCGGCTCGAAATTCATCTCGATGCGGGTCTTGTAGGCCGGCTTGCCGTCGGCGTCGGTGGCGTCCCAGCGCAGCACGATGCGGTTGTCTTTCTCCACCTCGTCGACCTCGACCGGGACCTTGCCCCACCAGACGACCCTGGCGCCGGCCAGCAGCGGGGCACTGGCGCCGCCGATGGTGGTGAAATAGCCGCTGAGCTTGTTCGGATTGACGACCGCATCGAAGACTTCGGCGACCGGTTTGCCGATGCGGCCCGAAACTCTGAATCCAAGAGACATATCCACAGCTCCTTCCTTGATAAGATCGATATTATGTTATAAAAATATAACATGTCAAGCAAGGCGCAGGACGACAATGTTTTCAAGGCGCTGGCGCATCCGCGCCGGCGCGCGCTGCTCGACGAGCTAAAGGACGCGCCGCGGACCACCGGCATGCTGTGCGATGCCTTTCCCGACATGGACCGCTGCACCGTCATGCTGCATCTGAAAGTGCTGGAGGAAGCCGACCTGGTGGTGGCGCGGCGCGAGGGGCGCGAACGCTGGAACCATCTCAATGCGCTGCCAATCAAGCAGATCCACGACCGCTGGATCAGCCAGTACGCCACGCATGCGATCAGCATTCTCGACCGGCTGAGATCCGATCTGGAGGAGTGAGCGTTCGCAGGAAAGCAGCTGGCGGTTACCATGCCGCACCATCCTTACGGCGCGGCTGGACGAATTGAGCCGATTTATCTATAAGCCGGCCATTCCGAGATAGAGCGCCGTACGTCCATCCGGACGCAGCAGGGACGTTCTGAAATTTTGACTTCGAGCATTTTGGCAAAGGCGAGGTGACTACCTCGCTGCAGGATGCTCTGCCAAGAAGACGACAGGGGTGCCATGGCTGGCCATTCACAGTTCAAGAACATCATGCACCGCAAGGGCCGCCAGGACGCGGTGCGGTCGAAAATGTTTTCCAAGCTGGCGCGCGAAATAACCGTCGCCGCCAAGAGCGGCACGCCGGACCCGTCGATGAACCCGCGCCTGCGTCTTGCCGTGCAGAACGCCAAGGCGGTGTCGATGCCGAAAGACAACATCCAGCGCGCCATCAACAAGGCGTCGATGGGCGACGCCGAGACTTACGAAGCTGTGCGTTACGAAGGCTACGGGCCAGGCGGCGTTGCGCTCATCGTCGAGGCGCTGACCGACAACCGCAACCGCTCGGCGTCGAATGTGCGGGCCGCCTTCACCAAGGCCGGCGGGGCGATGGGGGAAACCGGCTCGGTGTCGTTCATGTGGGACCGTGTCGGCGAAATCTTCTATCCGGCATTGGTAGGCAGCGCGGAGAAGGTCATGGACGCGGCGATCGAGGCCGGGGCCGACGACGTCCAGTCGGACGAGGAAGGCCACACGATCTATTGCGCCTTCGAGAATCTTGGTGAGGTGTCGAAGGCGCTGGAAGGCGCGCTCGGCGAGGCTGAATCAGTGAAACCGATCTGGAAGCCGCAGACCAACATTGCGGTCGATGAGGAGCGGGCACAGTCGCTGATGAAGTTGGTCGCTACGCTCGAGGACGATGACGACGTGCAGAGCGTTTACGCCAATTTCGAGGTCGACGACGAGACCATTGCGAAGCTCAGCGCGGCATGAGCACAGCTCAACCAGACATGAGCGGAGTTCAATCCGAGATTTGAGCGGAGCTTAATCTGAGATATGAGCGGAACTCAATCTGACATGACCGAAAAGCCGTTGCCCCAGGTCCGCATCACCTATTGCGCGCAGTGCCACTGGCTGCTGCGGGCCGGCTGGATGGCGCAGGAGCTGCTGTCGACCTTCGCAACGGATCTGGGCGAGGTCACGCTGGTGCCCGGCACCGGCGGCATCTTCACCATTTCCTGCAACGAGACACTGGTCTGGGACCGCAAGCGCGACGGCGGCTTTCCCGATGCCGCAAGGCTCAAGCAACTGGTTCGCGACGTGATCGATCCGGACCGCGATCTCGGCCATGCCGACCGCAAGAGCGACAAGTCAAAAGATACCCCGTCAAAAGACCCTGCCTGACGCAAGGTCTTTTAGATTTCTGCCCTCGTTCACCGCCACGCCACGATGAAGCAGGCCAGCGCGACGATGGCGGTGATGGTACGGACGTGGTTCCACATCACCCAGTCCCTGAGATAGGTGGCCCAAACGGCGGCGCCGTTGGCGCTTGCCGGATCGACGGCGGCCAGCGCGTTGTTGAGCGGCACGTTGAAAATCATCGTCACGATCAGGTTGCCGACGACATAGATCAGGGCGCCGGCGAGAAGCCACAACGAGCCCGGTTGGCCCCAGCCGATGACAGCGCCGACGACGAGGACGAGGCAGATCAGCCCGGTGCCGAAAAGCGCGGTCATGAACAGCGGCGTCACCGCAGTGACGTTGATCGAATTCATGGCGGCGATACCGCCCACGGCAGGCATGCGGGCGAGGCCCGGCATGACGAAGCTGGAGAAGGCGAAGAAGACACCAGCGACGACGCCCGAGCCGAGCGCGGCGATGAAGGTGAGGCTGGGAAGCAGTTTCATGATCATGTCAGTCACTCCATATGCCCGTACCAGCGGTTTCGGTTGCATAGGCGGAAAAGTCCTTTGGGGCGCGGCCGAGCACGCGCTCGACGCCGTCGGTCAGCGCCTCGTTGCGGCCGTCGAGCACCTCGGTGAACAGCTCGTTGAGCAGCCAAGCGAACTCGGCCGGCAACTCGTACCCGGCTACCGCGGCAGTGAACTCGGCATGCGAAATCCGTTTGAATCGAATGTCGCGGCCGGCCGCCTGGCCGATCTCGGCGACCGCGTCGGCGAAGCTCAGCAGCCGCGGCCCGGTCAGCTCGTAAAGCTGGCCGACATGGCCTTGCCGGGTAAGCACCGTCACGGCGGCGTCGGCAATGTCGTCGGCATCGACGAACGGTTCTCCGACAGTGCCGACCGGCAAAGCCACCTCTCCGGCGAGCAGCGGATCGAGCATAAAACTCTCGCTGAAGTTCTGGGAAAACCAGGCGCAGCGCAGGATAGTCCAGTCGGCGCCTGAGGCTTTCAGCATCTCTTCGGCACGTTGCGCTTCGATTTCGCCGCGCCCCGACAGCAGCACCAGCCGGCGCACACCGCTTGCCACGGCAAGGTTGGCGAAGACGCCGACCGCTTCGGCCGCACCGGGCAGAGCAAGATCGGGATAGTAGCTGATGTAGACGGCACCGACACCATCGAGCGCGGGTTCCCAGGTCGTATCGTCTTCCCAGTCGAAGGGCGGGGTGCCCGAGCGCGAGCCGATCCGTACCGGCAGGCCCTGCGCCGTCAGCCTGTCCGCGAGACGACGGCCGGTTTTGCCGGTGCCGCCGAGGATCAAAATCGGTTTTGCTGCTGTGTCGATCATGGCGATTTTCCTTTGCTCACAAATATGAGTAATCCTCACATTTGCAAAACGTGATAAACCCTCGTATTTTGTGAGTCAAGCCAATTTGTTGATCGTTCGCCAGGAGACAGTGATGGAAGGCTCGACCGTATCGGGTTCACAGGATGGCCAGATCGCATCGCCGCGCCGGGCGCCCAGCCAGCAGCGCAGCCGGGAGCGGGTCGAGCGGATGCTGGCCGCCGCCTCTGCGCTGATCGCCGAGCAAGGCAGCGATGCCTTGCGCATGGGCGAGGTGGCGGAACGGGCCGGCGTGTCGATCGGCTCGCTCTACCAGTTCTTCCCGGACAAGCGAGCGATCATCTGGGCGCTGGCCGAGCGCTACACCGCCGAAAGCCAGGCCTGCATCGCGGCAGCGCTTGCACCGGTTAGCGACGCCGAAGGGCTGCGGCGGGCTTTTTCCGAGCTGGTGGATATCTATTACGGGCTATTCCTGGCCGAACCGGTGATGCGCGACATCTGGTCGGGCACGCAGGCCGACAAGGCGCTGCGCGAACTCGAACTCGCCGACAGCCGGGCCAACGCCGAATTCCTCACCGCGGTGCTGAGGCGGCTGCGGCCTACCGCCGATCCGGCGGCGCTGGAAACGACGGCGTTTCTCACCTGGCAGATGGGCGAGGCCACCATGCGGCTGGCGATCTCGGTCGGGCGCCAAGAAGGCGACGACCTGGTCGCCGCCTACAAGCGGATGGCGCTGCGCGAACTGGTTGGCGAATAGAGAGCCGCATTCAACAAAAAACCCGCCACGAGGGCGGGTTTCTTTCGATCCGAAAAGGCTTGCGGCTTAGAGGCCGAAACCTTCGAAACGCTTCTTGAACTTCGACAGGCGGCCGCCGCGGTCGAGCAGGGTCTGCTGGCCGCCGGTCCAGGCCGGATGGGTGGTCGGGTCGATGTCGAGGTTCATCGTATCGCCTTCCTTGCCCCAGGTCGAACGGGTCATGTATTCGGTGCCGTCGGTCATGACGACCTTGATGGTGTGGTAGTCGGGATGAATATCGGTCTTCATTGTGCTATTCCTGGTTCGCCGGCGCCGCTGACGGGCATAAAGCCTGCGTCGATGCGCCCCTTTTTAAAACTCGAAGCCGCAGCTATTGAGGAGCCACGGCTTTTAAAAACGGTCGGCGAGCCTATACATCAGCCGGAATTGAATCACAAGGCCGCGGTAAGGCATATTGAGGCGCATGCCCAGAAGGCGGCCAGAGGAAACGGTCATGGCGCATACAAGCGGCGATGCAGACGAGCGTAGGCGCTCGCTCAAGCCGCTGCGGCGCCTGTTCCCCTACATCACCCGCTACCGGAAAATGGTCATTGGCGCGGTCGTCTCGCTGACCGTTGCTGCGGCGACGACGCTGGCGCTGCCGCTGGCCGTGCGGCGGATGATCGACCACGGCTTTTCCGCTTCCGATTCCATTTTCATCGCCGAGTATTTCGCGATGCTCGTGGTGATGGCTGCCTTGCTCGCCGCGGCGTCGGCCTGCCGCTATTATTTCGTCATCACGCTGGGCGAGCGCGTCGTCGCCGACATCCGCAGCGACGTGTTCCGCCATGTCACGACGCTGTCGCCATCCTTTTTCGACACCGCACAGTCGGGCGAGATCGTCTCGCGGCTCGCCGCCGACACGACGCAGGTCAAGTCGGCGGTCGGTGCCACCGCGTCGGTGGCGCTGCGCAATGTCATTCTTGGGCTTGGCGCCGTTGCGATGATGGTCTTCACCAGCCCGAAACTGTCGGGCCTCGTCATCGCCGCCATTCCGGTGATCGTGCTGCCGCTGGTCGCCTTCGGCCGCTCGGTGCGGCGCAAATCGCGGCTCGCGCAGGACACGCTGGCCGACGCCACGGCCTATGCCAGCGAGCAGATCGGCGCGGTGCGCACGCTGCAGGCCTTCACCAACGAGAAGCTGGTCACCGGGCATTTTTCAGCTGCCGTGGAAGCGGCTTTCGAGGCGGCGCGGTCCTCGATCTTTGCCCGCTCCTTCCTCACCTTCTTCGCCATCTTCATGATCTTTTCCTCGGTGGTGGCGGTGCTGTGGTTCGGCTCGCGCGACGTGCTCGACGGCACGCTGTCGCCCGGCACGCTCGGTCAGTTCCTGCTCTATTCGGTGTTTGCCGCCGGCGCGCTCGGTGCGCTGTCGGAAGTGTGGGGCGAGCTTTCCCAGGCGGCGGGCGCTGCCGAACGGCTGACCGAGATCCTGGCCGAGAAGCCCGCAATCCAGGCCCCAGCGCATCCTAAACCGCTGCCGGCGACGGCCAGGGGCGCAATCAGTTTCGACGACGTGTCCTTCTCCTATCCGGCCGGGCCCGACCGCGCTGCCGTCAACGGCCTGAGTTTCCAGGTCGTGCCCGGCGAGACGGTGGCGATCGTCGGCCCGTCGGGCGCCGGCAAGAGCACCGTCTTTTCGCTGCTTCTGCGCTTTTACGACCCCGAGACCGGCAAGATCATGATCGACGGCGTCAATGTGCGCGAGGCCGACCCCGTCGCCATCCGAGAGCGCATCGCCATCGTGCCGCAGGACGTCACCATCTTCGCGGCCAGCGCGCGCGACAATATCGGCTTCGGCCGCCCGGACGCCAGCCAGGCCGAGATCGAGGCGGCGGCCAGGGATGCGCTTGCCGACGAGTTCATCCTAAAACTTGAGAACGGTTATGACAGCCAGGTCGGCGAGCGCGGCGTGACCTTGTCCGGCGGCCAGCGCCAGCGCGTGGCGATTGCCCGCGCCATCCTGCGCGATGCGCCGATCCTGCTGCTCGACGAGGCGACCTCGGCGCTCGACGCCGAAAGCGAGACGCTGGTGCAGACGGCGCTGGAACGGTTGATGCAGGATCGCACCACCATCGTCATCGCCCACCGGCTGGCGACGGTGCTGAAGGCCGACCGGATTCTGGTCATGGATGGCGGCTGCATCGTCGAGGAAGGCACCCACCAGAGCCTCGTCGCCAAGGGCGGCATCTATGCGCGGCTGGCCAAGCTGCAATTCGAAACCGGGGCGAACGCTTTCAGGGGCGCCGCGGAGTAGTAGGACGACGCTGCCAAACGGCTTCGTCTTTTGCAAATGGCGCTGGTCGGCAGTGACGAAATTGCCGCCGCGTTCGATGCGCTTGAAGATATGTCAGGCGCCCTTCAGCACCTCCCCATAGCGCTTGCGCAAATGCTCGGTGAAATGCGTGGCGTTGAGCTTCTCGCCGGTGGCGCGCTCGAGCAGTTCGGGCGTTGACCAGCGCGAGCCTTGCGACCAGATCCTTTGCCGGCGCCAGTCGTTGATCGCCGCGAAATTTCCCTTGGCGAGGTCTTCGTCGGCGGAGGGATGATCTCTGGTCAGCGCCGCCCATTGCTGCGCCGCCATCATCGCGCCCAGCGTATAAGACGGGAAATAGCCGAACGCAGCACCCGGCCAGTGCACGTCCTGCATCGGCCCGTCGGCCGGGTTGTCGATGGTCGACAGGCCGAGATAGTCGCGCATCTTGGCGTCCCAGGCCTCGGGCAGGTCGGCGGCCTCGAGTCGCCCCGAGACAAGCTCCTGCTCCAATTCGTAGCGCAGGATGACGTGCAGCGGATAGGTCACCTCGTCGGCGTCGACGCGGATCAGGCCGCGCTCGACCCGGTGTACATGCGGCAGGATGTCTTCGATCGACCACGCCTCGCCGAGGTGCTTTTCGACCACCGGCAGCGCCCAGCGCCAGAATTCGGGGTTGCGGCCGATCTGCTTCTCGACGAACAGGCTCTGGCTTTCATGCACAGCCATGCCGCGCGCCTTGCCGAGCGGCCAGTGCGCCCACGCCTGCGGCAGGTTCTGTTCGTAAAGCGCGTGGCCGGTCTCGTGCAGCACGCCCATCAGCGCCGACAGGAAATCGGAGGTCTTGTAGCGGGTGGTGATGCGCACGTCGCTCGGCACGCCGCCGCAGAACGGATGATGCGATACCGACAGCGAGCCGTGGGTGAGATCGAAGCCGACCGCCGCCATCAAGGCGAGGCCAAGCTCGCGCTGCTTTTCGATCGCATAGCTGCCCGAAAGCGGCTTCAGCGGATGTCTCGCCAGCCGCTTTTCCTGCACGGCCAGTGCCTCCGGCACGAAATCCCTGAGAAAGGTCTTCAACTCGGCGAAGACCGGCGTGATGTCGGCGGCGCGGTTGCCGGGATCATATTGCTCCATCAGCGCGTCGTACGGGTCAAGGCCGAGCACGTCGGCGCGAAGGCCTGCTTCCTCGCGCACCAGCGCAACGACGCCTTCGAGCGCCGGCAGGAACCCGGCCCAGTCGTTCTTTGCACGCAAGTCGCGCCACAACTGCTCGGAGCGCATCCGGGCGGTGGTTTGGCGCTCGACGAATTCGACCGGCAGGCAGGTCAGGTTGGTGTATTGCCGCCGGAATTCCTTGACCGCCGCCTGCTGTTCTTCGTTCAGCGTTTCCTGTTCGGCCGCTGCGATCCAGTCGGCGATCTCCGGCGCTGTCGCTCTGGCGTGATGCATGCCGGCCAGCGCCGACATCGCCTCAGCACGCTTGTCACCGCCGCCGACGGCCATGTGGGTCGCATCGTCGGCGCTGAGAATGGCGAGCGCATGCTCCAGTGCTTCGAGCTTGTGGCCGAGGTCGTCGAGTTTTTGAAAGGACATGGGGGGTTCCGCTGAATTTGAACGGCGGGAAAAGATACCAATGCGCTGATATTGGCAACCCCGAAAGGCCGTTGGCGATGGGCACATGGTTGCTGGCCAGGATGCACAGCGCAATGGGTCTTGCAGGAGCGGTGGCGTGCGTGATCAATGTCGCGAGGCGGCGGCGCGTCGCATCGGGGAGACGAAGCATGATCGCCAATGTGCTGGTCGGGTTGGTGGCGCTGATCCACCTTTACATCGTCTATCTGGAGATGGTGCTGTGGGACACGCCGCGCGGCCACAAGGCGTTCAAGCTGACGCCGGAATTCGCCAGCGCATCGAAAGTGCTTGCGGCCAACCAGGGACTTTACAACGGCTTTCTCGCAGCCGGGCTGATCTGGGGGCTTTACCTCGGCGCGGCTGGTTTCCAGATCAAGGTGTTTTTCCTGCTCTGCGTCGCCATCGCCGGCCTCTACGGCGCGGCGACGGTCGGCAGGAAAATCCTCTACATCCAGACCGTGCCGGCTGCAGTTGCTCTGGTCGCAGTTTGGCTGGGCGCATAACCCCGAAATCGGACTCGATTTCTGGAAAAGTTCCCTGTGCGGATTGCTGCCTGGGGCTTCGGTGCGGAACGGATCTTGCGCAAAATCAACAGATCATGCGCAAGATCAAAGTGCGGCGCTGTAATGGATCATTTCAGCCTTTTGGATAGTTTGGGCCGTAGCCGTTCGGATAGTACCCGCCATCGCCGCCGCTGCCGATGAGGAAGGCGCTGCCGGTGGCAGCCCGCAGCCTTTGACTGATATGATCGAGCTCAGCCAGCAATTGATGATACTGCGTGGCCGGCATCGTTCCATCTCGCGCGGCCCTCTGCGCGGCCCGATCAAGTTGAGCGACCTGCGTGCGCAAGCCACGCGCTTCGTCCAGCTTGATCCTGTTCGCCTGCCTGGCGCCTCGGATACCGGTATCCACGCTCTCTATCTGGTTGATCAAAGCTGCCTCATGCGGGCCGGCGCCGGCAAACGGAACGGTGACGAGAAGTGCGGCGAGCGTTGCAGTCCTGAGGGTCTTGGGAGTGAAAGAGCGCATGTTGCGTCTCCTTTTACAGGGGAGGCGGCGATTGGGAGGGCCACCTTCCGGCCGTGGGCCGTCGGTTCCGTCGGGTCGCAATGGACGCTTCCACCGCCGGCGGTTCTCGGGCCCATGACATAGCTAGGAGCGATCCTCGGCAAAGTGTAATCAAAAAAAGGTAATCTTTTCAGGCCTTGCTAGCCTGCATCGCCGCCCTAAGTGCGGCCGCCGCCTGGAGCCGGGGCGATCAGCGCTCGGTCAGTTTCAGCTCGATGCGGCGGTTCTTGTTGCGCGCGTCTTCGGTGTCGGCGGGGTCGAGCGGCTGGAATTCGCCGAAGCCGGCGGCAACCAGGCGGTTGGCCGGCACGCCGTTCTCGATCAGGAACTTCACCACCGAGGTCGAGCGCGCCGTCGACAATTCCCAATTGTCGCGGTAGCGGCCGGTGCCCGACAGCGGCTTGTCGTCGGTGTGGCCGTCGACGCGCAGCACCCAGTTGATCTCCGGCGGGATCTCCTTCTGCAGGTCGATGATGGCGTCGGCGAGCTTCTTCATCTCGTCCTTGCCGGCATCGTTGATCACTTCGGAGCCTGTCGGGAAAAGCACTTCCGACTGGAAGACGAAACGGTCACCGACGATGCGGATGTTCTCGCGATCGGCGAGGATTTCACGCAGGCGCCCGAAGAAGTCGGACCGGTAGCGGTTCAGTTCCTGCACACGTTGCGCCAACGCGACGTTCAGGCGGCGGCCGAGATCGGCGATCTTGGTGTTGGACTCGCGATCGCGCGCTTCCGACACGTTGAGCGCTTCTTCGAGCGCTCCGATCTGTCTGCGCAGCGCCGAGATCTGCTGGTTGAGGATTTCAACCTGGCTCAGCGCCTGCTGGCTGATCTGGCGCTGGTTGTCGAGTTCGCCCGAAAGCGCCGTGGCCCGCTGGTTGGCGGCGTCGCCGGCACCGGCGCCTTGCGCCAGCAATTGCTCGAGCCGGCTCTTTTCCGCCTCCGACGCCGACAGCGACGCCTGCAAATTGGCGAGCGAATCTTCCTTGTCCTGCGTTGTCGAACGCTCCAGCGCCAGAAGCTGGGTCAGTTCGTTGATCTGCGAATTGAGGCGGTTGAGCACCGTGTCCTTGCCGGAGATTTCGCGGCCGAGCAGGAACTGCGCCAGCACGAAGACGGTAAGCAGGAACATGATCGCGAGCAGCAACGTCGACAGCGCGTCGACGAAGCCCGGCCAGTAATCGATACGGCGATCGGCACGCCGGCTCCTGGCGAGAGCCATGCTAATGGACTCCAGTCTTCTTCAAGGCGTCGGCGATCTTCTCCAGAGTGTTGCGCATCGCCTTCTGCTCGTCCGACTGGGCCTCGACCCAGTCGCGCATGATCTGCTGCTCCGAGCGCATGTTCTTGACCAGGCCCGAAATGCCGTCGGCAAGGTTGGCCATGGCGGTGGCGACACGCGGATTGGCGCCGCCGCCGTTCTCTTGCATGCTGCGCAGTCTTTCCGACAGGACGCGGATCTCGTCGGAGGACTCGACCCTGGGCGGTTCGGCGACGACGATGTCGGAGGACAGGTCGGTGACCGAGGACAGCCAGTTTTCGAGCTCGGTGTAGAAGCGTGTCTGGGCGCGGCCAGCCTGCAGGTCGAGGAAGCCGAGCACCAGGGAACCGGACAGGCCGAACAGCGAGGACGAGAAGGCGGTGCCCATGCCGGCCAGCGGCGCGGAAAGCCCGGCCTTCAGCGATTCGAGCACGGCGGCGGCATCGCCGGTACCGGGATCGAGCGAATCGATGGTTTCGCGGATCGAGCCGATCGTGTTGAGCAGGCCCCAGAAGGTGCCAAGCAGACCAAGGAACACCAGCAGCCCGACAAGATAGCGCGAGGTGTCGCGGCTTTCGTCGAGGCGGGTGGCGATCGAATCGAGCATGGTGCGCATTGAGCTGGTCGAGAAGGCGATCGTCGGCGAGCGGCCGATCATCGCCTTCATCGGCGCCAGCAGCACCGGTTCGGTGGTTTCGGAGCCGGCCCGAAAAGAGTTGACCCAGCGCACTTCGCGAAACAGCCGGCCGACCTGCGCGAAGGCCAGCAGGATGCCGACCGCAAGCACGCCGACGATCAGGCCGTTGAGACCGGGATTGGTGGCAAAGGCTGTCGAGATCTGACGGGTCAGGATGGCGGCGATGAAAGCGACGATCATCAGGAAGATGACCATGGTCAGGAGAAAGACCTGCGGGCTCGACAATTTGTGCGGATCGTACATCAGCACGTCGGAGCGCCTGCCCATGCCGAAGGATTTGAGTAAAGCCATCCGTGCCCCGTTTCCGATGCCGCCGCCGCCGCCAATTCACGTTTGACGGCGACTCTAAACGCAATTGTGACCAAATTGAATGGCGCTTGGCAATATTGCCAAGCGGACCATTGCGTTAGGGTCGGTTGATGACCAGGCAGTCGACCATGGCGGCAAGATGCAGGCCGGCGCCGGTGACGACAAAGCCGTGCCACAGCGCATTGTGGAAGCGCAGGCCCTTCCAGGCGAAGAAGATGACGCCGCAGGAATAGACGATGCCGCCGGCGACGATCAGCGCGATCGATGTCGTCGGCAATGTCTGGACGAGCGGCTCGACCAGAACGATGCCGCTCCAGCCGATGGCGAGATAGAAGACGATCGCCAGCCGGTCGAAGCGACCGGGAAGAAGCACTTTGATGGAGATGCCGATCGCTGCCGCGACCCAGACCAGGACGATCATCGAGATGGCCAGCGACGAACCGTCGAGCTGGGCGAGGAAAGGCGTGTAGGTCGCGGCGATCAGCAGATAGATCGCGGCATGGTCGAAGCGCCGCAATATCCACTTGGCAGGCGATGACACCGGCCACAGATTATAGGCCAGCGACACCGACAGCACGGCGAACAGCGAAACCACGTAGAAAGCGGCGGCGATATATTCGCCCGGACCTGTATGGAAGGCAGCCAGCGCCAGCAGCGTCGAGCCAGCAGCAATGGCGAGCACGATGCCCACCGCATGGACGATGCCGTCAGCGATCATTTCGGCGCGCGAATAGTGCCAGCGTCCCATGAACGGGATTTCGATCTGGGGTATCTCGATCTGGGATTTCGGGCCGATGCGCGTCATGAATGATCCTGCATCCCCTTATTTGGGCGGATGCCGGACAGCATTTCAAGCTTTCGTTGCGGTTTTGCGACTGCGGCGGTTCAGCGCGCCAAGTCCGGGTTCATGGTTTTTCGGGGATCATGGTCTAGCGCGGCGTCACCGGCTTCCTGACGGTCTTCAACAGCGCACGCTGGATGGTCTCGTTGCCGGCGACGATCGAGCCGCCATCCAGCATGTTCTGCCCGCCGGCGAAGTCGGAGATGAAGCCGCCCGCCTCGCGGATCAGCAGGATGCCGGCGGCGACGTCCCAGGCCGACAGGCCGGTTTCCCAGAACCCGTCCATGCGGCCGGCAGCGACGTAGGCGAGATCGAGCGAGGCGGAGCCGAGGCGGCGCACGCCCGAAACTTCGGCCATCACGTTGCGCAGCTCGATCAGGAAATTGCCATGTTGGCCGCGGCCGAGATGCGGCACGCCGCAGCCGATCACCGTGTCGATCAGCTTGGTGCGGCCGGCAACCCGCAGCCGGCGGTCGTTCATGAATGCGCCGCCACCGCGCTCGGCGGTGTAGAGTTCGTCCATCGCCGGATTGTAGACGACACCGGCGACGATCTGGCCCTGGCGCTCCAGCGCGATCGAGATGGCGAAGAGCGGAATGCCGTGCAGGAAATTGGTGGTGCCGTCGAGCGGGTCGACGATCCAGCGGTGCTGGCTGTCGTCGCCTTCGATCAGGCCGCGCTCCTCCATCAGGAAGGCATAGCCCGGCCGCGCCTTCGACAGCTCGGTGAAGAGGATTTCTTCTGCCTTGCGGTCGGCCTGGCTGACATAGTCGCCCGGCCCCTTCATCGAGACCTGCAGGTTCTGCACTTCGCCGAAATCCCGCGACAGCGAGCGGCCGGCCTTCATAGCGGCCTGGACCATGACATTGAGGATCGCGGAACGCGCCATTGCTCTTCTTCCTGCCGCTGCGCCTATTTGCCTTGAGGCATGATCTTATCCAAAAAGTCTGCAACTTTTTGGGATGATGCTATTTGCTTTGAGACATGATCTTGTCCAAAAAAGTCTGCAACTTTTTGGGATCATGCCTTAGTCGGCGCGGCGCACATAAGTGATTTCGTTGGTGTCGACGATGATACGCTCGCCCGAGCCGATGAAAGGCGGCACCAGCACGCGAATGCCGTTTTCCAGCATCGCCGGCTTATAGGACGAGGCGGCGGTCTGGCCCTTCACCACCGGGTCGGCCTCGGTGATCGTCAGCGTCACCTGGTCGGGCAGCGAAATGCCGATCGGCCTTTCGTCATAGAGCTGGACCGTCACCATCATGCCGTCCTGCAGGAAGGCAGCGCGATCGCCGACGAAATCCTTTTGCAATTCAAGCTGCTCGTAGCTTTCGGTGTCCATGAACACCAGCGCTTCGCCCTGTTCGTAGAGGAAGGAGAAATCCTTCATCTCCAGTCGGATCTGCTCGACTGTCTCGGCCGAGCGGAAACGCTCATTGAGCTTGGTGCCGTTGATCAGGTTCTTCAACTCGACCTGATTATAGGCGCCGCCCTTGCCTGGTTTGACAGCGTTGGTTCTGACCGCCACCCACAAGCCGCCATCGTGCTCGATGACGTTGCCGGGACGGATTTCGTTGCCATTGATCTTGGCCATGATGATGTGATCCGGAATGAGATTTTCGCGACGAAAGCGATTTGGCGCCTCCAAGACCACAAATCGCCAGGAGAGGCAAGCGATTGGGCAAGAGGGAGAGTGGACAGCAGGGGAGTAACGGCGGAGCCATCCCCTCGTCAGCATCCATCCCCGCCGCTGCCCGATATTCACTGTCCGCGACGCTTTACGGCAGGCGGTTGGCCTTCTGCAGCAACTGCTTGGTCTGGTCGTCGGTCAGGCCCTGCAGAAAATCGTCCATCTCCGGATCGATCAGCCCGGCGCGCCGTGCGACGACGTACCAGGCGCCGGCAAGGATCGGATCCGGATCGGTGCCGATGCCGCCCATGTAAAGCTTGGCGAGGCGGTTCTGGGCGGCGACATTGCCGCCCTCGGCGGCCTGTTTCATCCAGCCGAAGCCGGACTTCAGGTCGCGGGCGCCACCGCGTCCCTCGATCATCCAGGCAGCGAGATCGATCTGCGCCGTATCGTAGTTCTGCCTTGCTGCCTGCGCCAGCAGGCCGCGCGCCTGGGCATCATCGCGCAGCTTGCCGCCGACGCCATTGGCATAGACCTGCGCCAACGCATATTGCGCGTCGGCAAGGCCGGTCGCGGCGGCGCGCTGATAATAGGACACGGCCTTTGCGATGCCGGCATCGCCGGGGTCCTGCCGCACCAGCAGCTGCGCGAAATTGAACTGCGCCAGACGGTTGCCGGCCTCGGCGGCGGCCTGCATCAGCGCGTAAGCCCCTTTCTCGTCCTTCTTGACGTAGCGGCCGTCGAGCAGCATCAGCGCATATTGGAACTGCGATTCCGGTATCCCCTGCTCGGCGGCAAGCGCGTACCACTTGGCCGCCTCCGCCGCGTCGACCGGCACGCCAAGGCCGCGCGACAATATCTCGGCGATCAACGTCTGCGCCGCCGGATCGCCGTTCTGGGCGCGAACCAGAGCGAGGTTGTAGGCCGTCTTGTAAAGGCCGCGCTGGAAGGCGCCATAGGCAGAATCCGACGGCTTTGCACCGAAGCGGTCGGGATTAATGGCGTCGGCCGACGGCAGCGGCGCCGTGGTGGCGGGCTGCGGCAGCGGCGTGGCGATCGGCTTGTCCGTGCTTGCAGCGGTGTCGGGCTTCGGTTGCGGCAATGGGACGGTTTCCGCCACGGCGACCTGCACCGTGAGCTGCGCAAGCAAAGCACCGAAAAGGATTGTCGGCGCGGGCACGTCAGTCCTCGAAACGCGGCGCGGTTTCGTCGAGCAGCGCGTTGGCGCTGGCGACTGCCATCTTTGGGTCGATGCCCTCGGCAAAGACGGCGCTGGACAGCGCCACGAATTCGGCGCCGGTGGCAGCCACCGCTTCCACCGAAGTGATGTCGGACCCGGCCATGACGATGCAAGGGATCTGGATCACATCCGCCCACCATTGCCCCAGCGACAGGTTGCGTGGGTGCGGCTCCGGCTTGTTGTCGTAGCCGAAGCGGCCGAAGAAGATGTAGTCGGGTCTGAGTTCGCCGAGTTCCAGCGCATCGTCGCGGGTCTTGGCGCCGCCGGTGCCGACCATCATTTTTGCCTGGAAACGCTCGATCGTCTCGGCGAGTTCGGCCTTGCCGGCCTCGACATGAAGGCCATCGGCCTGGACGCGGCCGGCGATGCGGGTGTCGCCGGCAATGATGACAGCGATGCCTGCCGCTTGCGCCGCCGGCACGATCTGTTCGGCGAAGGCCTGGAAGGAGGCTTCGTCCATGTCGTTTTCGGGCAGGATCAGCGAGGCGACGTCGCCGCCCTCGAACGCCGCGCCGATGTGCTCAGCCGGCATGCCGGGCGGCGCGATCAGCACGATGCGGCAGCGATTTGGAGGCGTTGCGTCGTTCATTGGTTTTTGACCCCGGTTTTCGCCTATGCCGGGCGAAGATGGTTGCATTGCGGCATAGAGCAAAGTGCCGGCCTTGAACAGGCGGGCGGCCAGGACCGTTGGCGCATGATTGTCGCACGGCGACGTTGTTGCCTCACTTGATTGCCTGGGTGCTCTCGGCTGGGGTCTTCGATTTCCACAGCGTCCAGCCAAGATTCATGCCGGCGGCGGCGACCAGGATGGCGGCGCCGCCGACCATCTGGGCCGGATGCAGGCGGTGGCCGAAGGCGACGACATCGACCAGGATCGCGACCACAGGGTAGATGAAGGACAGCGACCCCTGCAGATAGGTTGGCAGTTTCTGAATGGCGCCGTACATCAGGATGTACATCAGGCCGGTATGGACGACGCCAAGCGTCGCCAGCATGCTCCAGCTCCACACGTCGGCGGGAAGGTGGGAAAGGTTGGCGAAGGGTGCCAGGATGACGACGCCGACGCAGACCTGGATGAGGGCGATCAGGTGCGGCGACGTGCCTTTGAGCTTCTTGGTGACGATGGCGGCGACGGCCCAGAAGAAAGCCGCACCCAGCGCCATCGCGATGCCGATAAAATAATCCGTGCCGACATTACCTGTATTGGGGCCTGCATCGGAGCCGGCATCAGGCGAGCCTTGCACGATCAGCAGCATGCCGGCGAAGGCGATGCCAAGCCAGGCCAGCTTTGTCAGGGTCAGCCGCTCTGAGAAGAAGAGCGCGCCAAAGCCGACCAGCATGAAGGGCTGCGTGTTGTAAACAGCCGTGGCGATCGAGATCGAGGCGCGGGAAAACGAGCTGAACAGCAGCAGCCAGTTGATGACGATGGCCGCGCCGCCAAGGGCCGCAATCGCCACGATGCGCAGTGACAGCGTGCCGCGCAGCAGCCCCAGGGCAGCGCAGATGATCAGCAGCGTTATAGCGCCGAAGGCGCAGCGCCAGAAGACGACGTCCATGATGGGCTCGCCCGACATGACGACGAACCATCCGATCGTGCCGAGGATCACCATTGCGGCCGTCATTTCGACCGTGCCACGCACCGCGCTGTCCATGAATATTGCCTCTCGAAACGCTGATGGTTGATAATCCCATGCCACATCAGCGCTTTCAATAATTTGCGCCGGGTGATATGCCCGTTATGCCTAATTAAATAAGGTGAAGACGGCCTTTTCCTTGGGAATGTAAAATGCTGGACGATCTGGACCGACGCCTTCTCGAAAGCCTGATCAAGGATTCGCGAACCTCATTGAAGGAACTGGCCCAGCAGGTAGGACTGTCATCGCCGAGTGTCGCGGAACGCCTGCGTCGGCTGGAGGATCGTGGCGTTATCAGGGCCTTCACCGTCGAAATCGATCCCCAAGCGCTCGGCTACACCTTGCAGGCGATCGTTCGCATCCGGCCCTTGCCGGGCAAGCTGCATATTGTCCAGAAGCTGATCGAGGAGATTCCGGAGTTTGGCGAATGCGACAAGGTGACGGGCGACGACTGCTTTGTTGCCCGGCTGTTCGTGCGCTCGATCGGCGACCTCGACAAGCTTCTCGACCGTATCGCCGACAAGGCCGAAACGAGCACAGCCATCATCAAGGGGCAGCCGATCCGCAGGCGCCCGCCGCCACTCGGCGCAACTGCCTCCTCAAAACCGTGACAGGCCTCAGCACGAACGACCACAGCGTCGTGTGCGCATTTGCTGTCGCGGCGCGAAAGTTTATCGGCTATTCCAGCGTCTACACGCTTTCCCTCCAACTGCTCCCCGACGATGTCAGGCTTGCTATTCGATCCATGGTTCTATGCCGCTGCCGTTCCAGCCGTCATCCTGGTTGGTCTGTCCAAGGGCGGCTTTGGCGGCGCGGTCGGTTTCGTCGGCGTGCCGCTGATGGCGCTGGCCATGCCGCCGGTGCAGGCAGCCGCCATCCTGCTGCCCATACTGTGCCTGATGGACGTCGTCTCGGTGTGGACATGGTGGGGGGTCTACGACCGCAAGATGCTTGCGGACATGATGCCGGGGGCAGTGATCGGCATCGGCCTCGGCTGGCTGACCGCGGCGCTGGTGACAGCGGAAATGGTGCGGCTGATCGTCGGCGCCGTGGCGATTATCTTCGTGCTTCGCTGGGTCTATCTACAGGTGCGGCACGGTGCGCGCCACTCGGCCGAGCCCAACCGCGCGGCTGCCGCACTCTGGGGGACGGTCGCCGGCTTCACCAGCTTCGTCGCCCATGTCGGCGGCCCGCCCTTTCAGGTCTATGCGCTGCCGATCCGGCTCGATCCGAAAGTGCTGTCGGGCACCGCCGCAATCTTCTTTGCCGCCACCAACGCGTTGAAGCTCATCCCCTATTTTGCGCTCGGACAGTTCGACACCACCAACCTGACCGCATCGGCGGTTCTGGTACCGCTGGCGCCGCTCTCGACCATCGCCGGCGCCTGGCTGGTGCGGCGGATGCGACCGGAACTGTTCTACCCCTTCACCTATGCGACCGTAGCGGTCGTCGCGGTCAAACTCCTGTGGGACGGGATCGCCGGCCTTCTCTAGATTGCCAGCCGATGGAAGTTGCCGGCAGCCGAGCCGTCAGCAGCGTCACGGCGGTTTCAGGCGGGCGCGATGCGACATCGTCCAGAAACATTGCCGATGCTAATGCGCCGATGCCGGGGACCCGGTGGCGGGGCGACCGCCTGATCTCAACCCATTCCCATGACGGGAAAAGGCAATTCGGGGCATAACATGCAAAAGGTAGCACGAAACTTCTTCACGCTGGCCGTCTTCTACGCACTCGCCGGGATGGCGCTCGGCCTACAGATGGCGATCAGCAAAGATCATGCGCAGATGCCAACCCACGCCCACATCATGGTGGCCGGATGGCTGATGTCGGCGGTGTTTGCATTCTTCTACCATCTGTTTCCGGCAGTCGCGGAAAAGACGCTTGCCACCGTCCATTTCTGGTTGACGGCAATCAGTGGCACCGGACTGTTGATCGGCCTTTACATCATGCTTGCCGGCAACCCGGCGATCGAACCGCTGGTGGCAACATCCTCGATGGGCTTTTACGCTGGGCTGCTGCTGTTCGCTTACATCGCGCTGCCGGTGGTGTGGAAAGCCGAACGGCATGCTGAGACGCAAAAGGCCTGAGTCCAAAGGTCTGGGCCCCAAAAAGCCTGGAGTTATTGTGCTGTTACGGCACAGGCGGGCGACGCTTGATCAAAAAATATCCTCGCAGTTAAGGCTTCATTAAGCTTTACAGGCGTTTACTATGCGCATCCAGTGATCTGGATTCTTACCGAGTGGTTGGAGCCACTTTGTTTGACGCCTCCCTGTTAAACTCCTGAGAGCCGCCTTATCCGCGGCTCTTTTTTTTCGGCGACCCGGATTGCCGGTCGCCCGCGCCGCTGCGTCGCCGTTAACCGTTTGTTAAACATGTGCTTGCCTTCACCGGCGGCGAAGCGCATTTTCAAGCCTCGGTCATTTAGGGTGCAGGCGTGGCGGCGATGACGCCGATTCGGCCGGCTGTTAGGCAAGTGCAGGGCGTATCGATGAACGATCCTTCGAAGGGAAGCGCGAAAACCATCAAGCTGGCGGAGCGCCGGGTTTTCTCCCAATCCTTCAAGCCGCTCTACCAGGAAGGCATGGGCCTGGTCGAGCAGGCGGCCGAATATCTGGACGGCAAGGGCCGGGCCGAGGCGAAGAAACTGTCCAGGCTGGCGGCGACGCTCTATGCGGCCGAGTCGATGCGACTGACCACGAGGCTGATGCAGGTCGCCTCCTGGCTGCTTCTGCAGCGCGCCGCGAATTCCGGCGAAATGACTCGCGATCAGGTTGCTTCCGAAAAATCCAAGGTGCGTCTCGACACCGCTTCCGCCAACAACGATGCCGCAGGCTGGGTCGAGCTGCCCAAGGATTTTCTTGACCTCATCGACCGCTCGCTGCGCCTGCAGGCACTGGTGCGCCGCATGGACGAGGAAATCTACGGCGGCGCCGTGGCCGAGGCTGCGCCATCCGGCCGCCGCACCAATCCGGTTTCCGACCAGATCACGCTGCTCAACACGGCTTTCGCCCGCGGCTGACAGACTGCTCGATATCGAAGATGTTCGAAGGCCATCCACACTTTACGATCTTCCCCTGCGATGCCGTGGACGTGATGCCGCTTCTTGGCCCCGATCCCGACGCATGAGGGAGTGCCATGACCGAGCATCGAATCTATTCCATGAGCTTTGCCAGGGTCTATCCGCACTATGTCGCCAAGGCAGAAAAGAAAGGCCGCACCAAAGCCGAGGTCGATGAGATCATCCGCTGGCTGACGGGCTACACCCAGAAGCGGCTGGACGCCCAGCTGGGGAAGAAAACCAGCCTGAAGGATTTCTTTGATCAGGCGCCTCAACTGAATCCTTCTCGGAATTTGATCACGGGGGTGATCTGCGGTGTCCGGGTGGAAGACATCGAAGACCCGCTGATGAAGGAAATCCGCTACCTCGACAAGCTGATCGACGAGCTTGCCAGGGGCAAGGCGATGGAGAAGATCTTGCGGAAATGACGCGATCGCACGATCGCATCGACTGCGATCCGACAATGACGCGAACGAGCATCGTGGGGCCGGAAGCGGAACGTTCGCTTTCGGGATGATGGCGCTAGAAAGCCGACCTTTTCATCCAGCCGACCGCCTTGCGCCAGAAGCTGGCCTCCGTGATTTCATATCCAAATATCGCGTTTCAGATCGGATACCTGAAGAACGCCGTTGGCGAGGGTAGCGACGGCATCGACAACGATGGACACAGCGAATCGACATCGACACAGGGCGGCTTCGGCCGCCACGTTTGATGGCAACGGATGACGTTCAGGGCTAGTTGCACGGCGGCGACGAGCCCGACACGATGTCGCAGGCGAATCCACGCGACGGGCAGCAAGGGCCGTCGCCGACTCTATGTTCCCTTCACGATTCTCGGCTTTGGTGGTCGGCGGGATTGAGCCGCACTCTCAAGGGGCAAGGCCAGCCGCTTCTCGTCTTCGATGGCGCGATCGACTGCCTCGATTTCCTCTTGGAGTTCCTTTAGCTTGGCTCCGTAGCTGGAGCCGTCGCTGTCCCCGATCTGAAAGCCGCTTGCCCGCATTGCGTCGCGGGTATGGTGCACGTTACGGACTCCTTCGCGTCGAGTCGCGACCAGGATTTCCCTGAACTCTCCAAGACGTTCAACGTGATTTCGAGTCATTGCGTTCTCCTATTTCGTCGTCATCGGCGCTGACGGCGATTCAGCACGGCTAAAACTTACGGCGCAGAAGGTTTAAGCGACTCTAAGAGATACGCTCGACAAAACATGAATGCGGAAGCTCAAATTTGACCCTTGCAATAAAGTGGAGCGCGGGAGGCGGCGTTCATCCATTGTGCGGTAGCCTTCCGGGCTCAGGAAGAACTTCGACGCGCATCGGATGCTCTCCGCGCACCAGAAGCGGCGCTGGCCCCTGGTCGAGACGCCCGAGCCGGATCAGGCCGCGCGACCACCGATAGGGACCATGAAACATCGCATGATTGCCCCAAGGGGCGTAGTAGCAAAGATCGCCAACCGCCTCGTTCCCGAAGCGACCGCCGCCTTCCGGCGCAATCGACGCTCAGCCATACAATCAAGCAGCTCGAAGCGCGCATGGGCATCCGCCTGCTGACCCGCACCACGCGCAACGTCGCAACGACGATCGCGGGCGAACGGCTGCTGCAGACAATTGCGCCGCGCATCGCCGAAATCGACGACGAGATCGCGGCGCTGACGGCGCTCCACGACAAGCCGTCAGGCTCGATCAGGCTGACCCTGTCCGACCATGCACTCGAAAGCGTGGTCTGGCCCAAGCTCAAGCCGGTGCTTGTCGCCTATCCCGATATCAGCGTCGAACTGATCCTGGACAGCACCTTCCGCAACATCGTTGAGGAAGGCTTCGACGCCGGCGTCCGGATTGGAGAGAGCGTTGAGAAGGATATGATCGCGGTGCGCATCGGTCCCGACTGGCGTCTGGTCGCCATTGCTTCGCCTGCCTATCTCGCCGCGCATGGTGTGCCCGAGCACCCGCAAGAACTGATTCGGCATCTCTGTATCAACATGCGTCATGAAAGCGCCGGCGGCCTTTACGCCTGGGAGTTCGAGAAGGATGGGCAGGCGCTCCGCGTTCGAGTCAACGGTCAACTGACCTTCAATAATACTTATGCCACGATTGATGCCGCGGCCAGTGGATACGGCGTCGCCTACGTCCCGGAGATCATCGTCGAGCAGCACATCGCACGTGGCAAGCTGGTTCAGCTCCTGGACGATTGGTCGCCGTTTTTTGAAGGCTATTTCCTCTACTATCCGAGCCGTCGTCAAAATCTTCGCGCGTTCAAAGTCATCGTCGATGCGCTACGACATCGGAATTGAAGCGAGGGGATCTACGCGCGGCTCACGGACCCAAATGTCCGCTCCGCTTCGGTTCTCGCAGACCACGCCGTCTGTCTCGTCAGAGCGAATTCTCAAACAGCCTGTGGGACGCAGCGGAACCGTTTCTGGTTTGTTCACATTTCGCTGGCATCGCTGTCCGCCACGGGTAAACTTGGCGGATGGGGGAAACGATTCGCATCATCGGCATCGATCCGGGGCTGAGGCGCACCGGTTGGGGCATCGTCGAAAGCCTCGGCAACTCGCTGCGCTTCGTCGCCTCCGGCACCGTGCGTTCCGACGACAAGGCGACGCTGGCGACACGGCTTTGCCAGTTGCATGACGGACTTGCCGAGATCCTGCATGCCGCCATGCCGCACGAAGCAGCGGTTGAGCAGACCTTCGTCAACAAGGATGCGGCCGCGACGCTGAAGCTCGGCCAGGCGCGCGGCATCGCCATGCTGGTGCCGGCGCTGGCCGGCCTGGTCGTTGCCGAATATGCGCCCAACGCCGTCAAGAAGGCGGTGATCGGCGTCGGTCATGGCGACAAGAAGCAGATCCACATGATGGTCAAGGTGCTGATGCCGAAGGCGACGTTCGACACCGACGATGCCGCCGACGCGCTGGCCATTGCCATCTGCCACGCGCATCACCGGCAGAGTGTTGTCTATAGGTTGGCGGCGCTGGCATGAGGGACCACACATGATCGGCAAGCTAAAAGGCACGCTGGACGAGGTCGACGAGGATTTCTGCACTATCGACGTGCATGGCGTAGGCTATGTCGCCCACTGCTCGACGCGCACGCTGGCCGCCTTGCCGGCCCCCGGCGAGGCGGTGGTGCTGTTTATCGAGACCTATGTCCGCGAAGACATGCTGCGGCTGTACGGTTTCCAGTCGGTGCTGGAGCGTGAATGGTTCCGGCTGTTGATGAACAATGTGCAGGGCGTTGGCGCCAAGGTCGCGCTGGCCATCCTGTCGACGCTGGCGCCGGCCGATCTCGCCAATGCCATCGCATTGCGGGATATTGCCATGGTCAGCCGCGCGCCCGGTGTCGGCAAGAAGGTGGCCGAGCGCATCGTCACCGAACTGAAGAACAAGGCGCCGGCCTTTGCCGGCGCTGCCTCCGGCACCATCGGCCTGAAGCAGGAGCTTGGCGAAGGCGTCGCGCCGGCGCCAATCACCGACGCCGTCTCAGCGCTGGTCAATCTCGGCTATTCACGCGATACCGCCGCCAATGCGGTGGCGGCGGCGCTGAAAAGCGCCGGCGAGGACGCGGATGCGTCGAAGCTGATCCGCTTCGGACTGAAGGAACTGGCGCGGTGAGTCTGCGCTTGTCCCGTTCTCTGCCCTGTGCAAGGAAGGCGGCATGAGCCTTTCGCCACGCCTCATTGCTCCCGACAAGCGCGGCGAAGATGCCGAGCAGACCTTGCGGCCGCAGACGCTCGGCGATTTCGTCGGCCAGGCGGCGGTGCGGGCCAATCTCAAAGTGTTTATCGAGGCCGCCAAGGGCCGCAGCGAGGCGCTCGACCATGTGCTGTTCGTCGGGCCGCCCGGCCTCGGCAAGACGACGCTGGCGCAGATCATGGCACGCGAGCTCGGCGTCAATTTCCGCTCGACCTCCGGTCCGGTCATCGCCAAGGCCGGCGATCTAGCAGCACTGCTCACCAATCTCGAAGACCGCGACGTGCTGTTCATCGACGAGATCCACCGGCTCAACCCGGCGGTCGAGGAAATCCTCTATCCGGCGATGGAGGATTTCCAGCTCGACCTGATCATCGGCGAAGGGCCGGCGGCGCGTTCGGTCAAGATCGATCTTGCCCGCTTCACACTGGTCGCCGCCACCACCCGGCTCGGCCTTTTGACCAATCCGCTGCGCGACCGTTTCGGCATTCCGGTCCGCCTCAATTTCTACTCGGTCGAGGAACTGGAGCAGGTCGTGCGCCGCGGCGCCCGCATCCTTGCCATGCCGCTCGGCGACGATGGCGCGCTTGAGATCGCTCGGCGCGCGCGCGGCACGCCGCGCATCGCCGGCCGGCTGTTGCGCCGCGTGCGTGATTTTGCCTCCGTCGCCGGCGACGGTCACGTCGACCGCCAGATCGCCGACGAGGCGCTGACGCGGCTCGAGGTCGATGCGCTCGGCCTCGACGCGCTCGACCGCCGCTATCTCTCGATGATCGCGCGGAATTTTGGCGGCGGGCCGGTCGGCATCGAGACCATCGCGGCAGGGCTTTCCGAGCCGCGCGACGCCATCGAGGACATCATCGAGCCCTATCTGATCCAACAGGGTTTTATTCAGCGCACACCGCGCGGCCGCGTGCTGACCGCCAATGCCTGGCGGCATCTCGGCCTCGATGCGCCGAAGGACCTGGCGCAGCAGCAGATCAGCCTATTCCAGGAAGAGTAGCGTCGGCGCGGCGTTGCGGCCTTCTTTGCTGCGCAAAATCTCCTAATCCTGGTCAGCTTGCCGGCGCATTTGCGGGCTCTAACGCTTCGCTGTGGGACCGTCGGTTCCACGAACGATGGGGTTGAGCGATGATCACCAGACGCGGCTTCCTGCGCCTCATCGGCGGTTCCTTCCTATCCGCCGTGTCGCTCAGTGCTTATGCGGTTGGCCTCGAGCCGCTGCTGCTGACGCATGTAAAGCGCTATTCACTGACCCCGCCAAACTGGCCTGCAGGATTGCACCTTCGCGTCGTCGCTCTCGCCGATATTCATGTCTGTCGGCCATGGATGACGCCGGAGCGGATCAGGTCGCTTGCCGAACGGGCGAACAGCCTGCAGCCGGATCTGATTGTCCTGCTTGGCGACTATGCAGCCGGCACACGCCTGGTTACGGACTGGGTGGCTTCCTCCGAATGGGCGCCGGCCTTGTCAGGCCTGAAGGCGCCGCTCGGGGTGTGGTCAATCCTTGGCAATCACGACTGGTGGGAGGACCTTTCCGCGCAGAAGGCCGGGTTGGGGCCGACGGTGGCGCGCCGGGCGCTCGAGAGCGCCGGCATACCGGTCCTGGAAAACGATGTGGTGCGCCTGGAAAAAGACGGGTATGGCTTCTGGGTCGCCGGACTTGCCGACCAACTTGCGCTGCGGCCGGGCAAGGCCTGGGGCCGCAGCAGGTTCACAGGACTGGACGACCTGCACGGCACGCTGGCAAAGGTAAGCGACAAGGCTCCCGTTATCCTGCTTGCACATGAGCCGGACATTTTCCCGAAGGTCCCGCCACGGGTATCGTTGACCCTTTCGGGCCATACCCATGGCGGACAGGTGCGGTTGCTCGGCTATTCTCCGGTCGTGCCATCCCGCTTCGGCAACCGGTTTGCCTATGGTCATGTCGTGGAGGAGAACGGCAACCTGATCGTCTCTGGAGGTCTCGGTTTTAGCATCCTGCCGGTGCGTTTCGGGATGCGTCCAGAGATTCTTTCGATCGAATTGGGTTCGGCGCTTCAGTGAAGTAACCTGATCGCATCCATCACATCCGGCTCGGCCTTGTCGCCATCAAAAGCGTCGATGATGCCGAAGGCGCCGCCATAGCTCCAGATCGACCATGCGAAGCCATGGGCTTCGGCGCGCGCGATCATGTCCCTGACATAAGCGGCACGGTATTCGGCCGGCATCACGTAGGCATTGCCGTATTCCTGGCGGATCATGCCGAATTCGCCGAGCGTGATGTTCTCCGGTTTGATCCCGTTGGCCTTTGCCCAGGCCTCGACCCTGGTGAACGGCGCCTCTATCGTCTCGCGCAGTTTCTGATCCGTATCCAGGCCGGCCACCTGCTCGTCGAGATAGGCAAGCAGGCCGCTCTGGCGCGCCCATGGCGCCTCTGCCTTGATCCTCGCGCGGATCGTATCGAGCGCAGCATCCAGTTGGGCGCGTGGGACGGCGCTGAGCGGATAGGGCAGGCCGGTGACATAGGGGATGAAGTCGCCGGCCCAGGTCGCGCCCTGATGGGTCAGCAGGAACGGGTCGTAGGAGTGAAAGGTCCAGATGATGTTGGCGTCGGGGATCGCCTTCGGATCGATCTTTGCCAGCGATGCCGCATTGGAATAGCAGGCGCCGGTCAGGATCAGGGTGAGCCTGGTGGCTGACGAACGCGCCGCCGCGAACAGTTTCTGCTGGCGCTCCGGCCACAGGCCGGTGCCGTCGGCGTCGCAGTCGGTGACCGGCTCGTTCATCGGCTCGAAAGCGACTTGGCGCGGATCCTCATCGGCCAGCGTGCGCGCCATCTTGCGCACCATTTCGACATAGGCGTCGAACATTTGTGGATCGTCCATCACCTCGCCCATGCCGATCTTGCGGCTGCTGCCGCTGGGGATCAGATGCAAGTCGACGATCACCTTCAAGCCGGCGCGATTGATCATGCGCACCGAGGCCAGCACGCTGGCATAGAGCTCGTCGCGCAGCGCCAGCGTCTCGCCGGACAGGAACGGCGACGGATCGACCGGCATGCGCAGGAAATCGAAGCCGGCGCTCTTCAGCGCCTTGAGGTCGTCGTCGTTGAGGAATTTGCGCCATTCCGGATAGGGCAGGATTGCTTGCCGGTCGCCCCATTTGTCCTCGCCCGGCCATGTCGTCCATTGGTCGAGATTGAGGCCGCGCTTCATCATAAAGCTCGCCGCCTGGCCCGGCGGCACCAGCGCGGCCAGCACAAGCAGCGCCGCCATCAAGGTCTTGATCATCGCCGTCAACAGTGCCATCGGGTTCATGCGCCAAGTTAATGCGTGTCGCCCAAAACTGTGTAGCGGCTTTTGGACAACGACGCGCCCGGAAACACTACCTGAAGCGCGTCGCGCTTTAGGTGCCCGGTCAGGCCAAAAAAGGAAAGCGCGATGGACGATCATGGTGAATCGGCGGCGCTCTGCGCCGGGCTTTCCGGCGCGCTGACCGAATTCGGCCACCGGCTGATGGCGCGGGTCTATTATGCCGACACCGATTTCTCCGGTGTCGTCTATCACGCGCGCTATCTCGAATTCTTCGAGCGCGGCCGTTCCGATTATCTCAGGCTTGCCGGCGTCCACCACACCGAGCTTGCCGACGGCAAGCATGGCGAAAGAATAATCTGGGTGGTGCGGCGCATGGAAATCGACTTTCGCGGCTCCGCCCGCATGGACGATGTCTTGACCATCGAGACGCGCACCGAGGACATTTCGGGCGCCCGCATCTTTATGGCGCAGCAGCTGAAGCGCGGCGGCGAGGTGCTGGTCGAGGCGCGGGTCGAGGCGGCGATCATCGGCGAGAACGGCCGGCCAAGGCGCTTTCCGAAGGAATGGATCGCAACCTTCATGCCCAAGACAAATCGATAGTTCAAATCGGCAAGTTACCGATCCCAATGATCCGCTGACAATGCCAGGCGGCTCGCCCAAGGCGCGGCAATGCGCCGCGCTGTGCGTCCTAACCCATCCTTAACCATAACAGTTCATGAAGAGAGTGGTGAAGATTGGAGGAATCCAGCGCCTTCCTTTCACCAAGATTTGCCCTGAAAAGGCCGCCTACGGTGCATTTTGGGGTTATTCCGCAAGCTTTGCGCGAACGGATTATAAGGGATGCCTATGGGCCAGCCGCCAGCCGTGCCCGGAAATTCTTAAGGACGTAACCATGGAAAATATCGCACTCGCCGAACCGGGCGCGCATTTGTCGATTTGGGCGCTGTTCACGCAGGCCGGCTGGGTGGTCAAGCTGGTCATGATCGGGCTGCTCTGCGCCTCGATCTGGACCTGGGCGATCATCGTCGACAAGCTCGTCGCCTATGGCCGCATGCGGCTCGCGCTCAATCGCTTCGAACAGGTGTTCTGGTCCGGGCAGTCGCTGGAAGAGCTCTATCGCACGCTCGCCGACCGCAAGACGTCAGGCATGGGCGCCATCTTCGTCGCCGCCATGCGCGAATGGAAGAAGAGCTTCGAGAAGGGGGCGAAATCGCCGCTTGGCCTGCAGACCCGCATCGACAAGGCGATGGACCTGGCGCTGACCCGCGAAATGGAAAAACTGGAAGGACGGCTTGGCTTTCTCGCCACCACTGGCTCGGCGGCGCCGTTCATCGGCCTGTTCGGCACCGTGATCGGCATCATGACCTCGTTCCAGGCGATCGCGGCATCGAAGAACACCAGCCTGTCGGTGGTCGCACCCGGCATTGCCGAGGCGCTGCTGGCCACGGCAATTGGCCTGCTGGCGGCTATTCCCGCCGTCATCGCCTACAACAAGCTGTCGTCGGACGCGAGCAAGATCGCCGTGCGCATGGAAGGGTTCGCGGACGAGTTCTCCGCCATACTCTCGCGCCAAATCGATGAAAAAGTCGCGCAGAAGACCTGAGGAACAATCATGGGAATGTCTGTAGGCGCGGGTGGCGGGGGACGCGGTGGTCGCGGCCACAGGCGGCGCGGCCGCCATCACGCGATGATATCGGAAATCAACGTCACGCCGATGGTCGATGTGATGCTGGTGCTGTTGATCATCTTCATGGTCGCCGCGCCACTGCTGACGGTCGGCGTTCCGGTCGACCTGCCGGAAACACAGGCCAAGGCGATTGCGGCCGACACGCAACCGATCGAGGTATCCATCAACTCCGCCGGCCAGATTTACATCCAGAAGACCGAGATCCCAATCGAGGAACTGGTGGCAAAGCTGCAGGCGATCTCGAAGACCGGCTATGACGAGCGCATCTTCTTTCGCGCCGACAAGGCAACCAATTATGGAGCGGCTCTGCAGGTCATGGCCCGTGTCCAAGCCGCTGGCTACAAGAATATGAGTCTCATCTCGCTGCAGGAACAGGACCAGTAGACAAGAACATGCGGACCGGCCTCACCACATCGGTGATCTTGCATGCGACGGCGATCGCCTTCGGGCTGTTCACGCTGTCGGCGCCGGCTGCGCTTCCGTCGTCCGAAGTCGAGTCGGTCGCAGTCGAGATCGTGCCGATGGAAGCGATCGCGCAGATACAGAAAGGCGACAAGAAGGCTGCGGTGAGCGAAAAGCCGGCGCCATTGCCGACCCAGCGCCCGGATATCGTTCCCGACGCGAAGACGGTCGGTGACAACAGCGTCGATACCGACAAGCCGCCGACGCCGGAACCCAAGCCCCAGCCGGTCGATATGGCTGAGGCGCCGCCGCCCGCGCCGACGCCGAAAGAGAAGCCGAAGCCCGAGGACGCGCCGAAGCCGAAGGAGCAGCCGAAGCCTGTCCCGGCGACGGAGGTCGCACCGGTCCCGCAGCCGAAGGAAGAGGTCAAGCCCGAGCCGGTCAAGCAGGCGGAGCCCAAGCCGACACCGGCCAAGGAACCGGCGCCGACGCTGCCGCAGGACAAGACCGCCGCCATCGACCCGAAGCCAGAGGTCAAGCCGGACGCGGTCGCGGAAGCGATTGCCCAGGAGCCGCCAACCGAGACGACGCAGCTTCCGGAATCGGCGCCCGCCCCCCAGGCGCGGCCGAAGCCGCAGCCGGCCCAGGCCGAAAGCGCCAAGGCGCCCGAGCGCAAGGACGCCGACAAGCCGGTCAAGGAAGCCTCGTCCAAGCCGAAATCCGAGGAGAAGCAGTTTGACGCCGATGAGGTCGCTGCCCTGCTTGACAAGCGGAAGCCATCCGGCGGCGGCGCCAAGCGCTCAACCCAGCAGGCATCGCTCGGTGGTGACAAGGATCAGGGCCAGAAGTTGTCGAAGTCGGAGGAAGGGGCGCTCCGAGATCAGCTTGCCGGTTGCTGGTCAATTCCTGCTGGCGTCGAGGGCTCGGAGAGCTACGTGGCCGTGATCCGCTTCAATCTGGACGCGTCTGGCAAGCTGGATGGCCGGCCTGCTGTCGAAAAATCGAGCGGAAGCCGCCCGTTCGACGAGAGTGCCGTACGCGCGGTTCAGAAATGCGACATGGCCGGTCTGCAGGTTCCCGCCGGCAAGCAGGACATCTGGGCCGACGTCCGGGTCACTTTCGATCCGAGGGAGATGCTGGGCCTGTAGGCCTGGCGCCCCCAGAATCATTGAAGACCCGTAGAATCATTGAAGAGAAGCGAGAAGACATGAAATCCATCCTCAAGCCGCTCCTGATGATCGTAGCGATGGCGCTGGGCATGACTGCCGCCGCCACCTTGCCGGCGCGGGCGCTCGTTGAGCTCAACGTCAACAAAGGCAATGTCGAGCCGCTGCCGATCGCCATCACCGATTTCCAGGGCGGCGATGCGCTGGGCGCGGAGATTTCCGGCATCGTCAGCGCAGACCTGAAACGCTCCGGCCTGTTCGCGCCGATCGACAAGAGCGCCTTCATCGAAAAGATCTCGAACCCGGATGCCACGCCTCGCTTCGAGGACTGGAAGGTGATCAATGCCCAGGCGCTGGTCACCGGCAGCGTCAGCAAGGAGGCCGATGGCCGCGTCCGTGCCCAGTACCGGTTGTGGGACACCTTTGCCGGCCAGCAGATGTCGGGCGAGCAGTTCTTCGCCAACGACGCCAACACAAGGCGCGTCGCCCACATCATCGCCGACGCCATCTATGAGCGGCTGACCGGCGAGAAAGGCTATTTCGACACGCGCGTCGTCTTCATCGACGAATCGGGCGCAAAGAACGCGCGCAAGAAGCGCCTCGCCATCATGGACCAGGACGGCGCCAATATCCGCTACCTGTCGGACGGCAGGTCGATCGTGCTGACCCCGCGTTTCTCGCCAAACCGGCAGGAAATTACTTACATGTCCTATGAAAGCGGCCAGCCGAAGGTCTATCTGCTGCAGATCGAGACCGGGCAGCGCGAACTGGTCGGCGACTTTCCCGGCATGACCTTTGCGCCGCGGTTCTCGCCCGACGGCCAGAAGGTGATCATGAGCCTGCTGCGCGACGACGGCAATTCCAACATCTTCGCCATGGATTTGAGAAGCCGCTCGACGACCAGGCTCACCAACTCGACGGCCATCGACACCTCGCCGTCCTATTCGCCGGATGGCAGCAAGGTGGTGTTCACCTCCGACCGCGGCGGCCGCGCGCAGATCTATGTGATGGGCGCCGACGGTTCTGGCCAGACCCGCATCTCCTTCGGCGACGGCGTCTATTCGACGCCGGTGTGGTCACCGCGTGGCGATCTCATCGCCTTCACCAAGCAGACCGCCGGCGAGTTCCAGATCGGCGTCATGCGCGTCGACGGTTCAGGCGAGCGCATCCTTTCAACCGGCTTCCAGCAGGAGGGGCCGACCTGGGCGCCCAACGGCCGGGTGCTGATGTTCTTCCGCGATTCTGCCGGCGGCCCGAAACTCGTTTCGGTCGATCTCACCGGCCGCAACGAACAGTCGATCCCGACCTCGAATTTCGCTTCGGACCCGGCCTGGTCGCCGCTGCTGGAATAGGCTGGAAGGGGAATTGAGGAATTGAGGAACTGACGAGTTGAAGAACTGAAGGATGGAGAAGGCAGCGGCCTACATCGAGCACGCGAGGGATTTGGAAGTCTATAAGCGTGCCTATGCAGTTTCCCTTGGGGTACACAGAGCCACGCTTGCTTTTCCGAAAATGGAGCAATACGCGCTCGCCGATCAACTACGTCGTTCCAGCAAGGCGATCTGCGCCAATTTGGCTGAGGGTTTTGCCAAACAAACCCGCTCCAAGCCCGAATTCGCACGGTTCATTTCGATGGCGATAGGGTCATGCAGTGAAGTGGAGACGTGGATTTCGTATGCGTTCGATCTGGAGTATATCACCCAGGCGCAACGCGACGACTGGTTGCAATCCTATGCCCCGCATCTACGGAATGCTGGTCAATCTCAGAGAGAAGCTGAGGTGACCTCTTTCCTCAGTTCCTCAGTTCGTCAGTTCCTCAGTTCCCCAATTCCTCAGTTCCTCAATTCCTCAGTTCCTCAATTCCCTTTTTCCACGGCTTGGTCGCGTTTCAGCCGCATTTCTGCCTACGGTCCGCGCGCATTGTTGCCTCCTCGGATTCCCCTTGGGCAAAACGGCTGTGGACGGCAGCCGAAACCAAATTTTAACCGTGTTTCTTGAACGCCGGTTAACCCAAACGTGGTTACTGGACGATCAACGAAATCACTCGAATTGCGAAGGAGAGGCGGCATGGGCCGTATCGCAGCACTTACCAGAAACCCGGCGATGATCGCGCTGGTGGCATTGCTCGCCATCGCCGGCTGCGCCTCGAAGAAGAACCTGAACAGCGCCGCCGATCTCGGTCTCAGCGGCGCCGGGGCGGCAACGCCCGGATCGGCCCAGGATTTTACCGTCAACATCGGCGACCGCATCTTCTTCGACACGGATTCGTCCTCGATCCGCGCCGACGCGCAGACGACGCTTTCGCGGCAGGCGCAATGGCTGAACCAGTATCGGCAGTATGCCATCGTCATTGAAGGCCATGCCGACGAGCGCGGCACGCGCGAATACAATCTGGCG
The DNA here is from genome assembly GCF_055811635.1 of Mesorhizobium sp. WSM4806. Classification (NCBI taxonomy): domain Bacteria; kingdom Pseudomonadati; phylum Pseudomonadota; class Alphaproteobacteria; order Hyphomicrobiales; family Phyllobacteriaceae; genus Mesorhizobium; species Mesorhizobium sp. WSM4806. The sequence goes on along the minus strand of NZ_JBVVQZ010000013.1, from coordinate 128,302 downwards.
CTCGGCGCCCGCCGCGCCGCCGCCACCCGCGACTTCCTCGTCGCCAGGGGTGTTTCCGGCCAGCGCCTGAAGACCATTTCTTACGGCAAGGAGCGTCCGGTCGCGGTTTGCGACGACATCTCCTGCTGGTCGCAGAACCGCCGCGCCGTCACCACGATCAGCGGCGCCGGTTCCTGATCGGCAATTTTCCGATCGGCAGAAATGCAACACCTACGTGTGAAAGGCGGCTGCGGCCGCCTTTTTCATGTCCGGCGCCCGGATGTGGGACTTGAAACAAAATTTGGCCGAAGTCCTGCGTCCTTGGTAATAACCGAGGCGCCTGACGGTCCACTCCGATCGGAAGGCATGCAACAGGCAAACAATCCACGGCGAGAGGCACATGCATTTCAGATCGGTCTTGAGCGGCACGCTTGCGTTGCTGCTCGTATCAAGCGTCGCTGCCCCGGCAGTAGGCAATGAGCAAGGCACAGAAAAAAGCGGTTTTTCCTTCCGCCTGCCGACGCTCGGCATTTTCGGTGAAAAAAAGAAACCGGATCAGGTGCAATTTGCGCAGGATGGCACCGGCACTACCGCGCTGGAGGAACAACTCCGGCAAATGAACGGCAAGATCGAGGAGCTCAACTTCCAGGTGCTGCAGATGCAGGAGCAGATCCGCAAGCAGCAGGAAGATAACGAGTTCCGTTTCCAGCAGCTGGAAGGCGGCTCACAAGGCGCGCAGCAGCCACGCGAGCAGAAGAAGTCGGACGCCACCACCAACACCGACAGCAGCGTCGCCGAGGCTCCGGCGACGCATGCGCCGGCCGATGCGGGCACACCGCCCGCGGGCGGCCAGAGCGGCGAGGTCATCGTCGAATCACCGACAGGGGAACCCGGCGCGGTGATCCCGGGCACGCCGCCGAAGACGTTCGGCACCATCACCGTCGACAAGAACGGCAATGTGATCGACGCAGACGGCAAGACGCAGGCACATGCACCGGCGCAGAACACCGCCCCTGTCTCCGGCGACCAGGCCGCTGGCACGCAGGCCGGCAAGTCCGACGATACGGTGGTCGCGGCGCTGCCCGCCACCGACGACCCGGAGGAGCTTTACCGCAATTCCTATCAGTTCATCCTGTCGGGCGACTACGGCACTGCCGAACAGGGTTTTCGCGACCACATCGCCCGCTTCCCCAAGGACGCCAAGACGGCGGACGCGCATTACTGGCTGGGTGAGTCGCTGCTCGGCCAGCAGAAGTATCGCGACGCGGCCGAGACTTTCCTCGCCGCCAGCAAGGACTATCCGAAGGCCAAGAAGGCTCCCGACATGCTGCTGAAGCTCGGTGTGTCGCTGGTCGGATTGAACCAGCGCGACGTGGCCTGCGCCACTTTCGGCGAGATCGGCAAGCGCTATCCGAACGTTTCCGGCGCGCTCAAGGAACGCGTCAAGCAGGAAAGGGCGCTCGCGGCGTGTTAGTTTTTCTCTTGCACGTCGTTGCCCCAAGACTTGTTGCCCCAGATCCGGGGCCACTTTTGGGCGATATGCATTGACGCCCGAAACCGAGCCTGACCGTTCGGTTTTTTCGCAGATCGACTTTACCAGCGGCGCTGTTGCGGCCGTGTCCGGCGGCAGCGACTCGACCGCCCTCCTCCTTCTCCTCAAAGATCACCTCGACCGTACCGCGCCGGCAACGAAATTGCTGGCTGTGACCATCGATCACGGTCTGCGGCCGGGCTCGGCAGCGGAAGCACAGGCCGTGGCCAGGTTTTGCGCCGGGCGCGGCATTGCCCACCGCATCCTGCTCTGGTCCGGACGCAAGCCGTCGACCGGCCTGCCGGCTGCCGCGCGAGAGGCACGCTACCGGCTGCTGGCCGAGGCGGCGCAGGCGGAAGGTATCGGCCTTATCCTGACCGGCCACACGGCCGACGACCAGGCCGAGACGGTGCTGATGCGGCAAGCACGCCAGGAGGGAGCGCGAGAGCCAGAGCGAGGTCTGGCCGGCATGGCACCGGCCACCCTCTATGACTGGCGGATCTGGATCGCACGGCCGCTTCTCGGCACACGGCGTGCTGCGCTGCGCGAAGTCCTGCGGCGCGCGAATGTCGGCTGGGCCGAAGACCCGACCAATGAAGACGAGGCTTTCGAGAGGCCACGTATCCGCGCAGCGCTTGCCGACCGCAATGGTGCGCGGGAAGACGCGTTGGCGCTGGCCGCGCGGGCTGCGGTGGAGCGCGAGCAGCTTGGCCATCGCGCCGCCGCGCTGATCCGTGGCTTTGCCAGCAGGCCCGCAGCCGGCCTTATCCGTCTCGATCCGGGCTTTGCGACAGCCGTCGACGAGGCGGCGGCCGTCTACGCGCTGCGCGTCCTGCTGGCGACTGTCGGCGGCATTGCGTTTCTGCCCGAGCAGGCTCGCAGCGAGGCGCTGCTCAACCGGCTGAGGCCCGGACCACCTGGCACAACCTCATTTTTCGCTACCCCGTTTTGCGCCACATTGTCGCGGACGGTGGTCGATGCGCGGCGTGCCGGCATTTTTCTGCGTCGCGAAACCCGCAACCTGCCGCCCGCTGCGCCTGCCGTGAACAATGCCCTTTGGGACGGTCGCCGGAGGATCACATTGGCGGACAGACCGGGTGAATTTTTGATCGCGCCGCTCGGCGCGGCGCGTGCCGCAAGACAGGCAATTGCCGAAAATGGCACGCCGCCGAGCCTTGTCCGCGCGGCTCTGGCGGCCGAGCCGGTGCTGTGGCGCGCAAGCGAACATCCAGGCGACAGCCCGGTCTTGGCGGGAATGGCGGTATGCCCGGTCGTCGCGCCCTTTGCCCGCTTCCTGCCGTCCTTCGACCTGGCGCCGGCCGGAACTGTCGCCGCGCTGATCGGCGCGCCGCGACTTCCTGCCCCGCCTTTCGGCGGCCACACTGCCGGTTGATCATGGGCGAAAGCTTAACCGCGACATGCTGTTCTGCTTGGCAATGAAGGGCGCCATCCCTATGTTAGACCCAAGTTTCCTCTCACGACGCGTGTCCGCTGGCGGACACCAACGGGACAATTGATGAATCCGAATTATCGCAATCTCGCGCTCTGGGCGATCATAGCGGTCCTGCTCATCGCTCTCTTCAATCTGTTCCAGACGCCGCAGACGCGCGGAGCAGCGAGTGACGTCCCCTATTCGCAGTTCCTGCAGGACGTCGCGGCCGGCCGGGTCAAGACGGTGACCATCGCGGGCGCCCGCATCTCGGGCACTTATACCGACACCTCTACCGGCTTCCAGACCTATTCGCCGGGTGATCCGTCGCTGGTTTCGAGACTCCAGGACAAGAACGTCACCATCAACGCGCGCCCCGAATCCGACGGTTCCAATTCGCTGTTCAGCTATCTCATCTCCTGGCTGCCGATGATCCTAATCCTTGGCGTCTGGATATTCTTCATGCGCCAGATGCAGTCCGGCTCCGGCCGCGCCATGGGCTTCGGCAAGTCCAAAGCCAAGCTTTTGACTGAAGCGCATGGCCGCGTCACCTTCCAGGATGTCGCCGGCGTCGACGAAGCCAAGCAGGATCTGGAAGAGATTGTCGAATTCCTGCGTGATCCGCAGAAGTTCCAGCGGCTTGGCGGCAAGATTCCGCGCGGCGTGCTGCTCGTCGGCCCTCCCGGGACCGGCAAGACGCTGCTTGCCCGTTCGGTCGCCGGTGAGGCCAACGTGCCGTTCTTCACCATTTCCGGCTCGGACTTTGTCGAGATGTTCGTCGGCGTTGGCGCTAGCCGCGTCCGCGACATGTTCGACCAGGCCAAGAAGAATGCGCCCTGCATCATCTTCATCGACGAAATCGACGCGGTCGGCCGCCATCGCGGCGCCGGCCTCGGCGGCGGCAACGACGAGCGCGAGCAGACGCTGAACCAGTTGCTGGTCGAAATGGACGGCTTCGAATCCAACGAAAGCATCATCCTGATCGCTGCCACCAACCGGCCGGACGTGCTCGATCCGGCGCTGCTCAGGCCCGGCCGTTTCGACCGCCAGGTGGTGGTGCCGAACCCCGACATTGTCGGCCGCGAGAAGATCCTGAAGGTGCATGTGCGCAACGTGCCGCTGGCCCCCAATGTCGACCTCAAGGTGATCGCGCGCGGCACGCCGGGCTTTTCCGGCGCCGACCTGATGAACCTCGTCAACGAATCCGCCCTGATGGCGGCGCGGCGCAACAAGCGCCTTGTCACCATGGCCGAGTTCGAGGACGCCAAGGACAAGATCATGATGGGCGCCGAGCGCCGCTCGTCGGCGATGACCCAGGCCGAGAAGGAACTCACCGCCTATCACGAGGCCGGCCACGCCATCCTGGCGCTGAACGTGCCGTCGGCCGATCCGCTGCACAAGGCGACCATCATCCCGCGCGGCCGGGCGCTTGGCATGGTCATGCAGTTGCCGGAAGGCGACCGCTATTCGATGAGCTACAAATACATGATCTCGCGCCTTGCCATCATGATGGGTGGCCGCGTCGCCGAGGAGTTCAAGTTCGGCAAGGAGAACATCACCTCGGGTGCCTCCTCGGACATCGAGCAGGCAACCAAGCTGGCGCGCGCCATGGTCACACGCTGGGGTTTTTCCGACAAGCTTGGCCACGTCGCCTATGGCGACAACCAGGAGGAAGTGTTCCTCGGCCATTCGGTGGCGCGCACGCAGAACGTCTCGGAAGAGACGGCGCAGATCATCGACGCCGAAGTGCGTCGGCTGATCGACGAGGCCTATTCGACGGCGAAATCCATCCTGACCAAGAAGAAGAAGGAATGGATTGCGCTGGCGCAGGGGCTTTTGGAATATGAGACGCTGTCCGGCGACGAGATCAAGCAGCTGATCGCCGGCCACAAGCCGGCACGCGATCTCGGCGACGACACGCCGCCGAGCCGCGGCTCGGCCGTGCCGAAGTCCGGCAGCCGCCGCAAGAAGGGCCCGGAGCCCGAAGGCGGCATGGAGCCTCAGCCGTCAAGCTAGGGTCCGGCTCAGGAAACGACGCGGCTTGGACGCGGCGTTTTTGTTCAGGAGGTGCCGACAGCCGATCGCGGCCTGAAAAACTCAATCACTTCACCCAAGTGCCGGGGACTTCTCCACATGGGAAATAGACGTTGAAGGTTTGCGGATGCCGTGATGAGGGCTGATCTCCCCGCAAGGGGGGAGATCGACAGCGGCGCCGACAGCGCCTCGCTTGCAGCGCAGATGCGGCATATCCTGGCCCTGCCTGCCACCGCCAGCAGCAAAAGGCCCGCGAACCTTCGCGAGCCTTGCTATATTCGAATGTTAATGTCGATCAGCTCTTCAGCGCGGCATTGCACAGGCTGTAGAAGCCGCCACCGTTCTGGATCCACTTGAGGCCACCCAGCGTCCCGGCATCCTTGTTGGCGTGGTACTGGTCGCGGCAAGTGTGCATGCGGGCCTTGGACGGGGTTTCGCTGCTATACTTGGTGGAGATCGCCTTCGGAAACGTCACTCCCTGGGGAGCGGTGACGGTCGGCTTTTCCGGCTGGCTGGTGAGGCTTGCCTGATCGGCTGCCGGTATGGTGTCGTCGGAACCGCTGGCACCGCACTGGCTCATGCGGAAGTCGTTCCACTTCATGCCGTTCAGCGTGTTGGCAGTCTTGGCCGCCCGATATTTGGCGCCGCACTCCGCCCTGCTGAGGCCGTTGCCTGCATTGGCAGTTGCCGCTGCCTTGGTCGTCGCTGCGGCGGCCGCATCGGTAGTTGCAGCGCTGGTGCTGTCCGGCTTGGCTGGCGTGGCGTCGGTTGCGGCGGCAACGGTGCCGCATTCTGCCTTGCGGAACTGGTTCCAGTTCTGTCCGCCAAGTGTTCCCGCGTCCTTTGCCGCGTTATACTTGGTGCTGCATTCGGCCATGGTCAGCGCTTTGGCGGGTACTGCCAGGAATAAAGTCACGACGGCAAGACCCGTCAAAGTGGCAAGTCGATGGATGAGCATGTGTCTTCTCCCTCTGGATGTTCACGTTATGTCCCAAGCAAGCAATAACACTCAACGAATGGTTGCGCCAGAGGCTAAATGGCGTGAAAGCTGTCGGAAAGTGCATTATTTTTATGAAATGGGTGCCAGCCTCCGTTCGCCGGGCGATTTGCCCGCGCGCATTTGCACGGAAAACTTGTATAGGGCGGACCAGTATCAGGAACTGCCTCACATGGCGGGCCGATCGGGTCGGCCAGTGCGGCGGACCTGAATGCCCGGTCCAGAGCAACACGACGCGCGGGTTTCGAATTCAATGCCTATCGACGCGCACATGAAACAATCCAGATGCGGTCAGAAGTTCCTGAACGCTGTGCTGCAACCAGGGCAGGCAAAATCAAAGCACTGACGTGACACAAAACACACAAGACAACAGTTTTCTAAGGATTGGTGCCCTATAATCATGAATTGTGATGATAGGGCTCGGGCCAATGTGTGGCATGACGTGCCGGCAATGAACCATCGGGAAGCTGACTAGCATGGCAGGAAGTTATTTCGGAACGGACGGCATTCGCGGACGCGCTAACAGATTTCCAATGACGGCGGAGGTCGCCATGAGGGTCGGCATGGCCGCCGGCCTTTCGTTCCAGCGCGGCAACCATCGTCACCGCGTCGTGCTCGGCAAGGACACCAGACTTTCCGGCTACATGATCGAGAATGCGATGGTATCGGGCCTGTGCGCCGCCGGCATGGATGTGTTCCTGCTCGGCCCGATTCCGACGCCCGCGGTCGCCATGCTGGTGCGCTCATTGCGCGCCGACATCGGCGTGATGATCTCGGCCTCGCACAATCCTTACTACGACAACGGCATCAAGCTGTTCGGTCCCGATGGCTACAAGCTTTCCGATGAGATCGAGGAGCGCATCGAGGGCATGCTCGACAAGGATATCGAACTGGCGCTCGCCGACTCGGACGGGCTCGGCCGCGCCAAGCGCGTCGACGGCGTTCATGACCGCTACATCGAATTTGCCAAGCGCACGCTGCCGCGGTCGATGTCGCTGTCGGGCCTCCGCATCGTTGTCGATTGCGCCAACGGCGCTGCGTACAAGGTGGCGCCCGAGGCGCTGTGGGAACTCGGTGCCGAAGTTGTCGCCATCAACGTCGAGCCCAACGGCTTCAACATCAACAAGGAGTGTGGCTCGACCCATCCGGCCGGCCTGCAGAAGAAGGTGCACGAAGTGCGCGCCGATATCGGCATCGCGCTCGACGGCGACGCCGACCGCGTCGTCATCGTCGACGAGAATGGCGCGATCGTCGATGGCGACCAGATCATGGCGCTGATTGCCGAGTCCTGGCATCAGAGCGGACGGCTGGCCGGCGGTGGCGTCGTCTCGACGGTGATGTCCAATCTCGGCCTCGAACGCTTCCTCGGCGACATGAACCTGCAGTTGCACCGTACCAAGGTCGGCGACCGCTATGTCGTCGAGCACATGCGTGCGCACGGCCTGAATGTCGGCGGCGAACAGTCGGGCCACATCGTGCTGTCCGATTTTTCCACCACCGGCGACGGCCTCGTCTCGGCACTCCAGGTGCTCGCCTGCATCAAGCGGCAGAACCGACCGGTCAGCGAACTGTCGAAGAAGTTCGCGCCGGTGCCGCAATTGCTGAAGAACGTTCATATTTCCGGCGGCAAGCCGCTCGAGGAAGCCCTGGTCAAGGCGGCGATCGAAGATGGACGCCATCGTTTGGGCCAGGCTGGCCGCCTGGTCATCCGGCCGTCCGGCACGGAACCGCTCATCCGCGTCATGGCGGAAGGCGACGATCAGCAACTGGTCGAGGCCGTCGTCAACGACATCGTCGAGGTCATTTCGGAAACCCGCAGCGCTGCCTGATCCCCCAGTTTTTGCCAGGTGAAAAGCCCGCCCTCTGGCGGGCTTTTTTCGTGTGTCCGCACGCCAAATCGTTGGCAGACAACGCGAAAATCCTGAAAGATTTAGAGATTCATGGTTAAGCGATAGGGTTAAACGGCTTTTAACTTTTCCAATTCATTATCCACGACTGAAACCAATCAGATTCGGACGCGTTCGCTGTGCCGAGGGTTCTCAGGGGTGACAAGCATGTTCAATACAGCAAGAATGGGCCTCTTTGCCGCGCTGCTCGCGGGCGTGGCCGGACCAGTGTTGGCCGCCGACTTCGTCGAGCCGCCCGTGGTCGAGCCGGCCCCTCCGCCGCCCGTCTACGAGCAGCCGGTCGAATATGGCGGCTGGTACATTCGCGGCGACATCGACTACCACTGGTCGAAGTTCCGCGGCGGCGACTACATCACCTACGGGGCGGTTCCAGGCACTGGCAGCTTTGACAGCGGCAAGCTGGATGGCGCCTTCTCGGCCGGCGCCGGCGTCGGCTACCAGATCAACCGGCATTTCCGTACCGACCTGACCGCGGACTGGATGAGCAAATCCGATTTCCGCGGCTCGACCAGCGGCTTCTGCGGCATCAATCAGACGCCCTGCACTTCGACCGACCACTCATCCTATACGGCGCTGCTGCTCCTGGCCAATGCCTATGTCGATATCGGCACCTGGCACGGCGTCACGCCTTATGTCGGCGCCGGCATCGGCGGCGCCTGGGTCAAATGGGACACGCTGCACAACAATGACATCGACGGCGAGTTCGAGCATCATGGCGGCAAGGGCTGGCGCTTTGCCTATGCGGCCATGGCGGGCGCCTCCTACTGCCTGACCGATCGCGTCAAGCTCGATCTCGGCTACCGCTTCAGCCATATCGAGGGCGGCAAGATGTTCGACTACGCTTCAGACAGCAATGTCGGTCCCGGCCGTGACAAGGGCATCAATGTGCACGAAGTGCGCGGCGGCCTGCGCTACCAGTTCGGCAACTCGGACTGCGCCCAGCCGGAGCCGATCGCCTACGAACCCGAACCGGTTTACACCAAGTAATCGCTTCGAGAGCAGGTTTGCGGACCGCCCGGCAAAAGCCGGGCGGTTTTTCTCGTTGTGGCGGAACGCGCATCAAAATCAATTCGCTAACGCCCTGTTATCCTTAACCGCCACTTAACCACTATGGTTAACAATGCCCTGAAACGGCGCTCGCGATCGCGAATGGCGCCACCTTCGGGAGCCGGGGATCATGACAGTCAAATCGGGCATAGCACTGGCGCTTGCAGCAATCGCCCTGACGCCGTTGTCGCAGGCGCTTGGCGCCGACTACGATCCGCCGATCTATGTCGACCAGGCGCCGGACTATGTGCCGGTCGAAGTCGGTTCGGGATGGTATCTGCGCGGCGATGTCTCCTATCTGGTGCAGAAGAGCTTCGACAATGAGGACTTCGCCTTCGCGCCAGCGAACTTCGACGAAGAAGAGGATCACATCTTCGCCAGCATCGGCTTCGGCTACCATTTTAACGATTATCTGCGCGCCGATCTCAATCTGGGCTATCTGCCCGGCAACGAGATCAGCGTCAGCTATGACAACGGAACGACCGTGGCATCGGCGGACCTGGAGAACTACGCGTTCTCGGGCATGCTCAACGGCTATGTCGATCTTGGCACCTATGTCGGGATCACACCCTATCTCGGCGCCGGTATCGGTATTGTCCAGACCAGGCGGCGCCTCTCGGCGGACTACTTCACAGACAACGCCAACCCCGCCGACGATTTCGTCCGCGATGACAACGAGACCCATTACTCTTTCGCCTATACGCTGAACGCCGGCCTTGCCTACCAGGTGTCCAAGAACCTTTCAGTCGATCTGGGCTATCAATATTTTTCCGCACCCGACGCCGAATATACCACCGCACAGGATTTGGATTCCTATCCGATCGACAAAGGGATCAGCAATCATCAGGTCAAGGTCGGGCTGCGCTACGATCTCTGGTAGGCACGGCGAAAGCCTCGGGAATGCCAGCGGCGGATTTCGGTCCGTCGTTCTCTTTTTCGGTGGGACGCGACCAGTATCCCGTCAGCGACAAAAACTTTCCTCTTGACGCCGGAAGCCTGAACGCATATCGCCGTCTGTGGGCCACCCCTCCCCAACGAGGGGCCACTATCTGGAAGGATAGACCACGATGACGATCCATACGAAGCCCGGACTGCGCCCGGCAAATCCCAATTTTTCCTCAGGTCCCTGTGCAAAACGCCCCGGCTGGTCAGTCGAGGCGCTGGCCAATGCCGCGCTCGGACGCTCGCACCGCGCCAAGATCGGCAAAACCAAGCTCGAACAGGCGATCGAGCTGACGCGGGAAATTCTCCAAATTCCGGCGGATTATCGCATCGGCATCGTGCCGGCGTCGGACACCGGCGCGGTCGAGATGGCGCTGTGGTCGCTGCTCGGCGAACGCGGCGTCGACATGGTCGCCTGGGAGAGTTTCGGTTCCGGCTGGGTCACCGATGTGGTCAAGCATCTGAAGCTCGCCGACGTGCGCAGGATCGAAGCCGGCTACGGTGCGTTGCCGGATCTGACAAAAATCGACTTCGACCGCGACGTGGTCTTCACCTGGAATGGCACGACCTCAGGCGTGCGCGTGCCGAACGGCGATTTCATCCGGGCCGCCCGCAAGGGCCTGACCATCTGCGACGCCACGTCGGCGGCCTTTGCGCAAGAGCTCGATTTTGGCAAGCTCGACGTCGTCACCTTCTCCTGGCAGAAGGTGCTGGGCGGCGAAGGTGCGCATGGCATGCTGATCCTCAGCCCGCGCGCCGTCGAGCGGCTGGAAAGCTACAAGCCTGGCTGGCCGCTGCCGAAAATCTTTCGCCTCACCTCGGGCGGCAAGCTCATCGAAGGCATTTTTAAGGGCGAAACCATCAACACGCCGTCGATGCTGTGCGTCGAGGATTATCTCGACGCGCTGCGTTGGGCGAAGTCGATCGGCGGTCTCGACGCATTGATTGCCCGCGCCGACGCCAACGCCGCAATTATCGACGGTTTCGTCGGTAAATCCGCATGGCTTGGCCATCTGGCCACCGACCCGGCGACGCGGTCGAACACGTCCGTCTGTCTTTCCTTCACCGACCCGGACGTCGCCGCGCTCGATGCCGACGGACAAGCGGCGTTCGCCAAGGGCATCGTCTCGGCGCTCGACAAGGAAGGCGTCGCCTACGATATCGGCGCCTATCGCGATGCGCCGCCGGGCCTGCGCATCTGGTGCGGCGCAACCGTCGAGACTTCCGACCTCGAAGCGCTGCTGCCGTGGCTCGACTGGGCCTTTGCCGCGCAAAAGGCGTCGCTCAAGGCGGCCGCCTGATCCCTCCCCTTCGAGGGGAGGGTGGCCCGAAGGGCCGGGTGGGGTCGCCTCCACCCAACTCAACGGTCCGCCATCCAGAAGAAAAAGATTTCGGCCACGCCCGGCCGCAACCACCCCACCCCGGCACTTCGCGCCGACCCTCCCGTCAGGGGAGGGGCGCCAATCGCAAAGGATGAAGCCCATGCCCCGCGTTCTCGTCTCAGACAAACTCTCCACCACCGCCGTGCAGATCTTCAGGGATCGCGGCATCGAGGTCGACTACCTGCCCGATCTCGGCAAGGACAAGGAAAAGCTGCTCGAAGTGATCGGCCAGTATGACGGCCTCGCCATCCGTTCGGCGACCAAAGTCACCGAAAAGCTGATCGACGCCGCCACAAGGCTCAAGGTGGTCGGCCGCGCCGGCATCGGCGTCGACAATGTCGACATCCCGGCGGCGAGCCGCAAGGGCATCATCGTGATGAACACGCCCTTCGGCAATTCGATCACCACCGCCGAGCATGCCGTCGCCATGATCTTCGCGCTGGCCCGCCAGATACCGGAAGCCAATGCCTCGACCCATGCCGGCAAGTGGGAAAAGAACCGCTTCATGGGCACCGAGATCACCGGCAAGACGCTGGGCATCATCGGCTGCGGCAATATCGGCTCGATCGTCGCTACGCGCGGCGTTGGCCTGAAGATGCACGTCATCGCCTTCGATCCGTTCCTGTCGGACAGTCGCGCCGAGGAACTCGGCGTCGAGAAGGTGGAACTCGACGAGCTGTTCGCCCGCGCCGATTTCATCACCCTGCACACGCCCTTGACCGACAAGACGCGCAACATCATCGACGCTTCGGCGATCGCCAAAATGAAGACCGGCGTGCGCATCATCAACTGCGCCCGTGGCGGGCTGATCGTCGAGGCCGACCTGATCGCGGCGTTGAAAAGCGGCAAGGTGGCAGGCGCCGGCATCGACGTGTTCGAGGTCGAGCCGGCGGAGAAAAGCGAGCTGTTCGGCATGGAGAATGTGGTGGCGACGCCGCACCTCGGCGCATCGACGATGGAGGCGCAGGAGAATGTCGCTCTGCAGGTCGCCGAGCAGATGGCCGACTACCTGATCAAGGGCGCCGTTTCCAACGCCATCAACATGCCGTCGATCACCGCCGAGGAAGCGCCGCGCCTAAAACCCTTCGTCAAGCTGGCCGAAGTGCTCGGCGCCTTTGTCGGCCAGGTCACCGAGGATCCGATCAAGGAGGTCGAGATCCTGTTCGACGGCTCGACCGCGACGATGAACACGCGCGCGCTGATCAGCGCCACACTTGCCGGGCTGATCCGGCCGCAGGTCTCCGACGTCAACATGGTTTCGGCGCCGATCATGGTCAAGGAGCGCGGCATCATCGTCGCCGAGGTCAAGCGCGACAAATCGGGCGTGTTCGACGGCTATATCAAGCTGACGGTCAAGACCGAGCACAAGACGCGTGCGATCGCCGGCACCTGCTTCTCGGACGGCAAGCCGCGCTTCATCCAGATCAAGGGCATCAACCTCGACGCCGAGGTCGGCCAGCACATGCTGTACACGACGAATGCCGACGCGCCCGGCATCATCGGCCTGCTCGGCACGGTCTGCGGCGAGAACGGCGTAAACATCGCCAACTTCCAGCTCGGCCGCAACCGGCCTGGCGGCGATGCCATCGCGCTGCTCTATCTCGATGCGCCGTTCCCGGAGAAGGTGCTGGAACAGGTGCGGGCGCACAAGTCGATCGACTCCGCCAAGCGGCTGCATTTCGACGTCGGCGTCGCCTGAGTCATGCGCGAGCGCCCCGCGAGCTTTGTAAGCCCACGGGGCGTTCGACAATGGCGTCGAAATATCGACAGAGTTCTTTCACGGCCCGTCACAGCTTTCCGGCTGTCAAATCGCCATTTTACGTCCGCTGTATTCAGCCAGGCTGATGCCGCCGAGCACCAGCACGAGGGCCACGCCCTGATAGAGCTGGAATGTCTCACCGACGATCAGCACCGAAAGCAGCGTGCCGAAGATCGGCACCAGGTTGATGAACAGGCCGGCCCGGTTGGCGCCGATCAGTTCGATGCCCCTGATATAAAAAATTTGCGAGACGACCGAAGCGCCGATCGCAGTGTAGAACGCTATCGCCCAGCCGCGCGCATCGGGGATGATGACCTTGCCGGCAGCCACCTCCCAGAGGAAGAAAGGCAGCGAGGTCACCAGTGCGGCAATCGACAGCGCCAGCATCAGGCTTTGCCAGCGTATGGCCGGCTTCAGCCGCAACCCGACCGAGTAGAAGCTGTAGCAAAGCACCGCGATCAGCATGATGGCGTCGCCGAAGTTGAGGTCCAGCTTGAGAAGCTGGCGCAGATCGCCGTGGCTGGCGGTCAGGGCGACGCCGATGATCGTCAGCACGACACCGGCGATCTGCACCCGGTTCACACGCAGGCGAAACAGCACGAAATTGGCGAGGATGATGACGACCGGGATTGCCGCCTGCTCGATCGAGACGTTGATCGCCGTCGTGTAGTTGAGCGCCGTGTAGAAGATCGCGTTGAAAAAGGTGAAGCCGCAAGCGCCGAGCCCGCCAAGCAGCAACCAATGCCTGCGCACCACCGGCCAGTCCTCGCGCAGCGTTCGCCAGCCGATCGGCAGCATGATCAGAACGGCCAGGACCCAGCGCAGGAAGACCAGCGTCATCGGCGAAATATGGTCGACTGCCAGCTTGCCGGCCACGGAGTTGCCGCCCCACAGCAAGGTGGTGAACAGCAGGAACAGATAGGCGGTTCGATGCATCGCGAAATTCCAGCCGGGGTGGGCAGGGTCATTGCCGACCTATTGTGGTGGTTCGCCCAAGTAAATGATGTCAAACGTGAAAATTGTTGTGCCTGAGGGCGCTTTCGGCGGCAAAGAATGGTCGCGCTCGCCGGGTGTTGACGTTATAGAACGACGTACGTCCACCTGGACGCACAAAGTACGCGTCTCAAGGCTTTGAACGTTCGCGTCGTGCTATCCGAAAATCGATTCCGATTTTCTGGCCGATGCGATAGAAGCCTGTCGTTTCGAACCATTCAAGCCGCTCGGAGCGGCGCCTCAAGGGAAAAGAAACATGGCCAATGTGGTGGTCGTCGGCTCGCAATGGGGCGACGAGGGCAAAGGCAAGATCGTCGACTGGCTGTCGGAACGCGCCGACGTCGTCGTGCGCTTCCAGGGCGGCCACAATGCCGGCCATACGCTGGTCGTCGACGGCAAGGTCTACAAGCTGTCGCTGCTGCCGTCCGGCGTGGTGCGGCAAGGCAAGCTGTCCATCATCGGCAATGGCGTCGTCTTCGACCCGCATGCCTTCGTCGCGGAAGTTGCGAAATTGAAGGCGCAAGGCGTCGAGGTGACGCCGGAGCGCCTGAAAATAGCCGAAAACACCGCGCTTATCCTGTCCTTGCACCGGGAGCTGGACGGATTCCGCGAAGACGCCGCCTCCAATTCGGGAACGAAAATCGGCACGACCCGTCGCGGCATCGGCCCCGCTTATGAGGATAAGGTGGGCCGGCGCGCAGTCAGGGTGATGGATTTGGCGGATTTGGAAACGCTGCCCTTGAAGGTCGACAGGCTGCTGACGCATCACAATGCGCTGCGCCGCGGGCTCGGCCACGCCGAAGTCACGCATGACGCAATCATGAGTGAGCTGATTTCGGTCACCGACGAGATCCTGCCCTATATGGACCGCGTCTGGAAGATCCTCGACGACAAGCGCCGCGCCGGCGAACGCATCCTGTTCGAGGGTGCGCAGGGCACGCTGCTTGACATCGACCACGGCACCTATCCGTTCGTCACCTCGTCCAACACGGTGGCTGGCCAAGCGGCCGCCGGATCCGGCGTCGGCCCGGGTGCCATCGGTTATGTGCTCGGCATCACCAAGGCCTATACGACGCGTGTCGGCGAAGGTCCGTTCCCGACCGAACAGAAGAACGAGATCGGCGAGTTCCTGGGCACGCGCGGCCACGAGTTCGGCGTCGTCACCGGCCGCAAGCGCCGCTGCGGCTGGTTCGATGCCGTGCTGGTTCGCCAAGCCGTCGCCGTAAACGGCATCAAGGGCATCGCCCTGACCAAGCTCGACGTGCTCGACGGGCTGGACGAGATCAAGGTCTGCACCGGCTACCGCCTCGATGGCGAGGCGATCGACTATCTGCCGGCCAGCCAGGGTGCGCAGGCGCGCGTCGAACCGGTCTACGAGACGCTGGAGGGCTGGAAAGGCACCAGCGCCGGCGCCAGAAGCTGGAACGATCTGCCGGCCCAGGCAGTCAAATATGTCCGTCACATCGAGGAACTGATCGGCGCGCCGGTCGCACTCCTTTCCACCAGCCCTGAACGGGACGACACAATACTTGTGACCGATCCGTTTCAAGACTAGATTCCAAGCTGTTCCGGGCATCGCGGCCGATTTGCGGGGGCCGGCCCAGAAACGAAATGCAGGTCGACTGAAGCATGGCAGATTTTGTTGGTGCTCTGAAAAAGACGCTCGACGGCCTTGGAAATCCGACGCCGGAGATACGCGCCAGGGTCTATGACAAGGCCCGTTCGACAATCGCGGACAAGCTTGCGAAGAACATACCGCCGCTGGCGCCGTCGGTCGTTGCCCAGCATAAGCGCACTCTGGAAGATGCCATCGCCATCGTCGAGCGGAGCTACGCCAAGCCTGCGCCGGTATCCGATCCGCTGTCGGAGTTGGAGGACATCTTCTCCTCCATCGACCGCAACAAGAACCAACCCAGCCATGTCCGACAGCCGGCAAAGGCCGAGCCGGCATGGCAGCCGGCCAAGACCGAGCCGGAATGGCAGCCGGCACCTGCCGCCAAAGCCTCGCTGAATTGGCAAAAACCGCCTCCAGAGGGCACCGATGCGGAGCCTTCGGACGCGGATCTTCCAGCGGCGTACGAGAACAGCGATAGCTTTAGAGACGATGTCTTCCCCAACGACGAGGAGCCGGCGCCGGACACTTTTCAGCATCCTGCCGAGCGCAGGCGCAGCTATGGCGGGCTGATCGCCGCTGTCGTCGCCTTGCTCGTCATCGCGGGCGGCGGCTACGGCATCTGGCTGAACAAGGACGCGTTCAGCAACATGCTGGGTCTCAACAGCACGACGGTCGCAACCGTAGAACCGCTGGTGAAGCCGAGCCCGGCCGAGCGGCCGGCTGCCGATGCTGCGGCAAGGGCCCCGGCCGCAGCGGCTCCAGCCGATGCCGAGGGCACAAAGTTCACCCAGCGGCTGACACCTGAGGGCGGTGAGGTCGATCCCGGCCCAGCTTCAGGACAAAGTGGCATCGGAGAGGGCGAATCCGTCGCAGCACTGACCACGCCCCCGCCGGCCGCACCTGCGCCTGCAGCGCCTGCCGGCACGCCAGCCACGAATGTGCCCGCACCGGGCGCGGCCCCCGCAACACCGCCTGCCGATGCCGCCACGCTGGCGCCTGCGGCGCCGACCGATAGCGCAGCCGCGCCGGCAGCGCCGGCCCCGGGTGCCGCGCCGGGTGCTGCACCGACAGCCGCGCCTGCGGAAACCGCACTGGCGGTCGGCCAGAAGGCGATCTTCTACGAGGAGCGCACCAGCACCGCGCAAGGCTCGGCCGAGCCCGGCAGCATCGTCTGGTCGCTGGTGCAGGAATCGCCCGGCGGCAATCTGCCGCCCGAGCCGGCAATCCGCGCCGAGGCGAGCATTCCGGGCAAGGACGTGCAGTTGCGCATGACCATCCGCCGCAACACCGACCAGACGCTGCCGGCCAGCCACATCATCGAGATGATTTTCCTGACGCCCGATGGTTTCGACGGCGGCGGTGTCGACAACATCCTGCGCGTCGCCATGAAGGGCTCTGAACAGGATGCCGGCAGTCCACTGATCGGCATCCCGGCCAAGATCGCCGACGGCTTCTTCCTGGTCGCTCTCAACGACACAAAGCCGGACGAAGACGCCAATCTGACCCTGCTGCGGGGCCAGAAATGGATCGACGTGCCGGTCGTCTACAAGACCGGACGGCGGGCGCTGCTCACCATGGAAAAGGGCATTCCCGGCGAGAAGGTGTTCGACGAGGCGCTGAAGGCCTGGCAAACAAAAGAGGCGGGCTGAGGCCGGCTCACCAGCCTCCCTTCGGCTCAGAAGCCCTGGAACAGCATGTCGAGCGCGGCCACGATGTCGTCGTGATGCCTGGAGATATTCAGTCGACTTTCGCCCAATTCCTTGGCCGGAACCGTGGCGATCAGATGGGTGGCCACAACCAATTTTCGCCCATTGATCTCGACGAGGGGATGGAGCTTTCGCATCGGCGGCGGCGTCATTGTTGTCGGAAGCAGCGGGATCACCACCCGTGTTTTAAAATCGTCGAGCAGGTCGGATTGGACGTCCAGCAAATAGCTGCCTTCGACCCGACCCGCGAAGACATCATAGCGTGCCATCAGAACTGCCGATGTTCTTCCAACGGAATACCGTGCTTTTCGACGTATTCGTTCCACGCTTCTATTGTGGCGCGATTCTCAAGTTTCCATAGTCGGGCTTTTTCGGCAGCCACCGCCTCTGCGATACCGGCTTCGGCGGCGCGCGAGACATTCACATCGAGTCCCTTGGCTTCCTTCATGAGCTTTGAGTCGATCGACAGATTTGCCGGCTGACGAACCGCATTCATAGCTATCTTTCGCATGATAACCTCCGCAGAATGCGCATAATGTATGCGCATTGTCGTGGTGGAGCAACGGCGAAGCGTCTACCCCTCCATCTCCTCGCGCAGCATTTCAAGTTCCAGCCATTCCTCCTCGAGCGCTGCCAGCGTGGCGCGCTCCTTGTCGAGCGCGGCGATGGTCTTCTGGAATGAGGCCGGGTCGCGCTCGTAATAGGCCGGGTCGGCGATATTGTCCTCCAGCCGTGATATCGAGGCGGTCACCGCGTCGATCTTCTTGGGCAGCGATTCCAGCGCGAATTTCTGCTTGAACGACAGTTTTTTCGCCGGGCCCTTCGGCGCAGTTGCCTCGGTCCTGGCTGCCGCCGCCACTTCACTCGTCTCGGCCTTCGGCCGTGCCTTGCGGTCGTCCAGCCTGGTGCCGCCGCGCTGCGCCAGCATGTCGGAATAGCCGCCGGCATATTCGATCCAGCGGCCGCCGCCTTCCGGCGCGATCAGGCTGGTCACCGTGCGGTCGAGGAAATCGCGGTCGTGGCTGACCAGGATGACGGTGCCGGCAAAACCGGCGACCAGTTCCTGCAGCAGTTCCAGCGTCTCCATGTCGAGATCGTTGGTCGGCTCGTCGAGCACCAAAAGATTTGCCGGCCGCGCCAGCACGCGGGCGAGCAGCAACCGCGCCCGCTCGCCGCCCGAAAGCTCGCGCACCGGCGTGCGCGCCTGTTCCGGCTTGAACAGGAAGTCCTTCATGTAGGAGACGACGTGGCGCTGCTCGCCGTTGATGACAAGGTTCTCGCCGCGGCCGTCGGTGAGATATTGCGCCAGCGTCTCTTGCGGGTCGACCGCCTCGCGTTTCTGGTCGAGCGTGGCGATCTCCAGATTGGTGCCGAGTCGCACCGTGCCTGAGTCCGGCTTCAATTCGCCGGTCAGCATCTTCAGCAGCGTCGTCTTTCCGGCGCCGTTCGGGCCGACCAGGCCGACGCGGTCACCGCGCTGGATGCGGGTCGAGAAACCCCTGACCACGGTGAGGTCGCCAAAGCTCTTCTCGATGTTCCTGGCCTCGATCACCAGCTTGCCCGATTCGGCGGCGTCGCTGGCCACCATCGTCGCCGCACCCTCGGCGCCACGATGGCCGCGAAAGCGCTGGCGCATGGTCTGCAATTCGCCGAGCCGGCGCATGTTGCGCTTGCGCCTTGCCGTCACGCCATAGCGCAGCCAGTGCTCCTCGCGCACGATCTGGCGGCCAAGCTTGTGCTGCTCGCGCTCTTCTTCTTCCAGAACGGTGTCGCGCCATTCCTCGAAATGGCCAAAGCCCTTGTCCAGCCTGCGGGTCTGGCCACGATCGAGCCAGACGGTGGCGCGCGACACGCGCTCGAGGAAGCGGCGGTCGTGCGAGATGACGATCAGCGCCGAAGAGGTGCGGGCGAGCTCCTCCTCCAGCCATTCGATGACCGACAGGTCGAGATGGTTGGTCGGCTCATCGAGGAGGAGAATGTCGGGCTCCGGCGCCATGACGCGGGCCAGGGCAGCACGGCGGGCTTCGCCGCCGGAGAGATCGTTCGGCCGTTCCTCGCCTGACAGGCCGAGATGCTCCATCAGATAGGTGGCGCGGTAGGGATCGTCGGCGGGTCCGAGCCCCGCCTCGACATAGGCGCGGACGCTGGCGAAACCATCCATGTCGGGCATTTGCGGCAGGTAGCGCACTGTTGCCGAAGGCTGGCGGAACACCTCGCCATCCTGCGGCTCGATCAATCCCGCAGCGATCTTCAGCAACGTCGACTTGCCCGAGCCGTTGCGGCCGACCAGAGCGATCTTGTCGCCCGCCGACGCCGTCAGTTCCGTCCCGTCGAGCAGCGGCGTGCCACCGAAGGTCAGTTTTATCCCGTCGAGATTGAGAAGCGGCGGCGCCATGTCAGCTTTCAGGTAGGGGGAATGGATGGGCGAGCAACAGCGCGCGGCCGCTGCCCAGCGCGACTTCGAGCCGGCCCTTGACCTCGTTGGAAATGGTCAGCGACGAGCCGAACGCCACCTCGACATGGTTCAGCGGCCATTTGGCGCCGGTCACGGTCAGACCGGCAAGGTCGGAGAAGCCGAGAATCGAAAACAGCGTGCCGTCGGCGTAGTCGAAGCCGGCCTTTCCGGGAAGCAAGGGCACGCCTTCCTGTGCGCCACTGGTCAAAAGCACCTCTGTCCCTGCCTCGGCCAGCCGGACGCCGAGCGCCAGGTGCAGGAAGGCGTGGTCGGTGCGCTTGCCGCCGAACGCGCCGGCGAGCACGAGGCTGGTCGCGCCGCGTTCGAGCGCGGCGGCGATAGCCAGTTCGCCGTCGGTCTTGTCCTTTTCTGCCGGAAACACCTGGCGCGGCACGGCGGCGAGCTCGTCCGGCAAATCCGCCGGCACCGAATCGAAGTCGCCGACCCAGAGTTCCGGCGTCAGGCGCAGAGTCCGGGCATGGCTGATGCCGGCGTCGGCGGCGATGACACGCGTGCCTTCGACCTGGCGGTCGAGCAGCGGCGTGCCGATAAGGTCGCCGCCAAGCAGGATGGTGAATTTGCTCATATGCGTGGCCCTTACCAGCCCTGCTTGCGAAACGGAAGGCCGCGGTCTGGATGCCCGGCAAACTTCCGCTTGCGCCGCAGATGGGCCGGGCCTATGTGTCGAAGCGCTCTAACGGGGTGCTGGACGCGATCTTCGCGGGCCGGCTGAGAGGCAACCTGCCAACCCGCTGAACCTGATCCGGTTTGTACCGGCGGAGGGATTAGACGTTTCGGACAACCCGACGCCTCAATTCCCTTCAACGCCAACGAAGGAGGCGCCGATGCGCACGTTTTTATACACACTTGTTTCGGCAGTGCTGCTCGCGGCGACCGTTCTCGCCGGCACCGGGCCGGCATCCGCGCAGGAAAAACTCACCGTCTATACCTATGAGAGCTTCACCGCCGAATGGGGTCCAGGCCCGGCGGTCAAGAAGGCGTTCGAGGCCGAATGCGGCTGTATTCTCGAATTCGTCGCGGTCGCCGACGGCGTCGCCCTGCTCAACCGCGTCAGGCTCGAACGGGCCGCGACCAAGGCCGACATCGTGCTCGGCCTCGACACCAATCTGACGGCGGAAGCCAAGGCCACCGGCCTGTTTTCGCCGCATGGTGCCGTCATCGACGTCAAGGTGCCGGGCGGCTGGAGCGACGATATTTTCGTGCCGTTCGACTATGGTTATTTCGCCGTCGTCTACGACACCGAAAAGCTGAAGACGCCGCCGAAGAGCCTGAAGGAATTGGTCGAGGGCAATGCCGATGAAAAGATCGTCATTCAGGATCCGCGCACCTCGACGCCCGGTCTCGGCCTGCTGTTGTGGGTGAAGTCGGTTTATGGCGACAAGGCGCCCGAAGCCTGGGCCAAGCTTAAGGCAAAGGTGCTCACCGTGACGCCGGGCTGGAGCGAGGCCTACGGCCTGTTCACCAAGGGCGAGGCACCGATGGTGCTGTCCTATACCACGTCGCCGGCCTATCACATGGTCGCCGAAAACACCCAACGCTATCAGGCAGCGTCCTTCGACGAGGGCGCGTATCTGCAGATCGAGGTTGCCGGCATCACCAAATCAGGTGCGAAGAACCCGTTGGCGAAACAGTTCCTGACTTTCATGACCGGGCCGAAATTCCAGGATGTCATTCCCGAGACCAACTGGATGTTCCCTGCCGGCAAGACCGAGAAGCCGCTCAATCCGGCTTTCGACAAGCTCGTCAAGCCGACCAAGACGTTGCTTTTCAGCCCCGAAGAGGTCGCCGCCAATCGCAAGGCCTGGGTCGACGAATGGCTGTCGGTGATGAGCAAGTAGCTTGTGATTGAGAGATGATCACTCTACGGCGCCGGGAACTCGGCCTCAGCCATATTTTCTGCTTCGACGATCGTTGAACTAGGCAGGGCGGCATGCGTACCGGATATCCTGCCGACCCCCGCGTCACCGCCGGCACAATTGCGCTTGCCGCTGTTGCGCTGCTGATCGGCGGCGCGTTCGCCGGGCTCATCGTCGAAGGCGCCCGCGATCCGTCCGGCGCCGCGTCGGCCTTCGATTCCTACCTCTTCCGCGTCGCCCGATTCACGTTGTGGCAGGCATTGCTGTCGACACTGCTCTCCGTCGTGCCAGCGCTGTTCGTGGCGCGGGCGCTGTCGCGGCATCCGCGCTTCTTTGGTCGCGGCCTGATCCTGCAGCTCTTCGCCGTGCCGCTCGCGCTGCCGGCCATCGTCGCAGCACTCGGGATTCTGGCACTCTATGGCCGTGCAGGCTATTTTGCCGGCGTGCTCAGCGCGATCGGCGGTCAGGGCTGGCCGGGCATATACGGCCTGTCCGGCATCCTCGTCGCCCATGTCTTCTTCAATCTGCCGCTGGCGACGCGGCTGTTCCTCGAAGCGCTTGCGACAGTGCCGGCCGACCAGTGGCGGCTGGCGAGCCAACTCGGCATGGGCGCCAGGCCCGCCTTCCGGCTGATTGAATGGCCGACGCTGCGCGCGGCGCTGCCGGGCGTCGCCGGGCTTGTCTTCATGCTCTGCATCACATCCTTTACCATCGTGCTCACGCTGGGCGGCGGGCCGCGTGCGACGACGCTGGAGGTCGCCATCTACCAGGCGCTGCGTTTCGATTTCGATCCTGCCCGCGCGGTGACGCTGACAGTGCTGCAGATCGCGCTGACCTTCGTCGTCGTGCTGGCATTGATGCGGCTCGGCGCCAATACCGTCGGCGACGCCAACCTGCCGGCGGCTTCGCGCCGCTATCTTTCGGCCGGCGCCGCCGAGACCGTGCTGAACGCAGCATTGATCATCCTCGCTTTGCTGTTCGTCGCCGGGCCGATGGCGGCCACGGTGACGTCAGGCTTTGGCGCCGATCTCGGCCGGCTGGCCGGCGAGAGCGCGGTGCGGCAAGCGGCGCTGACCAGCGCCGTGCTCGCCTTGCTGGCGGCGCTGCTTGCAGTGGCGCTGTCGCTGTCGCTGGTCATGGCACGCCGGGCGCTGGCCTTGAGGCGTCGCGTCGGCGCCAGGACGCTGCTCGAATACGCCACCGATACCGGCGCCGGCTTCGTCCTCGTCGTGCCGCCCGTCGTCATCGGCGCCGGCTGGTTCCTGCTCCTGCGGACCGTCAGCGACGTCTTTGCCATCGCCCCTGTCATGGTCGTCGCCGTCAATGCGGTGATGGCGATGCCGTTTGCCATCCGCGCCATTCGCCCCGGCTATGATGCGGCGAGCGAACGCCACGAGCGGCTCTGTTTGCTGCTTGGCATTTCGGGCTGGAATCGTTTCCGGCTGGTCGACTGGCCGTCGCTGCGGCGGCCGCTCGCCACCGGTTTCGCGTTCGCGATGGCTTTGTCGCTCGGCGATCTCGGCGTCATTGCCCTGTTTGGCAGCGACTCCCTGCAGACGCTGCCTTATCTCTTGCTGGCCCGCATGGGTAGCTACCGCACGATGGACGCGGCCGGCCTGGCATTGCTGCTCGGCCTGGTCTGTCTCGCGCTTGTCCTGGCCGCGGACTGGCTGGGACGGGGAGAAAAATCATGATGCTCAACAGCGAAAACGGTACGGCTGTGCGGCTGGAAAAGGTCTCGTTCAGCTATGGCGAAGCGCCGTTTTTATTCGATGTCGAGTTCGCCGCCTCGAAGATCACCGCCATCATGGGGCCGAGCGGCTCGGGAAAATCGACACTGCTCAACCTGGTGGCCGGCTTCGAGACGCCGCGATCGGGCCGCGTGCTGATCGGTGGCGGCGATGTCGGCGGCAAACCGCCTTCGGCGCGGCCAGTGTCGATGGTGTTCCAGGAAAACAATCTCTTCGCCCATCTTTCGGTCGAACGAAATGTCGGCCTTGGCCGCTCGCCATCGCTCAGGCTGACCGAGGCCGACCACGCTGCAATCGCCGGGGCGCTCAAGCGCGTCGGCCTTGCCGGCAAGCAACGGCGCCTGCCGCGCGAACTCTCCGGCGGCGAGCGGCAGCGCGTCGCGCTCGCCCGCGTCCTGGTGCGCGACCGGCCGGTGCTCTTGCTCGACGAACCGTTCGCCTCGCTCGGACCGGCCTTGCGCGACGACATGCTCGATCTGGTAGCCGACCTCCAAGCGGAGCGGCGCATGACGGTGCTGTTCGTCACCCATCAGCCGGAGGACGCCCACCGTATCGGCCAGGACATGGTGTTCCTGGACAATGGCACGGTTGCCGCAACCGGGACTGTCGCCGATTTTTTTACCAAGGCTGGACCGGAAGCCTTTCGGCGCTATATCGGTGCAGGTCCGTTTGGCGCAGGATCACGAGATGTTGCCCGGAAGCGGACATAATTTACGGCCAAACCGGCTTCAGGCGATGTGGCGTTTGCTTGCCATGGTCAAAGTAGTGTGGCTAGGTCCTCCGATACTGGTCCGGCATAGGTTGTGATTTGCCACTACGGTGCCATCCGCGCTCGTGGGCTCGAACGACGCTGTGGCAGTTGATTTTGCGCATGATCTGAAAATCGATGCCCGATTTTCGGGCCATGTGCTGAGAGCCGAAAGGAAGCTGTTCTGCCGACCGGCACAGACAGAGTGAGAAGGAAACCGCTGGCGCGCTTCCTGGCGCTGGCCGGCTTTGCCATGGCGTTGGCAAGCTGCCAGATGTTCACGCCTCCGGACGTTCAGGAATCCGGCTTCCAGCCTTCCAGCAAACCGGTCACCGTCGACAATGTTGCCGCCAACAGCAAGGTCGCCGAAATGGCCAAGGCGCAGCATCCGCGCATCCTCGCGACCTATGGCGGCGAATATTCCGATCCCAAGCTCGAGCGCATGGTCGCCAAAGTCGTCGGCAGCCTGACGGTGGTTTCGGCCAACCCGAGCCAGACCTACCGCATCACGATCCTCAATTCGCCCAACGTCAACGCTTTCGCATTGCCTGGCGGCTATCTCTACATCACGCGCGGCCTGTTGGCGCTGGCCAACGATTCGGCCGAGCTCGCCGCGGTCATCGCGCATGAGATGGGCCATGTTACTGCAAACCACGGCTTGCAGCGCCAGCAGCTCGAGGCCGAGGAAGGCTTTGCGACAAAAGTCGTCTCGGATGTGCTCGGCGACAGCCCGACCGCCAAGGCGGCACTGATCCGCGGCAAGTTGCGGCTTGCCCAGTTCTCGCGCAATCAGGAGCTGGAGGCCGACGGCATCGGCATCAAGTCGATCGGCGAGGCGGGCTTCGATCCGTTTGCCGCCGGCCGCTTCCTGCAGTCCATGTCGGCCTACACCGATTTCCGCTCGATCAGCGGCGCCACCGACGCCAGCCTCGACTTCCTGGCAACGCACCCGAACACGCCGCAACGCATCGATCTGGCGCAGCGCCACGCCCGCCAGTTCGGCGCGCCCGGCGTCGGCACGCGCGACCGCGACGCCTTCCTCGCCGGCATAGACGGGCTGCTCTATGGCGACACGCCGGAGGAAGGCTATGTGCGTGGCGAAACCTTCCTGCATCCGGGGCTCGGCGTGTCGTTCTCGGTGCCCGACGGCTTCATCATCGACAACTCGGCCGCGGCGGTGACGGCAACCGGGCCGGGCGACATAGCGATCCGCTTCGACGGCGTCTCGATCGACAGGAACCGATCGCTGACCGACTACCTCCGCAGCGGCTGGGTGGCCGGTCTCGACCAAAGCAGCGTGCGCCAGGAAACAATCAACGGCAACGAGGCGGCGACGGCGCATGCCAGCGCCGAGGGCTGGCAGTTCGGCATCGCGGTGATCCGCGCCGGCGGCCAGGTCTACCGGCTGCTGACGGCAGCCCCCTCCGCCAGCACCTCGCTGGACGCGGTGGCGCGCTCGGTCAGCGGCTCGTTCCGGATCTTGAGCGCGGCCGAAAAAGCAGCGCTGAAGCCGCTGCATATCCGCGTCGTCACGGTCCGGCCCGGACAGACCATGGGTTCGCTCGCGGCGCAGATGGTCGGCGTCGACCGCAAGCTCGACCTGTTCAGGGTGCTCAATGCAATGTCGCCCGGCGCAGCCGTTTCGGCGGGCGACAAGGTCAAGATCATCACCGACAGATAGGGTGTGTCGATATTCAGGTGATGCCGGCCCGCAAACGGCAATTTCCTGCGCTTCCGACCTTCGCCGGCCGGAGCACTCATGAGCGGTCGCGGCAGTAAGGCTACGGCCGGCGTAGGCCGGTGCTCACGTACTTTATGTACGCTCCGCTCCGGTTCTCGGAAACCACCTGGTTTGGTCGCTTCGCGCCCGTGTTCGACTCCGACTCGTCCTAACCTGAATCGCAACACACCCTAGGCGGCGGTCGCCAGAAACTCGGGGTTTTGCTTCACCAGCGCTATCTTGAGCTTTTCCATGGCGCGTGCCTCGATCTGGCGGACGCGTTCCTTGGAGATGCCAAGCGCCTCGCCGAGGGCTTCGAGCGTCGCGCCCTCGTCGCTCAGCCGGCGTTCCTCGATGATCCTGAGCTCGCGGGCATTGAGCGCGCCGAGCGCGGTTTTCAGCCAGATAGAGCGGCGTTCGACATCGATCGTGTCGCCCACCACTTCGTCCGGCAAAGGATCGTCCGAAACCAGGAAATCCATTCGCTCGGTGGCGCCCGCATCGTCGGCGAGCGGCTGGTTGAGCGAACTGTCCGGGGCCGAAAGGCGCGAGTCCATCATCGCCACATCCGCCTCGGAGACGCCGAGCGCCACCGACACCTCGCGGTAGAGCGAGGTGTTCGAGATCGGCTCGGCACCGTTCGCCAAGCGGGCGCGCAGGCGCCGCAAATTGAAGAACAGCGCCTTTTGCGCCGAACTGGTGCCGCCGCGCACGATCGACCAGTTGCGCAGGATATAGTCCTGCATCGAGGCACGGATCCACCATGTCGCATAGGTCGAAAACCGCACCTCGCGCTCCGGTTCGAAACGGGCCGCTGCCTCCAGCAGGCCGACATGGCCTTCCTGCACCAGGTCGCCGAGGGGCAGGCCATAGTGGCGGAACTTCGAGGCCATGGAAATAACCAGCCGCATATGCGCCATGGCGATTTGGTGCAGTGCCTGCTGGTCGTTGTTTTCCTTCCAGCGCAGCGCGAGAACATGCTCCTCGTCGCGCTCGAGATAGGGGGCTTTCATCGCCGCGCGGACCATGGTTCGCCCTGCCGTATCTTCCATCATGCCACGCTCCCTGTTCCGGGCGTTGCGGTGCGTTCGCTCGCCCCTGAGCTGGCATCGTGGTTGAATTGGCGACGCCGCGCCCTACAACAGCCAACAAACGTGCCACCCGCGCGAATGGTTCCGCCGCTGATGTCGCGTGGATTGCACTGTTCGAACGCTCGATACGGCGGTCGCTCCTCGGCCGGTTGGCGTGAGTCGATGTAGTTTTGAGAATTGGATTTCGAAAGTGTCTCATTTTTGAAATCTGGTTCCTTATTTCGCCAGGCTGCATCTGTCAGTTTCCGGCGCTCACAAATGCGCCGGACGCCGGCCCCGGACGCCGGCCAATGACGGGATCACAGAAAAATGAAATGGCTCAAATCGCTTATCGTCGCCGCAACACTGCAGGTACTGGCAGGCACATCAGGCCATGCCGGCGCCAATCTCGATCAGATCAAGCAGGCCGGTGTCTTCAAGGTCGGCACGGAAGGTACCTATGCCCCCTTCACCTATCATGATGCCTCGGGCGCGCTGGTCGGCTTCGACGTCGAGATTGCCAAGGCGATCGCCGAGCGACTCGGCGTCAAGGCCGAATTCCTCGAAGGCAAATGGGATGGGCTGATCGCCGGCCTCGACGCCGAGCGCTATGACGCTGTTATCAACCAGGTCGGCATCACCGAGGAGCGCAAGGCCAAGTATGATTTCTCCGATCCCTATATTGCTTCCAAGGCGGTGCTGATCGTGCGCGGCGACAATACCGACATCAAGAGCTTTGCCGACCTGAAGGGCAAGAAGGCGGCGCAGTCGCTGACCTCGAATTTCGGCAAGCTCGCCGAAGCGAACGGCGCCGAACTCGTCGGTACCGATGGTTTCGACCAATCGATCCAGCTGCTTCTTACCGGCCGCGCCGATGCCACCATCAACGACAGCCTGTCCTTCCTCGATTTCAAGAAGCACAAGCCCCACGCCAACGTGAAGATCGCCGCGCAGGAAGAAAATGCCGACTATTCCGGCGTGCTCGTGCGCAAGGGCGATCCGGAACTGGTCGCCGCCATCAATCGGGCGCTGGCCGATATCAAGGCCGACGGCACCTACCAGAAGATCGCCGACACTTACTTCGGCCAGGACGTTTCGAAGTAGGCGCATTTCACGGAGCGGGCCGGTTGCCGGCCCGCATGGCAAAGTATCGCGGCGAGCCGTCTTTGACGGCCGCCGCTTTTGGCGTGATATGACGACACTATGGTCGCGCCTCGATGCTGCCGGGCCGATTTTTGGGCGGCAATCTCGCAAGGAGAGTTTTCGTGCCGCACTGGCTGCAATTGATGCTGGATTCGTTGCCCACGCTGCTATGGGCCGCGCTGATCTTCACCGTGCCGCTAACGCTGCTGTCGTTCGCATTCGGTCTCTTCGTAGGACTGGTCGCAGCGCTCGTCCGGCTGTTCGGCCCGAAGCCGCTGGTCGCCGTGGTCCGCTTCTATGTCTGGATCTTCCGTGGCACGCCGCTTCTGGTGCAGCTCTTCCTGATCTTCTACGGCCTGCCCTCGGTCGGCATCCTGCTCGACGCCTTTTCAGCCGCGTTGATCGGCTTCACACTCAATATCGGCGCCTATACGTCGGAGATCATCCGCGCCGTCATAGGCTCGGTGCCGAAGGGGCAGTGGGAGGCGGCCTATTCGATCGGCATGACCTGGGGCCAGGCGATGCGACGCACTATCCTTCCACAAGCGGGCCGCGTCGCGGTGCCGCCGCTGTCCAACACATTCATCTCGCTGGTCAAGGATACATCGCTGGCCGCCGCCATCACGGTGCCGGAGATGTTCCAGGCGGCGCAGCGCATCGTCGCCACCACCTACGAGCCGCTAATCCTCTATGTCGAGGCGGCGGCTCTCTACCTGGCGCTGAGCTCGGTGCTGTCGGCGTTGCAGACGCGCCTGGAAAAGCGGCTCAACCGCTATGGCGGCTTCCTCGAGGCGCGCCCATGATCGGCCTCACCGACATCGAGAAGCGCTTTGGTGACAATCTCGTGCTGAAGGGCGTGACCGTCACCATCGAGGAAGGCAGCGTCACCGCCCTTGTCGGCCCCTCGGGCGGTGGGAAAAGCACGCTTCTGCGCTGCATCAACCTGCTCGAGATCCCGACCTCGGGCACGGTGCGCATCGGCGACGACGCGCTCGAATTCCATCCCGGCGGCAAGGTTCCCGGCAGGGCCATCCAGCGCCTGCGGCTTCAGACCGGCATGGTGTTCCAGAATTTCCAGCTGTTTCCGCACCGCACGGCGATCGAAAACGTCATGGAGGGGCTGGTGACGGTGTTGAAATGGCCGGCCGGGCGAGCGCGCGAGCGGGCGCTCGCCCTGCTCGAAAAGGTTGGTATGGCGCACAAGGCCGACGCCTGGCCGGCGACGTTGTCAGGCGGCCAGCAGCAACGCGTGGCGATCGCCCGGGCGCTGGCGCCATCGCCGAAAGTGCTGCTGTGCGACGAGCCGACTTCGGCGCTCGATCCGGAACTGGCGCAGGAGGTGGTCGACGTGCTCGGCCAGCTCGCCAGCGAGGGCACCACCATGGTGATGGCGACGCATGATTTGCGCCTCGCCTCCAAAATCGCGCAGGAGGTGGTGTTCCTCGACGCCGGCAGCGTCGTCGAGAAAGGCCCCGCCGCGGTTCTGTTCAGCAATCCGGAGCGCCAGCGAACCAAGCGGTTTATCGCGACGCTGAAGCAGGAGGCAGAGAAGGAAACCGGTGGCGAAATTTAAGGCATGTCGCCCAAAAAGTGCGTAGCGGTTTTGGGGTGACGATCACTAATGCAGGGCGCGCGGTGGTTTTGCGATCACGACATGCATAACAACAACAACAACCTAAAGCGCGTCGCATGAATCCAGTCAAACGCGACGAGCTTAGGAATAAAAAAACCCGGCGCGAGGCCGGGTTTTTCCAAATTAAGGCGAGAAGCGCTCAGGCTGCTTCTTCCTGCTCGGCTTCTTCGTTGTCGGCCTTGGCGCCGCGCTTCGGTCCCTTGTTGAGGTTCACCTCGATGAGGCGCACCGCTTCGGTTTCCGACATGCGGTTGACGGCCGCGATCTCGCGCGCCATGCGGTCGAGTGCCGCCTCATAAAGCTGGCGTTCGGAATAGGACTGCTCCGGCTGATTGTCGGCGCGGTAGAGGTCGCGCACAACTTCCGAGATCGAGATCAGGTCGCCGGAATTGATCTTCGCATCATATTCCTGGGCGCGGCGCGACCACATGGTGCGCTTGACGCGGGCGCGGCCCTGCACGACCTTCAGCGCGCGATCGACGTAATCCTCTTCCGACAGCTTGCGCATGCCGATGGAGGTCGCCTTGGCGACCGGAACCTTCAGACGCATCTTGTCCTTCTGGAAGTCGATGACGAACAGTTCCAGCTTGTGGCCCGCAACTTCCTGCTCGTCGATCGAGACGATCTGGCCGACGCCATGCGCCGGATAGACGATGTACTCGCCCGTCTTAAAACCGTGACGCGCTGCGCTGGACTTCTTCTGCGGGGTGATTGTTGCCATTACGCCATGAACTCCTTGGTGTGGAACCGGCATTCTGCCGGTCGAACTCGCGCGATCGGGTACCGATCGTTAGCCGCACAACTACGAACCCACCGGAAAAGCCGAGGGCGGCAAATCGCATAGTCGCGACTGCCTGCCCCAGATCACTCTGGTCCGGATTGAAAAATTCACCTTTCAGTGATTTGGGGCGTTTGCGCCATAAATCGACGTTGTGTCACCGGCATGTTTGGTTCGTGTAGCACAAAAAGTCGGAAGAATCAAGGTTTTGCTGCACGCGCGAAGGTCAAGCGCGATCTCCGCCTGTCAAGGCAGTTAACGTGCGGTGCCTGTCAGCACGCGTGACGCCGATCAAACCGGCGTCGCCATTACGGTGCCACGCGCTCGTTTTGGACGCGCAAGGACGCTGTGACACTTTGATCTGGCGCATAGTCCTTCCGAAAATCGATTTCGATTTTCGCGGTCGAGCGCTAGTCACCCTGGCCGGGCTCGGGAGAAAAATATTTTTCGAACTTGCCGGCCTCGCCATCGAAGGACTTGGCGTCGGCCGGAGGCTCCTTCTTGGCGGTGATATTGGGCCATTTATCGGCGTATTCGGTGTTGATCTGCAGCCATTTGTCGAGCCCTGGCTCGGTGTCCGGCTTGATCGCGTCGGCCGGGCATTCCGGTTCACAGACGCCACAGTCGATGCACTCGTCGGGATGAATGACGAGCATGTTCTCGCCCTCATAAAAACAGTCGACCGGACAGACCTCGATGCAGTCCATGTATTTGCATTTTATGCAATTATCGGTCACGACATAGGTCATCGGTCGGCTCCGGGACGTCCCGTTTTATCAGGGCGACGTGGCGTCCAATCGGACGCATAAGGTACGCTCTAACACTTTGAATCCACGCATCGTGCTCTTGGAAAATCGATATCGATTTGTGGGCCGATGCGGTAGGCTTTCTTGGTGAGGTAACGTCTTTGCCTGCCGCTTGCAAGGGCAGCCATTGCGCGTGATGCCGGTGTTTCCGGAATGGATTTCCTGCCGGTGATGCGACGAAAGCCGGTTATGCGTCAGTCGTCGCCGAACAACCGGTCGGTTTCCCGGCGTTCCTTCTTGGTCGGGCGGCCGCTGCCGGCATCACGCAGTGCGGGGATCGCATCGCGAACGGCCTCGCCCTTTGGTGCCGGCGGCGGCGAGATATCCTCGTAGAGCAAGCGCGCTTCCTCGGCGGGACCGCGCCGGCTGCCGGTGCCGAGCACCTTCCAGACGAAGATGCGCCGCTCGAGAGTGATGGTCAGGACGTCGCCGAGGCGGACCAGATCGGAGGCCTGCGCTGCTTTGTCGCGATTGATGCGAACGCGTCCGGCCACCACCAGCTTCGCCGCCAGCGAGCGCGATTTCACCGCACGCGAAAAGAACAGCCATTTGTCGATGCGCTGGCGGGCATCAGTGACCATCGGAGCGAACGAACTTACTTCTTCAGCTGGTCGCGCAACGCGGCGAGCTTGGCGAAGGGGGAATCCGGGTCGAAGCGCACCGGACGCTCCTCGCGAGGCTTCGGCTGGAACGCGGGCTTTCCACCAGGCGCGCCGCCCTTGCCGTCCGGCCTGCCGCCTTTCCAGTCGGGCCGGCTTTCGCGACGATCGGGGCGCTCGCCCTGCGGCTTGCCGTCGCGCCGTTCGCCTGGCTCGCCCTGGGGCTTGGGCTTGAACTTGCTGCGGTCGAAGCGCGGCTTGCCGGCGCCGTCGCCGTCGCGGCGTCCTTCACGGGCGGGCCGGTCGCCTGGAGCGCCGGCCTGCTGCCCGGCCTCTGCCGGCGCGTTGCTGCGGCCATCGCGCGCTGCTTGTCCGCTGCGCGGGCGATTGTCCCTGTCACGGGGCCGGTTGTCGTGGTGGCGGTGGCGTGGGCGCTGGTCGAAGCGGCCCTGCCGCCACAACAGGATGGGTTTTGGTTCCTCTGCCTCTTTCTCGGCCTCTGGAGCAGCCTCGCCGGTGGCGGCCGCGGCAGGTTCGGCCGAGACTGCTGCCGTTGCGGGCGAGGCTTCGGAAGCCGGCTCCGCCGGTGCGACCTCAAGCACGGCGGTTTCGGGTGCTGCCTCTCGAGCTGCGGCTTCAGCTGCAGGCAGTCCCTCTACCGTGACCTCAGGCGGACTTTGCAGCTGAGCTTCTGCGACAGGTTCCGCTTCGGCAGCGGGTTCCGCGAGAGCCTCCGCCGTGGCTTCTGCCACTGCATCCGGCTCTGGACTGTCGGCCGGCGCCTCGGCGGCTGCGTCGGCAATCGCGGTTTCCGCTGCCTTGGCCTGCTCGGCTTGTGCCTCCGCCGCCTGCTTGGCCGCGGCGGCTTCGCGCGCGGCATTGTCCTGTGCCTCGAGCCGTGCCTTCACCTCGACAGCCGGCTTCGGCTCGGCCCGGTAGCCGAGGCCTTTCAGAATCTCTTCCATGTCGTCGGCCGTGGCGCCGAGAATCGACATCATCGGCGGCGTCACCATGAAGGACTGACCGTCATAGGCGCCGTCGGGGCGCTGGCCGAGGCCCGGCTTCCAGTTGGTTGCGGGCCGGATCAGGTCGGCCAGCCGTTCGAGGATGTCGACGCGCACCGCACGACGGCCGAGATTGCGGTAGCCGGCCAGCTTGTAGAAGGTCTTGTCGAAGGTGGGATCGATGACCACCGAGGTGCGGCCGGAGGCCAGCGCGTGAACCACGTCGCCAAAGCCGGGCTTGTCCTTGCCGTCGTTCTGCAGCGCCCACAACAGCGTCACCAGTCCGGCCGGGGCCGGCTTGATCAGCGCGGGCACGAAGACGTGGTAGGCGCCGAAGCGCACGCCGAGCCGGCGCAGGGCGGCGCGGCCTTCCTGGTCGAGCGACTTCATCTCCTCGGCGATGTCGCGGCGGTTGATGAGGCCGAAATTCTCGACGAGCTGGAAGGCGATGCCGCGGCCGATGCCGGTGATCTGCTCGGCGTTCTTGAGGTCGACCAGCGGCTTCAGAAGCGACTCGATCTGGAAATTGACGAAGCGCTCGGCGCGCGCCGCGACCTTGTCGCGGGCGGGACCGGTGAGCTGCTCGTCGGCCAGCAGCACCAGGCGTGGCTTCAACGGCTCGTCGCCTGCGACCAGCGTGCCGATCGGCGCGCCGATCCAGCGCAGCGTGCCGTCGGAGCCGAGCGCGATGTCGCCATTGGCCGAGGCGCCGAAGCGTTCGGCCCGCGCCTCGAATTCGGCTGCAAGCGCCTTCTGGGCCGCTGTGCGCACCGCCTTGGCGTCCTCGCCGCCGGCGCTCTGGTCGGCGGTGAAGCGGAACCCCTGCAACTCGCCGACATGGTGGCCTTCGACGAGGACGGTTCCGGTTGGGCTGATTTCGGCTTCAGGCATGGTATTTTCTCTAAGGCGCCGCATGAGGACGGAAGTCCTGCGGTCTACGAAGCGTTTCGTCAACCGCTCATGCAGCGCATCCGACAATCTGTCTTCGATTTCGCGCGTCTTTTCCTGCCAGTGTGCCTGATCGGCCAGCCAGCCGGGCCGGTTGGAAACGAAAGTCCAGGTGCGGATCTGGGCGATCCGGTGCGACAGCGTGTCGATGTCGCCCTCGGTGGTGTCGGCGCGGCGCACCTGCTCGGCCATGTAATTCTCGTCGACATGGCCATGCCTGGCAAGGTCCATGTAGATCGAGGCGATCAGGTCGGCATGCTGAGCCGGGGCGATCTTCCTGTAATCGGGAAGGGCGCAGGCCTCCCACAACAGCGCCACGCGCCTGGCGTCGGTGGCAAGCGCCCGGATGTCCTCGTCGCGGGACAGATGTTCGAGCGCCTGCGCATCGACCGCCGGCAGCGCGCGCGTCAGGCCTTCAACCGGCGCGTTGGTTTCGATCGAGCGCTTCAGCGCGTCGAGGTTGGCGAAATCGAAACGCGCGGTGCGCCATTGCAGCACCTTCACCGGGTCGAAATCATGCGCTTCGATCTTCTTGACCAGTTCCTCGTCCAGTGGATCGACCTGGCCGGTGACGCCAAAAGTTCCGTCGCGCAAGTGGCGGCCGGCGCGGCCGGCGATCTGGCCGAGCTCGGCCGCCGTCAGGTTGCGATACTGGTAGCCGTCGAACTTGCGGTTCTGGGCGAAGGCGACGTGATCGAGATCGAGGTTGAGGCCCATGCCGATCGCATCGGTGGCAATCAGATAATCGACGTCACCCGACTGGAACAGCTCCACCTGCGCGTTGCGGGTGCGCGGCGATAGCGCGCCGAGCACGACTGCCGCACCGCCCTGCTGGCGGCGGATCAGTTCGGCGATGGCATAGACCTCGTCGGCGGAGAAGGCGACGATCGCCGTACGTCGCGGCAGGCGGGTCAGCTTCTTCGAACCGGCATAGGCGAGATGCGACAGCCGCGGCCGCGTCACCACCGACACCCCCTTCAGCAGACGCTGGAGGATGCCGTGCATGGTCGCTGCGCCGAGCAGCAGCGTCTCCTGGCGGCCGCGCAGATGCAGGATGCGGTCGGTGAAGATGTGGCCGCGCTCGAGGTCGCCGGCCAGCTGGACCTCGTCGACGGCAACGAAGGCGGCGTCGGTCTCGCGCGGCATGGCTTCCACGGTGCAGACCGAATATCTGGCGCCGTCGGGCTGGATCTTCTCCTCACCGGTGATGAGGGCCACCTTGTGAGCGCCGACTTTTTCGCAGACGCGCGAGTAGACCTCGCGGGCGAGCAGCCTGAGCGGCAGGCCGATAATGCCGCTTTCATGCGCCACCATGCGCTCGATGGCGAGATGGGTCTTGCCGGTGTTGGTTGGCCCGAGCACAGCGGTCACGTCGCGGCCTGACAGGATCAGTGGCTCAGTGTGTTTCGGCTGGATGTTCATCGACCTGGAAATTAAGGCTCTCTGCCTCGCGTTGTCGGGAGCGCGCCCCGTGGTGGCGCGGGTGACAGCCGACACATAGGGATTTTGGGCGTGAAGCGAAAGCAGAATATTCCGATGGCAGCTCGAAGCCTTCCGTCGCCGTCGACAATCCGTTCCGCCGTTCCGATTTAACAGTTGGAACGAGTCTGGAACGAATCGGCTACGAATCGCTGACTCGCGCATATTCATGGTTTGTTCACGGCTACATCTGGATTTCTCGCCTGCGAGTCTCACCACATGCTGAATCGCCGAACTGGCCCGTTTCATGCAGGGCTGACGTCGCCGTTAACTTTTGCCGCTGAACGATCGACGCAGGTTGGCCGGCGTCATCCAACATTTTGAAATAATTAGTCTTTCCTAACGCGCCTTAACCATTTGGGGATGTTTTTCAGTCTTTGTCGTTTAACACTGCGCTCAAAGCCGGAACGAAACGGCGACGAATCGGCGCCGGAGCATGTTTCCCGGTATGTTCACCCCCATATGTAGTATCGTGAACAGGTATTCCACCTGTTATCCACAGGCGGGCAACAGGGTTTTGCACAGGCCGCACGGCCGCCGTTAACCCTTTGCGTGCCGCTTCGGCACAAATCGGCGTCACGCCCGTCGGTCGGCGCAGTCGCTGCACGAGGACCAGACTGCCAGCCCGGCTTGTTCAAGGCGCATCCTCTCCCACGGCATAGCGCTGCAAAGTAGGGCCGACGTTCTGGATAATTTCGTCGTGCGACAGGGCGACAACGGGCGGAAGCCGCAACAGGTACCGGCACATCGCCAGACCCAGCAACTGGCTCGAAACGAGCCCGGCCCGTCGACCCGCATCGGCGGGGTCAGCGACCGCCGCAATCACCGGCCTCACCTGGTTGCCAAATACGTCGCGCAATTTTTCCGCGGCGAATTCGTTCGACGTCGCCGAACGCAGCAGAATTGCCATGCCAGGGCCGCTGGTCGGGCCCTCCCAGACTTCAAGAAAACGCCTGATCAGCGTTTCGCCGATGGCATTTCGGTCGATCACCCGCAGTGCCGGCAATTGCAGGTCGACGACCGCCGCCCTGGCGAACAGCTCGTCCTTGCTGCGGAAATAGCGGATCACCATGGCCGGATCGATCGAGGCATGCGCCGCGACGTCACGGATCGAGGCGCCCTCATAGCCGTGCTCGGCGAACAGGAGCTTCGCGGCCTCCAGGATTTTGGCGCGCGTGCGGTCCGACTTGCCGGGTTTTTTCGGCTGATTCTCGGTCATGAAAGGCTTATGACAACAGCCGTTGACAAATGCAATGGCTTCGCCTAGAAAGTCAACGATCGTTGATAAATGGAGAGAGAGATGTTGCCCGAAACCACGGAAGTCCTGATCGTTGGCGCCGGCCCGACCGGCATGGCGCTGTCCATCGTGCTACACCAGGCCGGTGTCGATCACGTCCTGATCGACAGGCTGGAGGAGGGCCTTCAGACCTCGCGGGCTGGCGTCATCCACGCGCAGACGCTGGAAACGCTGGAGCCTCTCGGCGTTACGCAGCGGCTGAGCGAACTTGCCCTGAAGCTGCAGAATTTCACCATCCGCGACCGCAACCGGGCGCTGCTCAATCTCGATTTCAGCAAGCTTCCTTCGAGGCATCCCTATCTGATGATGCTGCCTCAGAACCTGACCGAGCAGGTGTTCGCCGAACGGAGCGCTGCCCTGGGCGGCGTGATTCATCGCTCGATCGAGGCCAAGGCAGTCGTTCAGGACGCTGACGGCGCACACGTGACGGTGATCGAGAACGGCCGCCAGAAACTGATATCGGCACGCTACGTCGTTGGTGCCGACGGCATGCACAGCCTGGTGCGCAGGTCGACCGGCATCGAGTTCGACGGCGCCGCCTATGACGCGTCGTTCGTGCTCGCCGATGTTCGTCTCGACTGGCCGGTTGGCCCGACGGAAGTGTCGCTGTTCTTTGCACCGGCCGGGCTGGTGGTGGTGGCACCGCTCCCGGACGGTTCGTACCGGGTCGTCGCGACAATGGATGACGCACCGGAAAACCCCGCGGTCACCGACATCCAGGCGCTGCTCGACAGCCGTGGTCCGACCAAGAAAAGAACCCGGGTGCTCGAACTGGTGTGGAGCTCGCGTTTTCGCGTGCATCACCGCCTGGTCCGCTCGTATCGCAAGGACCGGTTGTTCCTCATCGGCGATGCCGCGCACGTGCACAGCCCGGCGGGAGGGCAAGGCATGAACACCGGCATCATCGACGCGGTCGTGCTTGGCCAGTTGCTTGGCGACGTGGTGAACGGCGTGCGCCCGGAAACCGCGCTCGACCTCTACGAAACGCTGCGCCGCCCGGCGGCCCAGGAGGTGCTTGAACTGGCGGGCATGATGACCGAGATGGCGCTTTCCCGCAATTCGGTGAAGCGGTTCGTCCGCAATCTCGTGCTTTCGGCGCTGAATCTCACTCCATTTCTGAAGCGTCGCATCGCCTTGAAACTGTCGGGCCTCAGCCGGGCGTCGCTTGCCCGCCTGCCGGCACCTTCGCGCCAGCCGGGTCCAGCCGCCCAGACCAAGCCGGCAGCCGAACCAGGGCTGAAGCGTGTCGCCTGACGGCCGGAGTAATCCGGATCCCGGCCTCGAACTCGGCCGTGTGGGCGGTTAGACCCGTGCAACAGTCGCCGGCAACAGGCCGACGCCTCAGGTGACATAACGCCTCACGTGATATACTGGCCGCCATTGGCTGATATGGTCGAGCCGGTGATGAAACCGGCATCGTCTGACGCGAGGAAGACGACGCAGCGTGCGATCTCTTCCGGCTCGCCGAGTCGGCCGACCGGGATCTGCGGGATGACGCGCTCATTGAGCACCTTCTCGTCCATCGCCCTGACCATCTCGGTGGCGATGTAGCCGGGGCAGATGACATTGACGGTGATGCCGACCCGCGCCCCTTCCTGGGCGAGCGCCTTGGTAAAGCCGATATCGCCGGCCTTCGACGCCGAATAATTGACCTGGCCGGTTTGGCCTTTCTGGCCATTGATCGAGGAGATGGTGATGACGCGGCCGAACTTGCGGTCGCGCATGCCGACCCACAGTGGGTGCGTCATGTTGAAGACGCCGGAAAGATTGGTGTCGACGACCTCTTTCCACTGCTCGCGCGTCATCTTGTGGAACATGGCGTCGCGGGTGATGCCGGCATTGTTGACCAGAACGGAAACCGGGCCGAGATCGGTCTCGATCTGCTTGATGCCGGCGGCGCAGGCATCGTAGTCGGCGACCGACCATTTGTAGACGGGGATGCCGGTCTCTGCCTTGAATTTCTGCGCCGCTTCGTCATTGCCGGCGTAGTTCGCGGCGACCTGATAGCCGGCGGTTTTCAGGCCGATCGAGATCGCGGCGCCAATGCCGCGCGACCCACCGGTGACGAGTGCTACCTTTGTCATAATATCCTCCCTTTTTCTCGATCGGCGGGCGGCGAA
Organism: Mesorhizobium sp. WSM4806; assembly: GCF_055811635.1. NCBI lineage: Bacteria > Pseudomonadati > Pseudomonadota > Alphaproteobacteria > Hyphomicrobiales > Phyllobacteriaceae > Mesorhizobium > Mesorhizobium sp. WSM4806. The sequence goes on along the minus strand of NZ_JBVVQZ010000013.1, from coordinate 89,553 downwards.
CGGAAACGCTCTAACGGCGGAGCCTGTTCGCCACCGACTGTTTCACGGCTTGCTCGCTCCGTCCTCACGGCGCTTTGAAGATGACTTCACAGCGCTTCCACGCACATGGCGACCCCCATGCCGCCGCCGATGCACAGCGTGGCAAGGCCTTTCCTGGCACTTCTGCGGCGCATCTCGTAAACCAGCGTGTTGAAGATGCGGGCCCCGGAGGCGCCGATCGGATGGCCGATGGCGATGGCACCGCCATTGACATTGACGATCGACGGATCCCAGCCCATGTCCTTGTTGACGGCGCAGGCCTGGGCGGCGAAGGCTTCGTTGGCCTCGATCAGGTCGAGATCGCCGACCGACCAGCCGGCCTTGGCCAGCGCCTTGCGCGAGGCGGGAATAGGCCCGGTGCCCATGATCTGCGGATCGACACCCGCGGTCGCCCAGGACACGATGCGCGCCAGCGGCGTGATGCCGCGCTTTGCGGCTTCCGCTTCGGTCATCAGCAGCACGGCGGCGGCGCCGTCATTGATGCCGGAGGCATTGGCGGCGGTCACCGTGCCGTCCTTGTCGAAGGCCGGTCTCAGCTTGGTTATGGCCTCGATCGTGGCGCCGTGGCGGATATATTCGTCCTGGTCGACAATGGTGTCGCCCTTCTTGCCCTTGACGGTGAAGGCCACGATCTCGTCCTTGAATTTGCCGGCCTTCTGCGCGGCCTCTGCCTTGTTCTGGGAGGCCAATGCGAGCTGGTCCTGGTCCTCGCGGGTAATCTGGAACTGGCGAGCGACGTTTTCGGCCGTGTTGCCCATGTGGTAGCCATTGAAGGCATCCCACAGCCCATCCTTGATCATGATGTCGATCATCTTGTAGTCGCCCATCTTGACGCCGGCACGCAGGTGTTGAGCGTGCGGGGCCAGCGACATCGATTCCTGCCCGCCGGCGACGATCACCTTGGCATCGCCTGTCGCGATCTGCTGCATACCGAGAGCAATAGCGCGCAGACCTGAGCCGCAAACCTGGTTGAGGCCCCAGGCGGTGGTTTCCTTCGGCAGGCCGGCTTCGATAGATGCCTGGCGGGCGGGGTTCTGGCCCTGAGCCGCGGTCAGCACCTGGCCGAGGATGACCTCGTCGACCTCCGCCGGCTCGACACCGGTACGGGACAGCAACTCCTTGATGACGACGGCACCAAGCTCATGCGCGGGCGTGGCGGCGAAGGCGCCGTTGAAGGAACCGACGGGCGTGCGCGCCGCACTGGCGACAACGATGGCAGCGGACATGTTCTTCTCCACACTTCGAGGTATCGAGGTTTTGGTATCGCAGTTTTGTATCGTCAGGGCTTTTCTTGCCCTTTCAATGATCCAAGTCAAACCGGAAATGGGCATACCGGCCATGCGTCGCAAGCAGGTTGCGCATCGTGGTGGATACAGCCGGCCCATTGCTGCGCAGCATTTCTAGCCCGCCGTGCAGCATTAATTGATGCCGCACTGCACAAACCGCTTGGAATTGTGACGCTTTTGCGCATATCCTTGAAAAGGCGCAATCGTTACCGGCAGCTTACCTCAAGTGCGCCGGTGTCCCGGGAGGATGCTGATGGCCGCGAAAGACGAACCGATTATCATCAAGAAATATGCCAATCGCCGCCTCTACAACACCGGCACCAGCACCTATGTGACGCTCGAGGACCTTGCCGAAATGGTCAAGAAGGGCGTGGAGTTCACCGTCCAGGACGCCAAGACCGGCGACGACATCACCCATCCGGTGCTGACCCAGATCATCTTCGAACTGGAGAACAAGGAAGGGCAGAACATGCTGCCGATTCCGTTCCTGCGCCAGTTGATCGCTTTTTACGGCGACCAGATGCAGATGATCGTGCCGAGCTTCCTCGAACAGTCGATGATCGCCTTCTCGAAGGAACAGGAACGCTTCCGCGAGCAGATGAAGGGTGCGTTGGGCAAGTCGCCGCTGGACATGATGAAGATCGCCACGCCGATCAAGGCGCTGGAAGAGCAGACGCGCCGCAACATGGAGATGTTCCAGAACGCCATGCGCCTGTTCACGCCCTTCCCACCGGCAGGCTCGAATGGCACTTCCGCAGCGCCGGCGGAGCCGACCAGGAAAGAGACGTCGGAAAAGCCCGACGACCTTCAGGAACTGAAGGAACAGATCGCCGCCATGCAGCGCAAGCTCGACACGATGTCGTGATCGCCGGCCGGACCAAGCCCGGCCGAAATCTCTCATCAGCAGGCCGTGTCAGAAAATCTCCGCCTCGAATGAGGCTGGGTCCCGCCCGATCCGCGCTATTTCGTCGTCACCGTCACCAGAGCCGTAACGGGTTTGCCGTCGACGAGAATGGGCTTGTGATGATCATCGGCAAGTAGGACGCCGATCACATGCTTGCCGGCGGCATCCGGGCAATGGCCGAAACGAGCCTTGACAAGATCGCCGCCAAAGTCGCTGTTCATGCTGTTGTACGGCTTGCCGGGGATGTTGCAGGTGTCTCCGGCGGGATCGATCTTCATATGCAAATGGCCGCATTGGCTGACGCCGTCGCATTCACCCGCTGGCAGAAGCGCGAAGTTGCTGCTGACGACGACGCCTATCGCCTTCTCTGGGTCATTGCCGAGTTCGATGAACGAGCCGGCCGCCGGCCAGACGATTTGCAGGGTTGGCCGATCTTCGGCCTGGGCAGACCCGAGCGACAGTAAAGAGAAAGCAAGGGCAGTCGTTGCGATGATGCGAAGCATGGTAACCTCCATTGATGTTGTAAGCACTGATTACATATGAAACGCCTGGACACAAGAAAATAATCAGTGATTACATGTCGGCGTTGTGCTATTTCGCAGGCATGACCAGCCCCACGGATACCGGCGAAGCCGCCCACCCCAAGCGCTATCATCACGGCAATCTGGTCGAGGCCTTGATCGCTGCCACCGTAGAGATCATCGAAGAGCGCGGAGCAGAGCATGTCTCGGTGCGCGAGGCGGCAAAACGTGCCGGCGTTTCGCCCGGCGCGCCATTCCGGCATTTCCGCTCGAAATCAGCACTGCTGACCGCCGTCGCCGAACAGGCGATGAACCGGCTGACCGAGGCCGTTGCCGATGCACAGTCCAAAGTCGGCAGCCCAGATCCCATTGTGGCCTTCGAAGCGATCGGGCAAGGCTATCTGGAGTGGGCGATCAGCAATCCCACGCATTTCCAGATCATCAGTTCTCGGACGCTGATCGATTTCGACGCGTCGGACAGTCTTCGTGATCAGAATGAAGCCGTTCGCCGGAAAATGATCGACCTGCTGACCCAAGCGCAACAACAAGGTCGGCTTGCCCCGGACACCGACTTCGATCATCTGGTGCTTGCCGCCCGCGCATTTGTCTATGGCCTGGCACGCATGGCGATCGATGGTCATTTCCCGGAGTGGCATCCGTCCGAGCCGCCATCGCTCGCCGTACGGAAAGCTCTGCGTCTTTTCATCAGCCAGATGACAAATCCCGAAACGCAATCTTACGAGCGCCCTGAAGTGGCTTCCGGGGATCGCTGACAAAACTATCTTCGCACTGCAAAACCTGTCTTCGCACTGGTGTCAGGCGTACAGCTTTGAGTGAGGGTGTCCTCTTTCATAACGAAAATTTCATATCATCGCCACTGAGTGCCGCTGTTTTTGCGCCACACGAGGCATATATGCTGCACTGCAATATGGTCCGTTAGCGCCGTAACGAAGGATTTCGCCTTGCCCAGCAGAAAAACCGCCATCGTCACCGGTTCCACCTCGGGCATCGGCCTGGCAATCGCCCATGCCCTCGCGGCCGATGGCTGCAACATCGTCGTCAATTCCTTTTCAGACACGGCCGACGACCAGGCCGTCACCGATGCGATCGCCAAGCATCACGGCGTGAAGACTGTCTACATCAAGGCAGATATGTCGAAGCCGGCCGAATGCCGGGCGCTGGTCGCAAAGGCAGCCGAGAGCTTCGGCTCGGTCGACATCCTGGTCAACAATGCCGGCATCCAGCATGTCGCGCCGGTGGAAGAATTTCCCGTCGAGAAGTGGAACGCCATCATCGCCATCAATTTGTCGTCGGCCTTTCACACCATCGCCGCCGCCATCCCGCTGATGAGAGAAGCCGGCGGCGGCAGGATCGTCAACATCGCCTCGGCCCATGGGCTGGTCGCCTCGCCGTTCAAATCGGCCTATGTCGCGGCCAAGCACGGCATCATGGGACTGACCAAGACGGTCGCTTTGGAACTGGCGCGCGACAAGATCACCTGCAACGCCATCTGTCCCGGCTATGTGCTGACGCCGCTGGTCGAGGCGCAGATCCCCGACCAGATGAAGGCGAACAAGATGGACCGCGACACGGTGGTCCGCGAGGTCATGCTCGACAGGCAGCCGACCAAGGAATTCGTCACGGTCGAGCAAGTTGCCGCTGCCGCGGTATTCCTGTGCTCGGATGCGGCAGCGCAGATCAACGGCACGCAAATCTCGGTCGACGGCGGCTGGACCGCGCAGTGATCCATCCAATGGCTCTCTACAGATCAAGGACAACGCCATGACGACAAACGGCAAGGCGGAGGAGCCCAAGAAGATCAACGTCGCGCTGCAGGGCGGCGGCTCGCACGGCGCCTTTTCCTGGGGCGTGCTCGACCAGCTGCTGGAGGACGGACGGCTCGACATCGCGGCGGTTTCGGGCACCAGCGCCGGCGCCATGAACGCGGTGGCGCTGGCCGACGGCTTCGTCCGCGGCGGCGTCGAGGGCGCGCGGCAGAAGCTCGACGATTTCTGGCGCGCGGTGGCGCGGAAGGGCCGGTTCAGCCCGGTGCAGCGCATGCCGTGGGACGTCGCCTGGGGCAACTGGTCGATCGAGAACACGCCGGGCTATCTGTTTTTCGACACGATGTCGCGGGTGTTTTCGCCCTATGTCGCCAACCCGCTCGGCCTCAACCCGCTGCGCGACGTGATCGAACAGGAGATCGATTTCGGCAATGTGCGCGCCTGCAAATCGATGGAGCTGTTCATCTCCGCGACCAATGTCGAGACCGGGCAGTTACGCGTCTTTTCCGATGGCGAGATCGATCTTGACACGGTGATGGCGTCGGCTTGCCTGCCGCAGCTGTTCCGCGCCGTCGAGATCAAGGGCGTGCCCTACTGGGATGGCGGCTATGGCGGCAATCCGGCGCTGTTCCCGTTCTTCAAGACGACTGCCACCGAGGACGTGCTTTTGGTGCAGATCAATCCGGTGGTCCGCGAGGGGACGCCGAAGAGCGCCAACGAAATCCAGAATCGCATCGACGAGATCACCTTCAACGCCGGACTCTTGCGCGAATTCCGCTCGATCGCCTTCATCAAGGAGCTGATTGCCGCCGGCCGGCTGCCGCATGGCGAATACCGCGACATCCGCATGCACCGCATCGATGCCGACGAGGCATTCAAGGACCTGTCGGCATCGTCCAAGGTCAATGCCGAATGGGCCTTCCTGACCTATCTGCGCGACCTTGGCCGCACCGCCGCCAGCGACTGGCTGGAAGAGAATTACGACGCCGTCGGCAAGCGGCCGACGCTTGATCTCTCAGGCGAGCTCGACGACGGCTTCAAGCCGATGCGTGGACCGGCACCGGGGCGGCGGGTCAAGGAGTTCCTCGCAGCACGCAAGAAACCCGAGGCAGCGCGTCGCCGAGCCTGAGGCGTTTAGTTGTCAGTTTTTTTGCAAGGCTAGATCGATCACCTTGATCAGCGCGGCCGCAGCCTGCCGCTGCTCGTCCGGATCGCTGATGCGCATCTTCATGCCTTCCAGCCCGTCGAGCAGCATGTCGGCCAGCAATTTTGCCGACAAGCCGTTGGCGGTGAGATCGACGCCATTGCGTCCGGCTTCGCTCTGGATCGCTGCGGCGATATGCTCGGCAAACCGGCTGCGCCAGCAGCCGATCAGGTCGGCGAGACTCGACTTCATGTCAAGCAGTTCCGCGCCATGCGGCGAGCCGTGGACGGTGCGCGTCATCGAGATCAGCGCTTCGTCGATGGCCCGCATCGTGCGCCCGGCAAATGGTTCTTCGCCGGCGAGTGCCGTTTTCGCCTGCTCGAGCGAGCGGGAGAGCAGCATCAACGCAATGGCGCGATAAATATCAGTCTTGTTCTTGAACTGCAGATAAAGCGCCGGCCGCGACATGTCGGCGGCACGCGCGATGTCGTCCATGGTGGTGCGGGCGAAACCATAGGCCAGAAACACCTTCATCGCGCTGTCCAGAATGCGGGCGCGCTTGGGGTCGGTGGCGATGTCCTCGATCTCGATCATGGCGCGACTTTATCCTGCTAAAGCTCTATTGACAAAATGACGTAATTTGTCAAGATGTATAAGGGCGAATGGCCGACCGGCCTGCCCGGGCTGTGGACGACAACAAAGGGTATCCCCATGCGCCTCACCGTCGACGGGCAGGCATTCGACGTCAATGCCGATCCCGAAATGCCGCTGCTGTGGGCGCTGCGCGATCTCATGGGCAAGACCGGGCCGAAGTTCGGCTGCGGCATCGCCGCCTGCGGCGCCTGCACGGTGCATGTCGACGGCCAGCCGGTGCGCTCCTGTTCATTGCCGGTCGGTGAGGTCACCGGCGCGGTCACCACGATCGAAGGCATCGGCACCGAAGGCGGACTGCATCCGGTACAGCAGGCATGGCTGGAAGAGCAGGTCGCCCAGTGCGGCTACTGCCAGGCCGGCCAGATCATGAGCGCGGTGGCGCTGCTCGACCAGGTTGCCGAGCCGACCGATGCCGATATCGACGATGCCATGGGCGGCAATCTCTGCCGCTGCGGCACCTACCCGAAGATCCGTGCGGCGATCAAACGAGCGGTCGTGCTCAAGACGGCGGGGATCTGACCGTGGCCAGTGTCGGAAAGATCGCCCGCCGCACGTTTCTCATCGGCACCGCTGCCATCGCGGGCGGCATCGCCGTCGGCTATTACTATTATCGCAAGCCTTTTCCGAATCCGCTGGAAGGCGACCTCGCGGCTGATGAAGCGACCTTCAACCCCTATGTGAAAATCGGCGCCGACAACACCATCACCATCGTCGCGCCGCGCGCCGAGATGGGCCAAGGCATCTCGACGACGCTTGCTGCCATGGTTGCCGAAGAGCTCGATGTCGGGCTCGACCAGATCAAGGTCGAGCACGGCCCGGCCTCCTACGCCTATTTCAATGCGGCGATCCTGGAAGAGGGCGGTCCGTTCGCCTTCTTCGATGAAAGCATAACCGCGGAAATAGTGCGCGCCGGCATGGGCGTGGCCGGAAAATTCCTCGCCCTGCAAGGCACCGGCGGTTCGACATCGACGCTCGATGGTTTCGGCAAGATGCGGGAGGCAGGCGCCGCCGCGCGGCAGATGCTGATTGCAGCGGCCGCGCAAAAGCTCGGTATAGCTGCCGCCGATCTGGAAACGGCCAACGGCTCGATCCTGCACAAGGCATCGGGCAAGTCGCTGACCTATGGCGCGGTCGCTGCGACCGCTGCGACGATGGCGCCGCCCGCGGAAATCAGGCTCAAAGACAAAGCCGGCTGGAAACTGCTCGGCAAACCGCAAAAACGCATCGACATGCTGGCCAAGGTCACCGGGGCGCCGATCTTCGGCATCGACGTGACGCTGCCGGAGATGCTGTACGGCACGGTCAAGATGAGCCCGCGCTTCTGGGCCAAGCCGGTCAAGGCGGATTTTTCGAACGCCGAGAAAATGCCTGGGGTGATCAAAATCGTGCCGATCGACACGAATTACGGCCACGGCTTCGGCATCATCGCCGAAAACACCTGGGCGGCGTTCAAGGCGGCGGAGGCGATCGACGCCGAATGGGCCGATCCCGAATATCCGCTGGACAGCGCCGGCATTTCCGAGGTGCTGAAGCAGGCGCTCGGCACAAAAGGGTCGGTGATGCGCGACGATGGCGATGTCGATACCGCCTTCGCCGACGCGCCGCGCGAAAGGATCGTCGAGGCCGACTATGCCGTGCCTTATCTGGCACATGCGACGATGGAGCCGATGAACGCCACGGCGCGGCTTAAGGACGGCGTCCTCGACATCTGGTGCGGCAACCAGGCGCCGACCTTGGTGCGGCAGCTTTGCGCCAATGCTGTCGGCATTGAGCAGGACAAGGTCAGCGTCCACACCGCCTTCATGGGCGGCGGCTTCGGCCGACGTATCGAGGTGGATTATGCGCTCTGTGCCGCGCTGATGGCGAAAGAAACGGCAGGCCGGCCAATCAAGGTGATTTGGACGCGCGAGGAGGACATGCGCCACGACGCCTACCGGCCGGCTTCGGTCGGCAGATTCCAGGCGCGGCTTGGCAACGACGGCATACCGGTCGCCGTCGACATGACAATCGCCTCGCCATCGGTGATAGCCAGCACCTTGCGCCGGCTGTTTCCCTCGATCCCGCCGCTTGGCCCCGACAAGTCCATTGTCGATGGGGCCTACGACCAGCCCTACACCATCCCGCATTACCGGGTCAGCGGCATCGCTGCGCCCGCCTCCATCCCGGTCGGCTTCTGGCGATCGGTCGGCTGCTCGATCAACGGCTTCTTTCATGAGGGCTTCATGGACGAGATCGCCACCGCCGGGAAAACCGATGCGGTCGAACTGCGCAAGATGCTGATGGCTGCCTATCCGGCAGCGGTGAAGGTGGTCGAGAAGGTCGCCGAAATGGCGAAGTGGGGCGAGGCGCTGCCCGCCGGCAAGGCCAAGGGCATGGCGTTCGCGCTGTCCTTCGGCAGTTGGGTCGGCGAGATCGTCCAGGTCGCCGACACGCCGTCCGGAATCCGCATCGAGAAGATGTGGATCGCCGCCGATGTCGGCACCGCGCTCGATCCTGATATCATCGAGGCGCAACTCATCTCCGCCGCCATCTACGGCCTGTCGGCAGCGATGGGTCAGGAGATTACTTTCGCCGACGGCATGGTCGATCAGTCGAATTTTCATGACTACGACGCCATGCGCATCTCCCAGTGTCCGGCGTTCGAAGTCGCCATCCTGGAGAATTTTCACAAGATGGGCGGCGTCGGCGAAGTCGGCACGCCGCCGGCGGCACCGGCACTGGCCAACGCCATCTTCGCACTGACAGGCGAGCGCATCCGGACACTGCCCTTGTCGAAGGAGGTGACCTTTGCATGAAATATTCCCATCATGCTGACAGCTGCTGCCATGCTGTTTCGCTGGCACCTCCCAGCGGCAGAGGAAAGCCAAGGCACGGCACCGATGACGGTCCATGCAGCCAAGGGTTTGTCCGAGGGACGCGGTCTTGCGGTTGCTTTCGCATGCGCACTGCGCCGAATGGATGTTCGCAGACGAACGGCTGCGCTGGTCCGGCGCGCCTCATGGCGGCGGCCGCATCCTGCCCAGCGAAGTATTACCCATCAACATTTCTGACTATATTGCGGTGCAACTTTGATGTAGAAGCTCGTTCGCCGATCACGGCAAGTTGAACACGGCCTTGCGCGCACCCATATCGGCGACGCGCCCGAGTTACAAGACGCGGCCTGGCCGAATCCCGCGCACTGGAAAAATGACGATGCCGAAGTACAGGTTTCACAAGCTTGCAGCCATTGTTGTGCTTGTCGGATTCGCTGCGTGGATGGCGACGGGCGAGTTCTCGTCCGTCGGCAGCGCGGCCGCCGACAAACCCAAAGCGGGGGAGGTCGAGCAGCCAAAGGCGCCTGACGCCGGCAAGGCCAAGCCCGCTGAGGCAGAGCAGCCCAAGGCGCCGTTGCGCACCGTCGCGATCTTAACCCCGCCCAGGCGTACCTATGCGCGCGCCATCCGCATTTCCGGACTGACCGAAGCCGACAAGCGCGCGGTGCTGGCGACCCGGGTCGACGGCATCATCGACAAGCTGCCGGTCAAGCAAGGACAGCACGTCAAGACGGGCGACCTCGTGCTGATGCTTGCCACCGAGGAAAAGCTTTCGGCGCTCAGCAACGCCAAGCAGCTTGTCGCGCAGCGTCAGGCCGAACTCGATGCGGCCTCGCGGCTTGCGAAAACCGGCAATCTGCCCAAGCTGCAGCTCGACAACGCCCGCTCCACCCTGACCTTAGCGCAGTCGATGCTGGAAGCGATGCAAGCCCAGCTTGATCGCAATGAGGTGAGGGCTCCGTTCGACGGCGTCATCGACCGGGTGCCGGTGGAGCTTGGCAGTTCCGTGATGCAGGGTGGCGAGGTGGCAACCATTCTGAGCCTCGACCCTGTGATCGCCCGCGGCGAGGTCAGCGAGCGTGATCTCGGCTATCTGAAGATCGGCGACAAGGCGAATGTACGGCTGGTCAGCGGCCAGATCGTCGAGGGCACCGTGCGCTACATCAGCCGCGACGCGTCGTCCGCCACCCGCACCTTCCGGGTCGAGATCGCAATCCCTAATCCTGAGGGCACCATTCCTGCCGGGATGACGGCCGAAATCGGGCTGAGCGCGCAGCCGACCGACGCAGTCATGCTGCCGCGCTCCGTGGTCACGCTCGGCGACAAGGGCGATCTCGGCATCCGCGCCGTCGACAAGGACAACAAGGTCGTGTTCTTCCCGATCGATCTGGTCGACGATACGCCAACCGGCCTGGTGCTCGGCGGCATCCCTGCCGATGCGCGCATCATCGTCGCCGGCCAGGAACTCGTGAAGGAAGGCGAAGTGGTCAAGCCGGTCGAGGCCGACCAGGCGACCATCCAGAAGCTGCTGGGCGAAGCGACGGCCGGGACGCAGTAATCATGGATATCGTCAAACTCGCAATCAGCAATGCCAGGCTGACCATCTCGGTGCTGGTGTTCCTCATCCTTGCCGGTGCGGTCGCCTATCAGTCGACACCGAAGGAAGCGGAACCCGACGTTCCGATTCCGATGATGTATGTCAGCCTGATCTATCAGGGCATCTCGCCCGAGGATTCGGAACGCCTTCTGCTGCGGCCGATGGAAGCCAAGCTGAAGAGCCTCAAGGGGCTCAAGGAGATGCGTTCGGCCGCCTTCCAGGGCGGCGGTTACGTGCTGGTCGAATTCCACCCGCAGACGGATCTGGCGACGGCGCTGCAGGACACGCGCAGCAAGGTCCAGGACGGCAAGGCCGACCTGCCGCAGGCAGCCGAGGAGCCTGTAGTCTCCGAAGTCAACGTCTCCGAATTCCCCGTCCTTGTCGTGACGCTGTCGGGCGAGGTGCCCGAGCGCGTTCTGACGACGGCGGCGCGCGAGTTGCGCGACCGCATCGAGGAAGTGCCTGGCGTGCTGGAGGGTTCGCTGCAGGGCGCCCGCGACGATCTCGTCGAAGTCGTCATCGATCCGATGAAACTGTCTTCCTACGGGCTGCAGCTAGAGCAGCTGATCGGTGCGGTGGGCGATTCCAACAGTCTTGTCGCCGCCGGCAACATCGAAGGGTCCGAGGGCAAATACGCGGTCAAGGTGCCGTCGCTGATCGAAACGCCACAGGACGTGGCGGCGCTTCCGATCGTCGCCGGCCCCAATGCCGTGGTGCAGGCCCAGGATATCGCCACCGTCCGCTCCACCTTCAAGGACGCCGAGACGGTGACCCGTCTCGACGGCAAGCCGGCGATCGCCATCGAGGTGAAGAAGCGCATCGGCTCCAACCTGATCGACACGATCGCCCAAGTGAGGGCCGTGTCCGATGCCTTCATAAAGACCATGCCGGAAGGCATGCACGTCACCTACACGCAGGACAAATCGGTCTTCGTCAACCAGTTGCTCGGCGATCTGCAGAACCACGTCATGATCGCCGTGATCCTGGTGTTCATCGTCATTCTCTACGCGCTGTCGGGCCGTGCCTCGCTGCTGATCGGCCTGGCCATTCCATCGTCCTTCCTGATCGGCATCCTGCTGTTGGCTATGATGGGCTACACGATCAACATGATCGTGCTGTTCAGCCTCATCCTGGCGGTCGGCATGCTGGTCGACGACGCCATCATCGTCACCGAATTCGCCGAGCGGCGGATGAGCGAAGGCATGCCTAAGGCAGAGGCCTTCGCGCTTGCCGCCAAGCGCATGGCCGGTCCGGTCATCGCCGCGACGATGACGCGCATCGCCGCCTTTTCGCCGCTGCTGTTCTGGCCGGGCATCATCGGCGACTTCATGAAATACATGCCGATCACGCTGATCGTCACGCTCTCGGCCTCGATGCTTTATGCACTGGTTTTTGCACCGGCGCTGGGCGCCTTGTTCGCCAAGGCGCCGCCGCATCACGAGAACGACAACCGCGACGGCTGGTACATGGCGGTGGTCAAGCAGGCGGTTCGCTTTCCCATCACCGTGCTTCTGCTCACCGTCGGCCTCTTGTTCGGTGTCGGCTTTGCCTATTCGAAATACGGCGCCGGCGTCGAGTTCTTCCCGAATGTCGAGCCTGACTACGGCCTGCTCTATGTGCACGCCCGCGGCAACCTTTCGCTCGCCGAAATGGATGCCGCCACAACGACCGCGGAAAACCGGCTTCTCGGCTGGCCAGGCGTGAAATCGGTCTATACCCGTGTCGGCAAGACGCAAGGCGGCGGCCAGGACATTCCTGAAGACGTGGTCGGCGTGATCCAGTACGAGTTCGTCGACTGGCGCGAGCGCAAATCGGCGAACGCCATCCTGGACGAACTGCGCGGCGTCATGGCCGGCATTCCCGGCGTCGACGTCGAGGTTCGCGTGCCCGAGGCCGGCCCGCCCACAGGCAAGCCGATCCAGATCAGGCTGTCAGCCGTCGACCCGAAAGGTCTCGACGACAAGGCGCGCGCCGTCGCCGCACGCATTGCCAAGGTGCCCGGCGTCATCGACATTTCCGACGGCCTGCCGCCGCCTGGCGTCGACTGGGCGCTCGACGTGGATCGCGCCAAGGCGGCGCAATACGGCATCAGCCCGACGTCAGTCGGCACGGTGGTGCAACTGGTGACGAACGGGCTGAAGCTCAGCGAATACCGGCCGGCCGGTGCGGACGACGCCGTCGACATCAGGCTGCGCCTGCCCGAGGACCGGCGCACGCTGTCGACCCTCGACGACCTCAGGGTGCAGACGTCGCAAGGGTCGGTGCCGATCTCGAATTTCGTCGTGCGCAAGCCCGAGCCGACCGTCGGCATCCTCAACCGCATCGACGGCGCGCGCACCGTGGTCGTCCAGGCCAATGTCGCCGCCGGCGAGCAGGTCGCTTCTGTCCAGCAGCAGGTCAGCCAGGCTGTCGCCGAAGTGGATCTCGGCAGCGGCATACGCTGGAAGCTTGCCGGCTCGAACGAGGACAGCGCCGAGGCCAGCGCTTTCCTCAGCAAGGCCTTTGGCGCGGCGATCTTCCTGATCTTCCTGGTGCTTCTGATGCAGTTCAACAAGTTCACCAGCGTCTGGCTGGTGCTGTCCTGCGTGGTCATGGCGACCGTCGGCGTGTTCCTGGGATTGCTGTTGACTGGAGAGGCGTTCGGCATCGTCATGTCGGGCATCGGCGTCATCGCGCTGGCCGGCGTGGTGGTGAACAACAACATCGTGCTGATCGACACCTACGACCGGCTGCGCGAAGAGGGCTGGGACAAGATGGACGCCGTGCTGCAGACTTGCCGCGAACGTGCCCGCCCGGTGGTGCTGACGGCGGTGTCGGCGATCCTCGGCGTGCTGCCGATCGCTTTCGGCCTCGGTCTCGAAATCTTCCATCACGAGACGACGATCAACGCGCCGTCGACGCAATGGTGGATTTCACTGTCCTCGGCGATCGTCTTCGGCCTGTCCTTCGCCACCTTGCTGACTCTGGTGGTGACACCGTCGATGCTGATGGTGTTCACGCGTAGCAAGAACAGCCGCTTCTATGCATTCTTCCGTCGGGTGTTCCGGCGCGGAACGCCAGCCAATGCGACTATGGAGACCTCCGCAGGGCCGGGCTTGCTCGACGAGCCGGCGATTGACTTCTCGAAGGCCGCCGAATAGGTCGCTCCCTTCAGCCCAGGTAGAAAAGGCCGCCGGGAACAACCCAGCGGCCTTTTGCATTGTCCTGTCATGGAATGCCTCAAAGCGGGGAGTTTCTCATGACGCTCAGCACCATTCTCATCATCATTCTGATCCTCATTCTGATCGGCGCGGTGCCGGCATGGCCTCATTCGCGTTCCTGGGGTTATGGTCCCTCCGGCATCGTCGGCGTCATCCTGATCGTGCTGCTGGTGCTGCTGCTGATGGGCAGGATTTGACCCGGAGTTGGTGCACGAATGCTACAGCGCTGCGCGTCCTTTTGGACTCACAGCGCTGTAGCATTTGATTTTGCGCATGGTCCTTTCCGAGCCTTCGGTTCGAAACGCACGTTTTCAGGCAGCTTTCGAAACGCCATCAATCGTGGCCACACCGATATCATCGAGGGCTTCTGCCACCGCCCTATCCAGCGGCGTATGCGGGATCGTGCCGAGGATGCTTTCCAGTCTTGCCGAGACCAACTGGTGTGGCTCGAAGCGGAGATAGGACATCGAGACGAGCTCGCGCCACATCGCCACGAACGGACTGCCGGCGCGCAACACCCACCACGGCATCGACGTCAGTTTCAACGTGCGCCCGAGCGCCTGCTCCGCGGCGGCCTTGATCTCCAGATCGGTAACGGCGTGGCCGGGAAAGTTCAGCGCCTCGTAGGTGCCGAGCTTGTCGAGATTCTTAGTCAGTCCGACGAAAGCCTTGGCCATATCAGGCAGATAGGCCCATTCATGCAGGAGATCGGCCGGCCCGGGGGCGGTATAGACGCCCTTGTCCATCTTGGCGGCCACCATCAGATCGAACCACGATCCGGTGCCGGTGCCGCCGAAGAAATCGCCGGCTCGCAGCAGAATGGTGCGCACTCGGCCTGCTTCGGCCTCGCGGCGGAAGAGGTCTTCCATGGCGACGCGGATGCGGCCCTTTTCCGTCGTCGGGTGGAATGGCGTGTCTTCGGTGATGACCGTCGGCATCGGCGAGCCGTAGTTGTAAACGCTGCCGGGAGCGAGGTGCAATGCGTGGTTCGCCCGGCACGCGGCCATGACGTTCTCGGCCATCGGCAGGCACTTGCCCCAGTCGGTATAGATCGGGTTGAGGCCGTTGAAGATGATGTCGACGCCTTCGGTGGCGCGGATAAGCGCTTCGCGATCGAGCCCGTCGCCGGTGACGGCCGCCGAGCCGATGAGTTCTGCCGTTATCTTGCCGCTGCGGGTGATGGCGCGGACATCATAGCCGGCGTCGATGAAGGCCTTGGCAACCACGCGGCCGAGCCGGCCATTGGTTCCCAGAATTGCGATCTTGGTCATGTTTGGTTTCCGTGTTTGCGTTACGGTCACAATATGATCCGCCCGCAAACGAATGGAAATTGACTGAATCTGGCAACATGATATTCAGTTTTGAATGGAAATCGACTGGAATCTGATCAAGAGTTTCGTCTCCGTGGCGGAAACCGGCAGCCTGTCCGCTGCCGCGCGCAAGCTGGCTGCAAGCCAGCCGACGCTCGGCCGCCATATCGCCGAGCTGGAGCAGGCGCTCGGCGTCACCCTGTTCCGGCGCGGGCGGCGCGGCTACGCGCTGACGGAAGCCGGCAGCACGCTCTACGAACGCGGCCGGGCGGTGAGCGAGCAGGCAAGCGCCTTTTCGCTATTGGCGCTGGGATCGGTCGAGGCGATCGAGGGCACGGTGCGCATTGCCGCCAGCGAGGTGGTGGCGGCCTATGTCCTGCCAGAGATGACGGCGCGGCTGGGTGCCGAGGAGCCCGGCATCGAGGTCGAGATCGTCGCGTCGAACCAGGTCGAGAATCTTTTGCGCCGCGATGCCGACATCGCTATCCGCATGGTCAAGCCGGCCCAGAACGAGGTGGTGGCGCGCAAGGTGGCAGACATTCCGCTCCGCGCCTGCGCGGCAAAATCCTATCTCGACCGGCGTGGCCGTCCGCGCGAACCCGGCGACCTTGCCGGCCACGACCTGATCGGCTTCGACCGCAGCGATGAGATCATTCGCGGCTTTGCCCAATTCGGTGTCCTGCTCACCCGCAATGCCTTCCGCTTCAGGACCGACAACCAAATCGTGCTGTGGGAGGCGGTGCGGGCGGGAAACGGCATCGGCTTTGGCCAGGAGCCGCTGGCCGACCGCGATCCGCTGGTGGAGACAGTGCTGCCGGGCCTCGGGCTGCCGACGCTGCCGGTATGGCTGGCCATGCACCGCGACGTACGCACCAGCATGCGCATCCGCCGTGTCGCGGATTTCCTCTATGAGGAGTTGAAGCGCTATTCGGCCGGGGCCGCGTCAGGCGCGAATTCGGCGCGGTGAGCGAGCCCGGCCATCAAGAATACGACGACCAGCAGTCCCGACAAAGCGACAAAGATCGGACCGAAGCTTGAATGCTCGGCGATGAAGCCGATTGCCGACGGCGCCACCAGAATGCCGGAATAGCCCATTGTGGTGACGACGCTCATGCCGGTGCCGGACGACATGCCTTCCTGGTTGCCGCCGGCCGAAAACAGGATCGGCACCATATTGGCGATGCCGAAGCCGCAAAAGGCAAAAGCTGAGATGGCGAGCCAGGGCGAGGGCGCCAGACCCGCCACCAGCATGCCGGCAGCGGCGACAAGCGCCGAAACGCGCAATGTCGTCACGGCGCCGAACCGGTTGCGGACGCCGTCGCCAACGAAGCGCATGACTGCCATGACGCCGGAAAAAGCGGCGTAGGCCAAACCAGCTACGGCGAGGTCGGTGCCGAGTTCCTGTTGCAGGTAAAGCGCTGCCCAGTCGAGCACCGCACCCTCGGAGATCATCGTCATCAGCGCCATCAGCCCGACCAGATAGACCAGCGGATTTCCAGGCAGCGCGAACTTGCGATGCCCGATTACCCCCGAGGATGCTTGGACTGGCTTGTCCTCCGCGATCAGGTAGCGGACTGCCACTGCAATCACGGCGAAAGCGAGCGCCGTCACCACCGTCGCATGGGCGAGATGACCGTAATTCTGGATGGCGAGGCCACCGAGAGCGCCGCCGGCGAAACCGCCAAGGCTCCAGAAGCCGTGCGAGGACGACATGATGGCCCGGGACAAGCGCCGTTCCACCGTGACCGCATTGGCGTTCATGGCGACATCCATGCCGCCGATCGAACCGCCAAAGATGAACATGGCGATGGCCGCTAGCGGCACGTTTGGAGCCAGCGCCACAACCAGCAGCCCGAAGCTCCCGATGAGGCCGAACCAACTCAGCACGGTGCGCGACCCATGCCTGGAGATCAGGTGGCCGCACCAGGTCATCGCTGTGACCGCGCCGGCGCCGAACAGCAGGATCAGCAGGCCAAGCGTGAACTTGCTGATATCCAGCCGGGTCAGCACCACCGGGATCTGCGGCGCCCAGGCGCCGGTCAGAAAGCCATTGGCCAGGAAGATGGCCGCCACCGCCCATCGTCCACGAATGGCGGCCTGCATGCGGTTTAGCGTGTCCATCGTAGAATCCGATGCGAAAAATAGTTTCGCGCCGCAAATTAGATCGATTCAATCCTCAGTCAAGCGCTCGTTCTTGAAAAGTGCTTGGGCCAAACGGCTCGCTTGCACCCAGGTTGATGAAGCCGATCTGGTCGGGCTTTGTTCGACCACGATCTTATCCGAAAACCGGTTTCCACTTTCGGGATCGTGGTCTCAGTGATCCCTGGGGCGTCTTGCCTCGAACTCGGCCTTCTTGGCATTGGAGGCGTCGGTCTGGTTGAGCGCCTGCCATTCGGCATAGGGCATGCCGTAGATGATCTCGCGCGACTGGTCCTTGCTGAGATCGACACCCTCGGCCTCGGCGGCATCGCGATACCAGTTGGAGAGGCAATTGCGGCAGAAGCCGGCGAGGTTCATCAGGTCGATGTTCTGTACGTCCGTGCGTTCGCGCAGATGCGCGACCAGTCGGCGGAAGGCGGCGGCTTCGAAATCGCGTTTCTGCTCGTCGCTGAGTTCGGTCATGTGTTCTGGGCCTCCTTGGGCCTCCTTAGAGCGGCCCGGTGCGCGAGCCGAATCGTTTGACCCGATGTATATCGGGACGGCGATTGATCGCGTCAACGATCGGCGCCAGCCGTTCGGCCCAGGCGACCGCATCCTGCCGATCGGCGATCAGGTCCTGACGGATTTCGATCAGCGCATGGGCAAATCCGTTGACGATGGCATGTCTGAACATGGTGTCGCCGCGCAGCGCGCCGTCGTAGGGCTCATTGTCGCCGACGACAAGGCTTTTGTCCTCGGCGAGCATGTCGATCAGCGGTCGCGCCACCCGGTCGTCGCGATCCCACAAGATGCCAACATGCCAAGGGCGCACGAACCCCTGCATGAAGGGGGTGAAGGAATGCACCGAAAGGATAAAGGGGGCGTTTGCGCAAGCCTGCGCCACCGAGGCGATCATGGCGCCGACCGCATCGTGATAGGGTCGATAGAAGCGGTCGAGCCGCCTTTCACGTTCTTTCAAGGTAAGTGGATAATTCCCCGAAATGACGGTGCCGTCATAGAGTTGGCGGATCAATGTCGGATCGTCTTCGCCGCGATTGGGATCGATCAGAAGCCGCGAAAAATTGGCGAGTACCGCCGGCACGCCGAGCAAAGCGGCCAGTTCGCGCGTCACCGTCTCGACACCGATGTCGTAAGCGATATGGCGGTCGAATTCCGCCGCCGGCAGGCCGAGGCTGCCATACTCTTCCGGCAGGTCGCGACGGGCGTGATCGGCCAGGAGCACGATGCCTCGCTTGCGATCGCCTTCGACGACGTCGAAAGGCGCGAAAACTGTGGATCGGGTCATCGGCGGGAAATGGTATGTTCGCTGGCTTCCAGGGAGGATGGTATCCTCATTCCACGAAGGGGACGATTACGCAATGCCGTCGTTTGGCCACGGTTTCTGCGGAAATCTGGCAGAAGGCGACCAACCGTGCGCCGAAGCCTTTCTAAATCGATTGGAATTGAGCGGAAGGGCGCGTTGACATGCGCCCGGACTTTTCCGAAAAGGGGCGTTGAGAGATGCAAATGTGGTTCTTGAGAGGTTTCAGGATGGGTTCCGCCGGCAGGCCGCGTGTGCGCTATGCCTTCGCCATGCCGTTCCTGACCTTCGCTGTGGGCCTCGCCGCGATGGTTGCTGCCTCGCCGGCGCGCGCCGATTTCCGTGTCTGCAACGCCACGCAGAACCTGGTCGGCGTCGGCATCGGCTATCGCGCCAAGGCCGGCTGGATCACCGAAGGCTGGTGGCACATCGAGGGATCGAGCTGCAAGACGTTGATCGAAGGGCCGCTGTCATCAAGATTTTACTATCTTTATGCAGAAGACGCCGAGCGCGGCGGGCGCTGGGATGGCCCGATCAACATGTGCGTGGCCGAAAAAGAGTTCAAGATCGCCGGCGTTAGCGATTGCGTCGCCCGGGGCTTCCAGCGCGCGGGATTCCAGGAATATGACACGGGCGAGCAGGCAAGCTGGATGGTCCAGCTGACCGATGACCCCGCAACGGGGGGCGTTCCAGCCGCCCCGGGAACAAACAGTCAATGAGACGCAGCCGCAAGGTCAAGATACTCGCCACCATCGGTCCGGCCTCCTCCTCCGAGGACATGCTGAAGAAGCTTTTCGAAGCCGGCGCCGACGTGTTTCGCATCAATATGAGCCACACCGATCATGAATTGATGCGCACACTTGTCGGTCGCATCCGCACCGTCGAGAAAGCGGTCGGCCGGCCGATCGGCATTCTCGCCGACCTGCAGGGACCCAAGCTTCGGGTCGGCAAGTTTGCCAACGGCAAGGAGACGCTGACACTCGGCCAGACCTTCACGCTCGACGACAATCCCGAGCCCGGCAACTCGACCAGGGTCTATCTGCCCCATCCGGAAATCCTGAGATCGGTCGAGGCCGGTCACCGTCTTTTGATCGACGACGGCAAGCTCGAGCTGAAGGCGGTGGAGAGCGACGGACAGGCGATCGTCTGCACCGTCGTCGCCGGCACCAGCATCTCCGACAAGAAGGGCGTCAGCCTGCCCGACACCGACCTGCCGGTCGGCGCGCTGACCGAAAAGGACCGCAGCGATCTCGATGCTGTGCTGGCCACCGGCGTCGACTGGGTGGCGCTGTCGTTCGTGCAGCGGCCGGAGGATCTGGCGGAAGCGCGCAAGATCGCGCGCGGCCGGGCGCTGATCATGGCCAAGATCGAAAAGCCGCAAGCCGTCGCCAGGCTGGCCGAGATCATCGAACTTTCGGATGCACTGATGGTTGCCCGCGGCGATCTCGGCGTCGAAATGCCGCTCGAAGCCGTGCCCGGCATCCAGAAGCAGATCACCCGCGCCGCGCGCCGCGCCGGCAAGCCGGTGGTGATCGCCACGCAGATGCTGGAATCGATGATCACCGCGCCGGTGCCGACCCGCGCCGAGGTGTCGGACGTCTCGATCGCCGTGTTCGAAGGCGCCGACGCCATCATGCTCTCGGCCGAATCCGCGGCCGGCGCCTACCCGGTCGAGGCGGTGGCGATGATGAACCGCATAGCCAGCAAGGTCGAAACCGACCCGACCTATGCCGGCATCATCAATGCGCAGCGCTCGGAGCCGGAAGCGACCGGCGCCGACGCCATTTCGCTTGCCGCCCGCGAAATCGCCGAGACGCTGAAACTGTCGGCGATCATCAGCTATACGGCGTCCGGCACGACCGGCCTGCGCGCCGCGCGCGAGCGGCCGCAGGTGCCGATCGTCGCCCTGTCGCCGATCGTCAACACGGCGCGGCGGCTGTCGCTTTTGTGGGGCACGCATTGCGTCGTCTCGCCCGACGCCATCGACCTCGACGACATGGTCGACCGCGCCTGCCGCATCGCTTTGGACGAGGGGTTCGGCAAGCCCGGCGACCGGGTCATCATCACCGCCGGCGTGCCGTTGAGGACGCCCGGCTCCACCAACATGCTGCGCATCGCCTATGTCGGATCGGACGTGCAGGCCCGCCGCTAGGCTTAGCCGTCGCTTCGAATGATTTCGGTTGCTCTAAATTGGCGCGAGTTCGGCTTCCGGCGCTGTGATGTCGGCGCATTTGCCGGCGCCGTAGGTGTCGCCGGCAATCCTGATTTCCACGGCCTTCGCCATTGCCTGGAGGTCCACGTCCCTGCCGGCGACCTTTTCGATCGCGCCGACAACGAGATCGGGTGCTATCCAGTCCGGCTTGTGGCCGAGATTGCGGACCCAGACCAGTTCGGCCCCGGCGATGTCGCGGACGAGGCCGACCGAATGGATCGTTGCATAGACCACCTTGTCGCGGTCGCCCGAGATGACCACAGTCGGCGCCTTGATATCGCGGTAGTGCGGTGCGGCATCGAGCGTGTAGCGATAAAGCCCGGCGACATCGGTGGCGTTGGCACGAAAGGCGTTCGGCCGAAGCACCAGCGGGATCGCGACCTCGGCGACATAGAAGTCCGGCACCTTGTTGGGGGCAAAGACGCAGGCGGTGGCGGCATTCATCTGCAGCGTTCCCGACGGATAGGTCAGCGTTTCGGAAAAAAGCCGGCCGACGATCGGAATGGTCGTCAAATTGTAGTACCAGGCGGTCGCGCCGCCCGGCCAGGGATGGGTGGCAGGCGCCATGAACACCAGGCCGAGCGTCTTGTCGGGATGCTCGCGGCCGAAGGCGGTGGTCACCGAGCCGCCGAAGGAATGGCCGGCGATGATGGCTTTCCTGATGCCGAGATGGTCCATCAGCGCTGCGATGGTGCTGGCCTGCGCCGATGGGGTCTCGTTGTTGCCGGGGCCGCGCGCCGACCAGCCTGCACCCGGGCGGTCGAAGAACAGCATCTCGGCACGGCCTTCCAGCAAGGGCCTCAACGGCAGCATCTGATCCCTGAGATTGGCGCTGGCGCCGTGGATAAAGACAATCGGCGGCAGTTCGGCGTTTTCCCGCGCCGGAACGTGAACGTAGTGGATGCGGGCACCGTTTATATCCGCGAAGTCGCCGCTCGGCGGATTGCGGCGCTCGATCAGCCATGAACCGGCGCGGGTGACACCTGCAAGGGTGAACACAAGCGCCAGGAGGAAGGCGAGCGCGGCGTAGATCGGGTTCATGGAGAGAGGTACGGACCGGAGCGAAATTAGTTCACAGTCTAGCTAAAAAGACTTTCACTTAAGTGGAATTGTCCGCCAACTGGGAATTCAGATCCCTTCGCCGGCAAGTTCTTCCGAAAGCGTGCCGACCTGATCCTGGGCGCTGCGCATCATCGGATAGATGCTGAGCACGCGCTGCCAGGCTTCCAGCGCCGACTGCTTGTGGCCGGCTACCGCCATGATCTGCGCCAGGCCGGACAGCGCGCCGAAATGGCGCGGCTCGAGCTGCAGCGTGCGGTCGATGTCCGCCATCGATTTCCCAAAGTTATTCATCATGAAATGCACGGTGGCGCGCCGGTTCCAGCCTTCGGCATAGGCCGGTTGCAACGTCACCACCTGGTCGAGGAAGTCGAGCGCCACGTCGAACTTCTTGTCTTCGGCCGCCTTTTGCGACCATTGCATCATCAGGTCGATCGAGGCGCTGCCGGATTGCGACCACTCGTGCGAGATGCGCGCCGCGATGCGCTCGGCGGCTTTTTCATTGAGCTCGCGCTTCAGGTCGACAAACAGCTGGTCGAGCCTTTCCTCCCTGGTCGTGGCAACCGGAGGGGTGACCGGGTCTTCCGCTTGAGCCGGAAGCGGGGCGACACCGAAAAGAAAAAGCGCCGCGAAGAATGCAAAATGAATCCGCATGACCGGAATCTAACCCCGGACAGCGGATCGTCAAACTGAATTTAGCGTGAAAGGTCCGGCAGGCCGGTATTAGAGCGCCACGCGTCCTTTTGGACGCGTAAAGGCCGTTCCAGCATTTTGAATTCCTGGCATCGTGCTTTCCGAAAATCGATTCCGATTTTTGGATCGATGCGGTACATCATGCAGGCGCGGAGGCAGGCGCCCCCAACGCGAAAAGGCTCAGCCCTGGCGCGCCTTGTAGCGCGGAGCGGTCTTGTTGATGATGTACACGCGGCCCTTGCGGCGAACCAGCTGGTTGTCGCGGTGACGCGCCTTGAGCGCCTTAAGCGAATTCTTGATCTTCATGGTCTTGCCCGTCGGTCTGGGCCCGCTTGGGCCGAATTATTAAGGCGCGCTCGGAAAGCGCGCCTCTCAACTTGTGCGTGGCTCATAAACGAGGAGCCTTGCCCGTGTCAACCAAGCATGTGGCGGAGTTTGAGTTTCTGCCCTATCGACGGCATTGGAGCGGCGCCGTCCAATAGCCTCAACGGTGGCGGCTCATTCGCGTAAAATGGCCCATCTTGCGGCCGGGACGTGCCTCGGCCTTGCCATAGAGATGCAGCATCAGATCGGGCTCCACGAGCAGGGCCGGGACGCGCAGGATATCGTCGCCGATCAGGTTTTCCATGACGCAGTCAAAATGGCGGCCGGGGTTTCCCAACGGCAGGCCGGCGACGGCGCGAATGTGCTGCTCGAACTGCGAGACGAGGCAGGCGGCTTCCGTCCAGTGGCCGGAATTGTGAACACGCGGCGCGATCTCATTGGCCAGCAGCGCGCCGTCGGCAAGGACAAAGAACTCGATGCCGATGACGCCGACATAGTCGAGCGCGGCGAGTATTTCTGCTGCCGCCGCCTGCGCTGCAGCGACGGTTTCGGACCCTATCCTGGCCGGCAGGGTCGAGCTGTGCAGGATGCCGCTGCGGTGGATGTTTTCTGCCGGATCGTAGGCGGCGAGCGAACCGTCCATGCCGCGCGCCGCGATCACCGAAATCTCGCGTTCGAAGGCGACGAAGGATTCGAGGACCAGCGGCACGTTGCCCATTGCCTCGCAGGTGCCGGCAAAGCCCCCTGTTTCCATATTGCGGAACACGCGCTGGCCCTTGCCGTCATAGCCCATGCGTCGCGTCTTCAATATGCCGCTGCCGTCGAACTTTTTCAGCGCCGCCGTCAATTCGTCGTCATTGTCGACGGGGCAGAAATCAGCGGTGGGAATGCCGATGCCGTTGAGGAATTTCTTCTCCGCCACCCGGTCCTGCGCTACTTCCAGCGCGCGCGCCGGCGGGTAGACGGGCACCGTGACGGCAAGCGCGCTGGCGGCCATGACTGGAACGTTCTCGAACTCGTAGGTGACGACGGCGCTGACTGCAGCCAGTTCGGCGAGCGCGGCCGTGTCGTCATAAGCGGCAGTGATCTGGCGGTTGGCGACCTGTGCCGCCGGACAATCCGGCTGCGGCTCCAGCACGACCGTGCGGTAGCCGAGGCGCGCCGCGGCCATCGCCAGCATGCGGCCGAGCTGGCCGCCACCGATGATGCCGATGGTCGATCCGGCGGCCAGGCTCATGGCGTGTCCGTGGGCTCGGCGGCGACCTTGGCGGTCTGGGCGGCGCGCCAGGCATCGAGCCGGGCGGCGAGCTTTTCGTCGGTCAGCGCCAGCACGGCCGCAGCCAGAAGGGCGGCATTGGTGGCGCCCGCCTTGCCGATGGCCAGCGTGCCGACCGGAATGCCGGCCGGCATCTGCACGATGGAGAGCAGCGAGTCCTGTCCGGAAAGCGCCTTCGATTCCACCGGCACGCCAAAAACCGGGAGCGGCGTCATCGCCGCCGTCATGCCGGGCAGGTGTGCCGCGCCGCCGGCGCCGGCGATGATCACCCGAAAGCCGGCCGCCTTGGCGCCCTTGGCGAAGTCATAGAGCCGGTCGGGGGTGCGATGAGCCGAGACGATCAGCCGCTTGTGCGGGATGCCCAGCGCCTCCAGCGTTTCGGCGGAGTGGCGCATCGTCGCCCAGTCGGACTGGCTACCCATGATGATGGCGACGTCGGCGCGGTGATCGTCCAAGCTTGTGCTCCCGGCGGCAAAGGCGCGCCTTAGCGGAATTCGGGTTCGACGGCAAGGATGCGCTGCCTCTGCGCAAGCGTTCTGGCGCGAGGCGCCATCATTACCTAATCCGGCCAGCGCAAGGCGCCGGCGCTATCCTCGCGGGCTGCCTTCATCGCATCCGCCGGACGCTCGGCCGCGCTCAACACGGCCCGCAGGCGTTCGGCGACGATTTCCGCCTCGCCGGGATGAAGATTGCATGGATCGAGGAAGAAATGCCCGCGCTCGACTTCGTGGTTGCGCACTATAATGGGAGGCGAACCGGCCGCCAGCGCCGACGCAAGGCCGGCGGCGGTGAACCTGCTCTCAGCCGTAACAAACACCTGCAGGCGGTCGAGCGGATTACCGGTCGGATCGGGAATGACATGCGCGGCGATGCCCGGCAGGCCCTGCAATGCGTCCTTCCACAGATCGAGCGCCGCTTCTTCCCGCTTGCGGATGCCAGCATGATCGCGCCGCTCCCAAGCCTCCAGTGCGGCCATGGTGCCGGCGATGCTTTCCTTGCCGACCTTCATCGCCCGCGCAACGCCACGGACCTGCAGATAGGCGGCGCGCACCAGATCCTTGCGCCCGGTGACGATGCCGCTTGTCGGTCCCGAGAGGAATTTGTGTCCGCTATAGACGACGATGTCGGCGCCGCGCGCGAGAAAGCCGCGCAAATCGTATTCGGAGGCGGCGTCGACGATCACCGGGACGCCTTTGGCGTGGCAGATCTCGCAGAACTCCTCGAGCGAGAGCATGCCGTATTGCACCGTGTGATGGGCAACGACATAGAGGCCTGCTGCGGTGCGGTCGCGGATCGCCTCGCGCACATGATAATCCTGAGTCACGCTGACCGTACCGGCCGGTACGGTCCTTGCCCCGGCGAGCCGGATCGACTGGTCGATCGGCGCGCCGTAATTGACGATGTGGCCGAGTTGGACGATGACCTCGGACTTGAGGCCTTCGGTGTCGTCCGGCAGCCGCTCGATCGCCAGAAGGTTGGTGCCGGTCATCGTGCCGGCAATGGCCATGGTGATGCCGCTGGCGCAGCACGCCGTGATGAAGCCGGCCTCACCGCCGGTGAGGCGCGCGACAACCGTGCTTGCAGCGCGCTGCAGATCGTCCATCTCCACCCACTGCGAGGCGATTTCCGACATAGCGGCGATCGCTTCCGGGACGATGATCGAGGCGCCGAGCGCCGTCATCGTGCCAGAGACATTGATGATCGGGCGAAGGCCGAGCCGTTCGCGGATTGTCGTGTTGGAGCCGTTTGCGGAATAGGTTTTCATCTCTGGAGGTCCCATTGGTAGACTTTAGGCGGCGATCTCGACGACCGCCTCGATTTCCACGGTGATGTTGCCGGGCAGGGAGCCGACACCGATCGCCGAACGGGCGTGCCCGCCGATACTATCAAAGACAGCGGCGAAAAGATCGGAACAGCCATTCACCACCTTCGGATGGTCGCTGAAGGTCGGGATCGCGTTGACGAAGCCAAGCAGCTTGACGACGCGCACGATGCGGCTGAGGTCGCCTGCCGCAGCGTGCATGACGGCGAGCAGGTTCAGACCGGTGAGACGGGCATGCTTATAGGCCTCTTCAACCGTGACATCCTCGCCGACCTTGCCGGTGCAAAGCGTGCCGTCGGCGCGCAATGGCCCTTGGCCGGAGAGGAAGATCAGCCGTCCGCTTTCGGCGTGCGTGACGAAGTTGGCGATCGGCGTCGGCGGCTCGGGCAGCGTCAGGCCCAATTCGGCGAGCCGGATGTAAGGCGTCATGAAAAGGCTCCTTGCGACAGCTTTCGCCGTCCGATGTCAGAAATGCGAGGCACGAAACCGCGCCAGGAAACTGCGGAGACGCTCATTGTCGATCTCCGCGCCCAGAATCTCGGCGGGCGGGCCCGCGGCGCTGACGCCGCCATCTGCCATGAAGATGATGCGGCTCGAGGCATCGCGGGCAAAGGCCATCTCGTGCGTGACCATCACCATCGTCATGCCGTCCTCGGCCAGGCTGCGCACGACCTCGAGCACCTCGCCGACGAGTTCCGGGTCGAGCGCGGAGGTTATCTCGTCGAGAAGCAGGATTTTCGGCTCCATCGCCACCGCGCGGGCAATGCCGACTCGCTGCTGCTGGCCGCCGGAAAGCTCGGCCGGCAGGCTGTCGGCCTTGTGGGCAAGGCCGACCCGGCCGAGCCAGTGCTCGGCAATGGCGCGGGCCTCGGTACTGCTCTTGCCGCGCACCTTGCGCAGGCCAAGCATGATGTTGCCGGCCGCCGTCAGATGCGGAAACAGATTGAAGCTCTGGAACACCATCCCGGTTTCGGCCCGCATCTTCGCCAGGTCGCGCTCGCTGCGGCGCTGGCGTGTTCCCGTGTCGCGAAAGCCGACCTCCTTGCCGTCGATGCGGATGGAGCCGCTGTCGTAGCTCTCCAGGAAGTTGACGCAGCGCAGCAGCGTGGTCTTGCCGCTGCCGGAAGGCCCGATGACAGTCACCACCTCGCCGCGCGTCACCTGCAGGCTGACGGAGCGCAGGACCGCGACGGATCCAAAGGATTTGGAAACCTCGGAGACATCGAGAAGCGCCGGATTGGCGGGCGTGGCGATGGGCATCTTGCTATTCCCGGATGAAGGAGAAACGCCGCTCCAACCGTCGGCTGGCCAGGGAGAGCGCGTAATTGACGGCGAAGTAGATGACCGCGCCGAGGATGTAGAGCGGCATTGCTTCATAGGTGCGGCCGATGACCTGGTTGATGGCATGCATCAGGTCGGTGATGCCGAGCAGCGAGACCAGCGCGCTGCCCTTCACCGCATCGGTGACGCCATTGATCCATGGCGGCAGGAAACGCCTGAACGCCTGCGGGAAGATGACGTAGGCCAGTCGCTGGCGAAAGGTCAGCCCGATCGCCATCGCCGCTTCGGACTGCCCCTTCGGTATGGAACCGACCGCACCGCGCAGATACTCGATGACCTGCGCCGTCTTGAACAGGGTGAGCGCCAGCACGGCTGCCCAGAAGGATTCCAGATGGAGGCCGACGGCAGGCAGGCCGTAATAGACGAAGAAGATGAGCACCAGGATCGGAATGCCGCGTATGGTATCGCTGAAAATGCGCACCGCCCAGCGCAGCGGAGCCGGGCCATAGACAAGGCCGACGCCCATCATCACGCCGGCGACGAGCGACAACACCACGACCAGCAGCGACACCCATAGCGTCACGGCAAAACCCTGGGCCAGGAAGGGCAAGGCATAGGCGATCTGGCCAAGCATCCTAGTGCGCCACCCTGAACCGGCGCTCGACAAGCCGAAGTGCAAAAAGAAGCGCGTAGCCGGTCAAGAGATACATCGCCGTCACCACAAGGTAGACCTCGACGATGCGGAAGGTGTTGAAGTTGATCCACTGGGCGCCGTAGGTGAGTTCGGGCACCGAAATGACCGACGCAACGGACGTGTCCTTGAACAGCGACAGGAACGTGTTGGAAAGCGCGGGCAGCGTTATGCGCAGCATCGTCGGCAGGCGCACATGGACCAGCCTTTGCCATGGCGTCAGGCCGATCGCCTTGCCGGCGTCGAGCTGTCCGCGCGGAACCGCTTCGAGCCCCGAGCGGAACACCTCGACCAGATAAGCGCCGCTATAGAGCGACAGCGTGGCGATGAACGAGGTCTGCGCGCTGTAGGCGATGTCGACCACCGTCGGCAGGCCGTAGAAGACGAGATAGACGAGCAGGATCAGCGGCACGTTGCGGATGAACTCGACATAGGCGGCGATGACGGTTCGCACCGCACGCCCGGCCGACACGTACCAGACCGCCAGAAGCAGTCCGATGAGGATGCCGATCGCGATGGAGATCACGGCCAGCTCGAGGCTGAGCAGCAGCCCGCCCCAAAGCTTGTCGAAATGCCGCCAGATCAGGTTGAAGTTCAGGGTATAGCCCATGTGTCCCTGTCATTATCGAGGGCTGTCGACGATAAGCAGGCGGAAGGGCGCGACCCTTCCGCCTGCTTGCATCAGATGACCGGGAAGCCGGGATGGCGCGCCGGAGGCTCCTGTCCGAAATAGTCCTTGAATGCAGCGTCGTAGAGCGCCGTCTCATGGCCGAACATGGCGGTGGTGAAGGTCGTGTTGACGAAGGTCAGCCAGTCGGGGTCGCCTTGCCGAAGCGCGGCGCCGTAAAGCATCGAGAACCAGCTCTTGCCGGCATCGAAGTATTTGTCCGGATTGCGCGAGGCGAGCCATCGAACCGTCGACAGATCGACGGCGGCGGCGTCGACGCGTTTCGATTCCAGTGCCTGCAGCACGTTGGCCTGCGTGTCTATCTGCATCACCTGCGACTCCGGCAGGACGATGTGCACATTTGCCTCGGCATCGACATTTTGCAGGATGGAAACCCGCGTCGCCGAACCGCCGGCAAGCAGCTTGTCGAAGGTCTTGTTTTCGGCGTTCGGAAGGGTCAGCAAGGCGATGCCTTCGACGTAATAGGGCCGGGAGAAGTGGATCAGCTGCGAGCGCTGGGCGGTCATGGTCATGAACTGGATCGAAATGTCGACCTTGTTGGTGGTCACGTTCGGAATGCGCTGGGCCGGATCCTGCATGACGAACTCGACCTTGGTCGTATCGTCGAAAAGTCCCTTGGCAAGAATGCGCCCCATGGTGATGTCCATGCCGACCAGTTCGCCGGCATCGTTTTCAAAGTGCCAGGGCGCGTTGGTGCTGCCGGTGCCGACGATCACCTTGCCGCGATCGAGAACGGTGCGCAGCTGGCTGTCCGGTGCCGCCTGCGCCGCCGCCTTCTGAACATCGACTGTTGTCGCTGCGCCCACCACTCCGGCCGTTGCAAGCCCGGCCAGTTTCAGAAAATCACGTCTTTTGGATGTGTCGTTCACGGCGACCTCCTTTTCGTGTTGTGTTCCCCTTTGCCGATACATGCATCGGTAATCTGCTGGATTGTCTCTTACAAAAGACACATGTATCCTGTACGAGACAGATACTAACACCAGGAATCAGCAATGCAAGATGGCAATGGCTTGGCAGTTCGGCCGGACGCTGGTCCGGACGAAGACAGGATTGCGGGCTCCCGCGAGAAGGGTCTCAACCGCGTGCTCCATATCCTGGAGTTTCTTCATGCGAACCAGCGAGCGATCGGGATTGGCGATCTCGCCAAGGGAGTGAATGCGCCGCGCTCGACGATCTACACGCTTGTACGCTCGCTCGTGGATGCGGGCCTGCTGGAAATGGCCGGCGACGGCAATCGCGTCTATTTCGGGAAGAAGCTTTATCTCTACGGAATGGACTATGTGCGCGGCAACGACCTGCTCAGGAGAGGGCGTCAGGAAGTCGACGATCTTTCGCGCGAGACAGGCGAGACCTCCGAATTGTGCATGCTGCAAAGCGGCCGCTACACGATTGTCCATTCAAGCCCGGGCACCAGGCCGTTCCGGATCAGTTCGGCCACGGGTCTGCAGATACCGCTTCCCTGGACCGCTTCCGGGCGGTTGCTTCTCGCCGGTTTCGAACGGGCTGTGATCGAAGACATGGTGTCCGAAGACGATCTCGTCCTGCCGGATGGCCGCAGATTGCTGCTGTACGACTTCATAGAAGATATCGCTACGGCCGGGGCTGCCGGCTATTGTGTGACTTCCGGTCTTGTCGACGCCTATACAAAGTGCCTTGCCGCGCCGGTCTTTTCAGCTGCCGGCAAGGTCGAGGCGACGATATGCCTGGTGGTTCCCATCGACACTTCCGAGGAAAAGACCGGCGATCTCATCGCCCTGCTGCGCGAACGCGCCGCGAGGCTTTCGATCACGGGATGAGCAGGATTTGTCGCGACCGTAAGTGGGATTCGCTCACGCGATGATGTCGGGGATGATCCGGTCTTCCAGCGCCATCAGCCGGTCTTTCAGGAAGAGCTTTTTCTTCTTCATGCGCTGGATCTGCAGAGGGTCGCAGCCCATGGCGATCATCGCGTTGATCGCCGCGTCGAAATCGGCGTGTTCCTGCTTCAGCCGAGAATATTCGAGGCGGATATCGGCCTGTTCCTGTTCGGACATTATTTACCGTCTGCACGTCTGCGGCGCCCAAAAATGGGCCTGATTGGGCGAGGCCGGAGGTATCTTGCACCGGCGCGCAGCCAATACCACATTTCGTATTGTCGTGGAATGCTACCACGCAGCATTCGACATCGGTGCCCGATAGTGGCACACTGTCATTATGCCGTCACAGAAGCGAAATTGCGGTGGGACGCGCCTTGACGGCTGCAATCGAGGAAACCATGAAAGGGAGAACCAATCATGTCTCTTGCATCCCATCTTGATGAGCTGCAGCGGAAACACGGCGACATCGAACGCGAAATCGATGATGCGATGAACCATCCATCGGTCGACGACCTCGAAATCGTGAATCTCAAGCGGCGCAAGCTGGCGCTCAAGGACGAGATTGAGAAATTGAAGGCGAAGCCGAAACCCACCACGCACTGACGCTCATCTACGGCGCTGCGCGTCCTTTGGACGCGCAAAGGGCGCTGTCGTGCTTCTGATTTCGGCGCATGGTCCTTTCCGAAAATCCTTCGGTTTCGGGGTCATGCAGGGAACAGTGCGCGCTTTGCCCGACCATCTTCTCCGGTGGCAACCAATGCCGCCGGAGCGTTTCCGTGTTTGTCCGGCGGTTCGATTTGACAGGGTTTGCCTGCCTATCGCCATTGACAAGCCATCTTTGCTCCTCCACCTCATGCCGGGACCTTCTATAGCGCCGCGCCTCCTTTCGGACGCGCAATGGACGCTGTATTTTGATTTTTGCGCAGATTGTTTCCGGAAACCGATTCCGGAATTCGGCGCTAACAAAGGGCAGCCGGCCATGACCGGATATTTTTCTTCACCCTTCTCGCGCCGCACGTCTGTCGGTGTCGACGTCGGCGGCGTGATGGTCGGCGGGGGCGCCCCTGTCGTCGTTCAGTCGATGACCAACACCGACACCGCCGATGTCGACCAGACAGTCGCTCAAGTTGCCGCGCTGCATCGCGCCGGCTCCGAGATCGTGCGCATCACCGTCGACCGCGACGAGAGTGCCGCCGCCGTTCCCGCCATCCGCGAGCGGCTCGAACGGCTCGGCATAAATGTGCCGCTGGTCGGCGATTTTCATTATATCGGCCACAAGCTGCTCGCCGACCACCCGGCTTGCGCCGAGGCGCTGGCCAAATACCGCATCAATCCCGGCAATGTCGGCTTCAAGGACAAGAAGGACCGGCAGTTCGCGGCGATCGTCGAGATGGCGATCCGGTACGACAAGCCGGTGCGAATCGGCGTCAACTGGGGGTCGCTCGACCAAGAGCTTTTGACCAGGCTGATGGACGACAACCAGCGCCAGGGCTTTCCGCTGACCGCGCAGGAGGTAACGCGCGAGGCGATCGTGCAGTCGGCGATTCTGTCGGCCGAAATGGCCGAGGAGATCGGCCTTGGCCGCGAGAAAATCATCCTGTCGGCCAAGGTCAGCGGCGTGCAGGATCTGATCGCGGTCTACACCGAGCTTGCCACCCGCTCCAACCACGCGCTGCATCTCGGCCTCACAGAGGCCGGCATGGGTTCGAAAGGCATCGTCGCCTCATCCGCGGCGATGGGCATTCTTCTCCAGCAAGGCATTGGCGACACGATCCGCATCTCGCTGACGCCGGAGCCGAACGGCGACCGCACCCGCGAGGTGCAAGTGTCGCAGGAACTCCTGCAGACCATGGGGTTTCGGCAGTTCGTACCGATCGTCGCCGCCTGCCCCGGTTGCGGCCGCACCACCTCTACCGTGTTCCAGGAACTCGCGCAGGATATCCAGGCGGATCTGCGCAAGAACATGCCGGTGTGGCGTGAAAAATACCCCGGCGTCGAAAACCTCAAAGTCGCGGTGATGGGCTGCATCGTCAACGGTCCGGGTGAATCCAAGCATGCCGATATCGGCATTTCGCTGCCCGGCACCGGCGAGACGCCGACGGCGCCGGTATTCGTCGACGGCAGGAAGGCGGCGACGCTACGCGGCCCTTCGATCGCCGCCGACTTCGAGAAAATGGTCGCCGACTATATCGAGCAGCGGTTTGGGCAACCTGGCAAGGCTGCGGCGGAGTAGGTCGATGCGGCGCTTCCCTTGGGCGACGCCGATTTTGCTTGGTGTTTTACTTGGTGGGCTGGGCTGGGCGACAGCCGTCCACGCCGATCCGCCGCGCCCTGCCAAGCAGCGGCTGCTCGACCGGGTTTGCAACCTGATCGAGGCGCATGCCGATCAAAACGGCCTGCCCAAGGATTTCTTTGCCCGGCTGATCTGGAAGGAAAGCCGCTTCGACCCCAATGCGGTCAGTCCGGTCGGCGCCGAAGGCATTGCCCAGTTCATGCCGGGCACCGCCAAGATACGCGGCCTCGCCAATTCCTTCGATATCGAGCAGGCCATTCCGGCCTCGGCAAAATATCTCGCCGAGATGAAAACCGGCTTTGGCAATCTGGGCCTGGCCGCCGCCGCCTACAATGCCGGCGAAAGCCGGGTGTCGCGCTGGCTGAGTTCCGGCGGCTTCCTGCCGATGGAGACCGAAAACTACGTCCTGGACATCATGGGCGAGCCGGCCGACAGGTTCACCGACACCGCCTATGCCGGCAGCATCCAGCCGCTCGACAAGAAAGCGAGCTTCGCGGTCGCCTGCCGAAAACTGCCGGTCATCAAGTCCCAAACCATGGCCATGGCGTCGATCAACATCAAGCCGTGGGGCGTGCAGGTGGCCGGCAATTTCCGCCGCGCCGCGGCGCTCAATCAATGGACTGGTGTGAAGCGCCGGTTTCCGGCCTTGCTTAAGGGCCATGATCCGGTGGTAAGCCGGGTGCGCTCGCCGATCGGCAGGCGCGGGATCTATGCTGTCCGCATCGGCGCCGACTCCAAAGCCAAGGCCGACAACATCTGCCGGAAACTGCAAAGCGTCGGCGGTGCATGCATTGTGGTGCGGAATCGGTGATGGGTGCCGACTGATTTTCCCGACAAACCATCGAAGCTGCGCTTTTATTCCACGAATTCTGCTGGTCCACGGCTTCAGCTATAGGCTTACCACGACCGACCGTCTCTACAACGATCCGGCCTCGTCCAGTTCTATGATATGGGAGAACGAAGGCGGCGTGGACTTCGAACGATTTCCGCCACAATCCCGCTACCGGTGTCGTCACTTACTCCACCCGTTACGAAATGCCCGGTAGCGGACGCGTGCTCAGCGCCGAATCGAAAATCGCCGTGCCGACAAAGGAAAGCCTTGCGCCGATGCTGGACCAGACCGGGCTGGTCGTCGAAGAATGGCTCGGCAACTGGCGTGGCGAGCCATACGCTCCAACATCGCCAGAAATCATTCCGATCGGCCGGCTGCGCCAGCCCGGACGTTGCTTCGCCTTGAGCGTTTTCCCATTCCTTGACGTGACCGATTGAGCGTACGGATAAGCCAAAGACACCACCGCCCAATTGCGGCGCTGCGCTGACGACGTGCCCACCGATGCACGTCGTGAGCATCTCGCAGGTTTACGTGTTCTGCACCCATGGCACCTCCTCTCCAGCATTTTGCATGCTGAAGAGGAAAACATATTATGGTTCGCATCTGCCGATAATCGGTGATAGTTTCCGTTCATCTGTGACGAATTGGAATAGATATCATCGACCGGCAAGAGACGATGGGTGTGTTCCTGGCAGTTGTCGAGGAAGGCGACTTCTCGGCAGCGGCACGCCGGCTGCGGATGACACCTTCGGCCGTCAGCAAAATCATCGGTCGGCTTGAGTCCCGCCTTGGCGTGCGCTTGCTGCAGCGCTCGACGCGGCGCATCAGCTTGACGGCGGAAGGCAGCACCTATGCCGAGAGCGCTCGCCGCATCCTGAACGACATCAAAGAGGCTGAAATCGCGGTTCAACCCGGAGCAGAACCGCGCGGCCGGCTGCGCGTCAGTCTTCCGAGCGCCTTCGGCCATCGCTTGATCGTGCCGATGTTGCCGGCCTGCATCGATCGCTACCCGGCCGTCGAACTCGAGCTGATGTTCACAGATGCGATTGTCGACCTGTTGGCTGAGGCGACGGACGTCGCCGTGCGCGTTGCCGCACACAGCGATTCCAGGCTGGTGGTGCGGCGGCTGGCGCCCAATCGCCGTGTCATTTGCGCATCACCTCGATATCTCGAAAAACATGGCATGCCGACAACGCCAGACGACCTTCAAGGTCATATCTGTCTTGGCGTCACAGCGCGCGGCGGTCTCAATATCTGGGAGTTCGATGGCCCGGACGGTCTGCAAAGCATGCGTATCCGCAGCCCGATAGAGGCCAACAGCACCGAAGCGCTACGCCGGCTGGCGCTCGCCGGTATAGGCATCATCCGCATGTCCGAGATCTTGGTCGGGCCGGATATCGAGGCAGGCAGACTGACCGCGCTGCTCACCGGATACAATCATCCTGACGGAGCGCCAATCTGCGCTGTCTATCCGCCTGGCCGAATTCTGTCGCCGCGCGTGCGCGTGTTCGTGGATTTCCTGGCCGAACAGTTCGCCAACCCTCCTTGGCTGCACGGCGCGCCATAGGGCGGGAGTACAGCTTGGAACAGCGTCAGCTGTTGCGGGCCGCCACGAATTCCGCTGCTTGCTTCAGAAGCACGGCGTCTTCGCCATAGGGACAAAGCAAGGCGTGGGCCTGGTCGACGAGGCCTTGAAGCTGGTCCCGCGCCCAGTTGGCGCCGTGCAGCGCCACCAGCGTCGCCTTGCCGGCGGCTGCGTCCTTGCCGGTCGCCTTGCCCATCTGGCGCGCATCCGCCGTCAGATCGAGCAGGTCGTCGGCAAGCTGAAAGGCAAGCCCGATCGCCGAGCCGAATTCCGCCAGTCTTTCGCGGTCGGCCGCCGGCGCGCCGGCAACAATTGCGCCCGCTTCGCAGGCGAAGCGGATCAACGCGCCGGTCTTCATCGCCTGAAGCCGGATGATGCCGGCTTCCTCCGGCCGGTTACGCTCGGCTTCGAGATCGAGCATCTGGCCGCCGACCATGCCGCCGGCTCCGGCGGCGCGGGCCAGCGCCAGCACCAGCGCCGCCCGCCGTTCGGCCGGCAGCATTGTCGCTTCGTCGGCAATGATGTCGAAGGCGAGCGCTAGCAAGGCGTCGCCGGCGAGGATGGCGGTCGCCTCGTCGAAGGCCTTGTGAACGGTCGGCTGGCCTCGGCGCAGATCGTCGTCGTCCATGGCCGGCAGATCGTCATGGATCAGCGAATAGCAATGCACGCATTCGAGCGCCGCCGCCACGCGCAGCGCCGCCTCGCCGTCGGCGGAAAACAGCGCGGCGCTTTCCATGACCAGGAAAGGGCGCAGGCGCTTGCCGCCATTCAGCACGCCGTGGCGCATCGCCTCCATCAGACGCTGCGGCCGCGCGATCTCGCCTGAAAGCGGGCGGTCGTCGAGCAACCGCCTGAGCAGCGCCTCGATCGGCCCTGTGCGTGCGAGAAGCGCTGCCTCGAACGGTATTTGATCGTCTTTCGCCATGCCGGGGACGGGTAGCCGACACTCAGACGTTGCGCAAGAAGCCAAGCGCCATTATGCCGGGGGCAGGGAGCAGCATGGATTGAGCGGCTTGGCGGAACCGATCGTCGATCACGAAACCGAAGGGCTGGACATGGTGAGGCCGAAACGCGGCAATCGCATCGGTCTCAAACGCTGGCCTCGGCACTGGGTCCGGCGCGGTATCACCATCGCCGTGGTGCTGGCGCTGATGCCGCTGGTGTTGACCTTTCTGTACCTGCCGCCGTTCGTGCATCCGGTATCGACACTGATGCTGAAGGATCTGGCGACGTTTTCCGGCTATGACCGGCGCTGGGTCTCGATCGACGATGTGGCGCCGGCGTTGGCGCATTCGGTCATCATGTCGGAGGACGGGCAGTTCTGTTTCCATCGCGGCATCGACCTTGGCGAGTTGAGGGGCGTCGTCGACGACGCGCTGGCCGGCGAGATGACGCGCGGCGCCTCGACCATCACCATGCAGAGCGTCAAGAACCTCTATCTGTGGTCGCGGCCGTTGGGCTCGGTCCGGAAAGTCGTCGAGCTGCCGCTGGCTGTCTATGTCGACATGGTGATGTCGAAACGGCGCATCATGGAAATCTATCTCAATATCGCCGAATGGGGGCCGGGCATCTATGGCATCGAGGCCGCCGCCCAGCATCATTTCGGGGTTTCGGCAAAACGATTGTCGCGTCGCCAGGCGGCGCTGCTTGCCGTCACCCTGCCGAACCCGATCGCCCGCAACCCGGCGAAGCCCGGGCCGGGGCTGAGACGGCTGGCCTCGCTGATCGAGCGGCGCGCCGGTCGGTCCGGCGCCTATGTCGGCTGTCTGCGATAGCTTAAAAAAATTCGCGACGGCGCTGGCCAAAACGGCGCAGGGCGTGTATAGGCACCCGACTTTCTCAGATTCCGGCCCTGACGCGGCCCTTTCACGAGGGCAGCCGGGGCATTTTGACCATGTAGTGGAGCATATCCATGGCCGTACCGAAACGAAAAACCTCC
Source organism: Mesorhizobium sp. WSM4806 (assembly GCF_055811635.1). Classification (NCBI taxonomy): domain Bacteria; kingdom Pseudomonadati; phylum Pseudomonadota; class Alphaproteobacteria; order Hyphomicrobiales; family Phyllobacteriaceae; genus Mesorhizobium; species Mesorhizobium sp. WSM4806. Next base: position 52,290 of record NZ_JBVVQZ010000013.1, on the reverse strand, counting down.
CCGTCGAAGCGCGGCATGCGCCGCTCGGCCGATGCGCTGAAGGCCCCGACCTATGTCGAGGACAAGAATTCCGGCGAGATGCGCCGCCCGCACCATATCGACCTGAAGACCGGCATGTATCGCGGTCGCCAGGTTTTGGAGCCGAAGGAAAGCTGAGAACGCTTTCGACGGTTTGGGACTATCGAAGGACCGGCCATCGCGCCGGTCTTTCTGCGTTTTGCGCAGATGATCGCCCCTCGAATTGTTGTCAAATATGCCAGCAGCCGTACCGGATGCAGCCGTACCGGCTGGTACTGTTATTTCGCACGGTCTTTGTCCGTGTTCGCGGTCGCATGCGAAAATTCTTGACGGCGAACGCCGAGCGCATACTAGAGAAGGCTGTCCAACCGGAGCCTTCTGATGTTCGGTGCCATCCCGCTGCTGATCGTACCCTTCGTCCTCTATAATCTTGGGCTTCTGGGAATATTCGGCGGCGGCGACGATCCTTGGGCAATCCAAATGTTCTCGATCCGCATGATGTCGGGCGGAGTGTTCTCGATGACGCTCGGCGATCTGATCGTGCTGATCGGGCTGCTTCTCTTCTTCGTCGAAATCTTGAAATCGACGCGCACGACGAGCGCCTCGATCATGGACCACCTGTTGTCGACCTTCGTCTTCGTGGCGTTCCTGGTCGAGTTCCTGCTGGTGAAGGGCGCGGCGCACTCGGTTTTCTTCATTTTGATGGTCATCGCACTGGTCGATGTCCTGGCCGGCTTCTCAGTATCGATGCGAGCAGCCAGCCGCGACATAACCATGAGCTAATGCATGTCGCGCAAAGCATGCCTCGGGCTTGAACGAGGGTGCGCAGCGGTTTTGCTGTAACGACATGCATAAAAGGCGGTGAAGCAGCCGCCTCGTTGTCATCACCTGCCGACGGCAGGACAGGCCCGCCCGACACGCCGGACCGCTATTTTTTCTTGGCGCGTGTCGGCTTCTTCACCGGAGCAGCCGGCGCATTGGCGAGGTCTTCCGCTTCCTTGGCAAGGCGGAGCGCCCTCAGCTTGTTGGTCTTTATCTGGCGGGCATCGCTCTCGGCGACATATTCCGCCATCGCCTTCTGACGAACCGTGGCTGCCTCTTCCTGCTTCTTGAAACGCAAATCGGCCCGCGCGCGGGCAGTATCCTTAGAGTTCTCAACCAAGGGCTTTTCCAATCCCGTAAATTATAGCTTTCAACGGCTTTAATAGCAGAGCCACCCTGCGATGGGGGAAATAAGTTGGTCAGGCGCCGGCATCGCACCCGGCGCCCGCCGCCTTTCGGGCGACAACCGCCTCGTATCCGGCCTGCAACGTCGCACGCACGGTGGCATCCGGCGGCGTGTCGGAAGGCGTGCCCAGATGTTCGTGGCGCAGTTCGTCCATGAACTTTTCCCACATCGGCGGGCCGCCCTTTTCCAGAAGCTCGGCGCGGATCGAGAGCTCCTCGCTGACCGGCAGCCAGACGCGACCCCAGGCGCCGAGATGCGCCAGGATCGGCACCAGCGTTATCGCCATTTCGGTCAGGCTGTAGATCGCCTTCTGCTTGTGGGTGGGATCGTCAGCCCTGGTCAGCATGCCGAGTTCCATCAGTCGCTTCAGCCGATCGGCGAGGATGTTGGAAGCGATGCGTTCCAATGACCCGTTGAGCAAGTCGCGAAAGTGGCGTTTGCCGCCGAAAATCATGTCGCGGAGGATGATCAGGCTCCACCGGTCGCCGAACACTTCAAGCGACAGGTTGATCGGGCACCCAGAACGATGATCGATGCTCATGCGAATCTCCGACAGAAACTGGTTGCATTATCATATCAGTTTTATTATCGTGCAACTGATTGCGAAATGCAATCGGTTTTGCAGAGAGGAGACGGCGACCATGACCAAGGCAGCGGAACCCGAAATCGTGTCGCAGACGTTTGGCGATCCCGCGCATCCGCCGATGCTGCTGATTATGGGCGCGATGGCTTCGATGCTTTGGTGGCCTGAGGCGTTCTGCCGGAAACTGGCCGGCAACGGCCTGTTCGTGATCCGCTATGACAATCGCGATACCGGCCGTTCGACCAAATATGCGCCGGGCGAACCGCCTTACACTTTCGACGACATGGTGGACGACGCCATTCGCGTCCTTGACAATCATGGCATCGCGAAAGCGCATGTCGTCGGCATGTCGATGGGCGGCATGATCGCGCAACTCGTGGCGTTGAAATATCCGTCGCGGATCATCTCGCTAACGGCGATCAGCACTTCGCCAATCGGGATCGACACCTCGCACCTGCCAGGGACGAGCGAAGCCTATATGAAGCATTCGGCCGAAGGCGCCAAGGTCGATTGGTCGGACCGAGCCCAGGTGATCGACTACATCGTCAAGGACGCGCACGCGATCGCCGGCACCGCGCATCCATTCGACGGGAAGCGGACGAGGGCCTTCGTCGAACAGGACTACGACCGGTCCGGCGGTTTTCTAAGCGCGACCAATCATTTCATGCTTGAGAGCGGTGAAGATCGGGGCGGCGAGGATTGCAAGGGTCGCCTGCACGACTTGAAGGTTCCGCTCCTCGTCATCCACGGCACCGCGGATCCGATCTTTCCGGTCGAGCATGGCGCCGCTCTGGCCGAAGCAGTTGCCGGCGCGAGGCTTGTCCGCATTGAAGGCGGCGGCCACGAACTCCATCCCGACGATTGGGCCACGATCGTTGATGCCATCGTCGCCCATAGCCAAGCCAAGTAAGCGCGGAGCTGGACCTTGACACACCATTGGCAATAGTTAAGTAATCGCTTCAGTGTTTAGCTCCGTAAACCATGCAGCGGCGAACCACCAAGGGAACGAGCAAAGCAGTGTCCTTGACGATGCATCTCCATCCGCTCGCCTCCTTCTGCTGGAAGCCGCTGATCGCACTATGAAAACGGAACGCCGTTCACATCTGCCGGCAATGAACAGTCGCGCTACCACGACCGGCTGCTGCTGCGGCCGTCTGTCGCCCGAGTGATCGAAGAAGCGCAGCCCTATTTGAAACTTTCCCTACAACAACGGTTGAGCCCGATGCTGCACGATACCGCCCAGCTCGACCTGATGTTCCAGGCGCTCGCCGACCCGGCGCGGCGGCACATGGTGGAGCGGCTGTCGTGCGGCCCCGCATCGGTCAGCCAGTTGGCCGAGCCGCTGGCGATGTCGCTGTCGGCGGTCGTCCAGCACCTGAACGTGCTCGAGGCGAGCGGTCTCGTCCGCACCGAAAAGCTCGGCCGGGTGCGCACCTGCCAGCTCGAGCCGAGGGCGCTGAGGACCGCCGAACACTGGATCAACGAACGGCGCCTGGGTTGGGAACAGCGGCTCGACCGGCTCGGCGGCTTTCTTGCGGAAACCAAAGACGAAACCGAAGGAAACTGAGGAGGCCAACATGAGCGAACGCTCCGTCATCCATTCGACCATAGTGCTCGAACGCAGCTACGACGCTTCGCCGGCGCGGGTGTTCGCCGCTTGGTCCGATCCCGCCGCATTGCAGCGCTGGGGCTCGCCCGGCGAGGGTTGGGAAAGCAGCATTGAATGCTTCGAGTTCCAGGTGGGCGGCATTGCGCTCAGCCGTTTCGGACCCAAGGGTGGCGAGAGTTATGTGAACGAGACGCGCTACCTCGACATCGTGCGCGACCAGCGCATCGTCTCGGCTGGTGGCATGACCAGCAGCGGCCAGCGATTGTTTGTCGGCCTGCTGACGGTTGAATTCAGTCCAGAAGGCACAGGCTGCCGGCTGCTGATGACCGAGCAAGGCGCCTTTCTTGACGGCCATGATCAGCCCAAAAACCATCAGGCTGGCTGGAGCCAGATGCTCGACAACCTGCAGGTGGAATGCGCGCGAGCGCCCCAGCCTGAGCCAAAGACCAGCAGAATCGGGAGGATATGATGAAACTCTACTGCGGCATCGGTCCGAATTCCTACCGCGTCCGCATCTTCATGGCTGAGAAAGGCATCGACGTTCCGCGGGTTGATGTCGATCTGACAAAAGGCGAGCACAAAACCCCGCAATTCCTTGAGCTCAACTCACTCGGCCAGATTCCCGTGCTCGTGCTCGATGGCGGGACGGTGATCACCGAAAGCATCGCCATCTGCCGCTATCTGGAGGCGCTTCATCCAACGCCGGCACTGTTCGGCTCGGACGCGGTCAGCCAAGGCAAGGTCGAGATGTGGAACCGCCGCGCCGAGATCGAGATCTTCGGAACGATCGGCAGCATTGCGCTGCATTCCGATCCCATGTTTGCGGAGCGGCTTGTGCAGTTCCCGGCTTTCGCCGAAACCCAGCGCGAAGCCGTTCCGGCAAAGTGGGCGTGGCTTGACCGCGAGATCGCCGATGGCCGCCCGTTCATCGCGGGCGACCAGTACTCCGTCGCCGACATCACCGCCGGCGTCGCAGCGTGGCTTGGCGCCTTCTTCGGAGCCGACATCCCGGACTCGCTCGTCAATGTCCATCATTGGCTCGACCGCGTTCAGAAACGTCCAAGCTGGAACGCTTAGGCCGGTGTCTGACATTGTTTCAATGAGATGTGCGGCTCAGCGCCAGCACCTGGATCCAGAGGAGCTTCGCCATGCCTGTCTACTGGCAAAGATGCGACGGCGCAGCTCAGCTTCCGAGCGAGCCAAGCTGCTCGGCTTCCCAGAACTGGTCGAGCCAGATGTTGAGCTTCAGGAAGCCGGCACTGCTGACCGTATAGACGCGCCTTGTCCCTTCCGGCTTGGCGTTGACCAGCCCGGCGTCGAGCAGCACTTTCAGATGCTGCGAAACCGCCGGGCGCGAGACCGGCAACCCGGCGGCCAGTTCGTTGACAGTCTTCGGGCCGCGCCGAAGCTCTTCCAAGAGATAGCGCCGGTTGGGGTCGGCAATCGCCATGAAGGCGTCGGAAAACATCATGCCCTATTTGTGAGGCAAAGTTTTCCGAATCTCAACCGTTGGTTTCAGGCTTTCTGCGCGGATCGAGCCGCAAGGCTTCCGGGGTGATCGAACGCTCGGCCGGTTGCGTCTTGAAGGCGTCGCGGTCTTCGATTGGCACCGGTGCGCGCCGGCTGATGCGCAGCAGCGTATAGCCTGCCAGACAAAGATGCGCGAGGGCCGTTGCAAGGAACAGGCTTTCCGGACGCATCCAGCCCATCAGGCCGGCGGCCAGCAGCGGCCCGATCATCGTGCCGAAACCATAGAGCAGCAGCAGGCCGCCGGACACTTTGACGAAATCCTCCGCCCGGGCGTGATCGTTGGCATGGGCCACGGCGATCGAATAGAGCGTGTAGGCAAAGGCCCCGTAGGCGGCGGTGCAGACGATGACGAAGACGCCGGAGCGCGGCTCGAACAGGAACAGCGCGATGGCGAACAGCGCCGCGCCGAAGGCCAGGCCCGCCAGCACGAAGCGGCGGTCGGTCTTGTCGGAGAGACGCCCGGCCGGAAGTTGCATGGCGGCGCCGGCGACGACCACCAGGCTCATCATCAGCGCGATCTCCGCCGTGGAAATGCCGATGCGGGCGCCATAGACGGCGCCAAGCGTGCCCCAGGCGCCGTTGGCGACGCCGATCAGAACGCAGGCGATCGCCGACACCGGCGAATTGACATAGAGCCCCTTGACGTCGAGCGAGACGTCCTGCAGCGGCTTGGGATGCGAAGCCGTCGACACTGCGGTCGGAATGAGCGACAGGCAGAACAGGATACCGGTGATCATGAACAGCGAGGCCGACTTCACATCACCGCCGGCAACGATCATCTGGCCGCCCATGATCGAGGCATAGGTGACCATCATGTAAAGGCCGAAGACGGCGCCGCGGTTCTCGTTGGTGGACTTCTCGTTGAGCCAGCTTTCGATGATCATGAAGGCGCCGGCCATGGTGAAGCCGGTGAAGGCGCGCAGCAGGATCCAGATATATTCGTCGATGATCAGGCCGGTGAGCAGTGCGACGATGGCTCCCGATGCCGCAAAGGCGCCAAAAGCGCGTACGTGACCGGCGCGGCGCACCAGGCGCGGCGCAAAGAAGCAGCCGGTGACGAAGCCGCCGGCCCAGGCCGTGCCCATCAGGCCGAGCGATGCGGTCGAGAAACCCTCCAACTGGCCGCGCAGCGGCAACAACAGCCCGTGCAGTCCGGTTGCCGCCAGCAGGAAAGCGGTGCCGCGAAGCAGCGAAAGGATCGGTCGGTAGCTTGCGAACATTTAGCTGATCCGGCTGGAATTTGGGGAGGGTCTGAAGACAGTCGCATTCGAGCTTTTCGGCGGCGGGCGCTTCGGCTCTGGAAACTATCCGCGGCGAAACAGCGCCTCGGCCGCTGATTTGGTGGTGCTCTTGGTCTTGAGCTCGGCTTCGAGCCGGGCGATCTCGTCGCGCAAGATGCCGATCCGCTCGGACAGTTCATCGACGGAAAGCAGCGACAGATCCTGCCCGATCTCATGCCGGCGCGCTTTCTTTTTGGGTTCGTCGTCGAAGATCGCCATCGTCGCTCCTCGCTCATGCGTCAAAATTAAACGGCTACAGCGTCCTTGGCGCGTCCAATCGCACGCCCGGCGCTGCAGTGGCCATTTGCCTGATTTGGCAATGAGCATACATAGGGCAGGGGCATGGATGCAAACAGTCGGCAATAAAACCGGCAAGTCGGCAAGAAACTGGCGAAGCGAGACGGGAAAAATTCATGGCGAGTGGACAGGACAAGATTCCGGCGAAGATGACGGCCATCGCGATCTCGGAACCCGGCGGACCGCGGGTTCTGAAACCGGAAACGCGCGACGTGCCCGTGCCCGGACCTGGCGAAATCCTGATCCGGGTGCGCGCCGCCGGTATCAACCGGCCGGATGTGCAGCAACGCAAGGGCGTCTACCCGCCGCCGCCTGGTGCGTCGGACCTGCCGGGCCTCGAAGCGTCAGGCGAAGTTGCCGCTCTTGGCGACGAGATATCGCGCTGGCGCGTCGGCGACCGGGTCTGCGCGCTGACGCCCGGCGGCGGCTATGCCGAATACGTCAAGGTGCATGCCGGCAGCGTGCTGCCGCTGCCCGCCGGCTTTACCCACACCGAAGCGGCGGCGGTACCGGAAAACTACTTCACCGTCTGGCATAATGTCTTCGAACGCGGCGCCCTGAAGAGCGGCGAGACGCTGCTCGTGCATGGCGGCTCGTCCGGGATCGGCACCACGGCGATCCAGCTCGCCTCGGCCTTCGGCGCCCATGTCATTACCACTGCCGGCAGCCAGGAGAAGTGTGACGCCTGTCTGAAGCTCGGCGCCGACCGGGCGATCAACTACCGCGAGGAGGACTTCGTCGCGGCGGTCAAGGACGCGACCGGCGGCAAGGGCGCCAACGTCATCCTCGACATGGTCGGCCGCGACTATGTGGCGCGAAACTACGAGGCCGCGGCGGTGGAAGGCCGCATCGTCCAGATCGCCACGCAGAGCGGGGCGGTGGCAAGCACCGACTTCTCGAAGATGATGGCCAAGCGGCTCACCCACACCGGCTCGATGCTGCGGCCGCGCACCGTCGAATTCAAGGCGGCGATCGCCGCAGCGCTGGAGGCGCAGGTGTGGCCGCTGCTCGGCACCCGCAAGGTAGCACCGGTCATGGACATGATCTTTCCGCTCAGGGAAGCGTGGCGGGCGCATGAGCGGATGGAGGACGGCGATCACATCGGCAAGATCATGCTCGATGTCGGCTGACGGTCGGCAGCAAGCTGAACAAAACCTTAATTGCGCAATGCAACAAACGCATTGCCGCCATGCAAAAGCGTCTGTTCAACTTTTCATCAGCGGTGCCTATTTGAGCGGCATCGAAACGATGGAGGACTACCATGAACCCGATCCGTGCTTTCCGTAACTGGCGCATGTACAATGAAACCGTGCGCGAACTGAACCGCCTGAACGCCCGCGAGCTCAACGACCTCGGCATCAACCGTGGTGACATCGAGAGGATCGCCCGCAAGACGCTTTGATCCGCCAAGCAAGAGCCGAGGCAGGCGGGTTTCCCGCCGCCGGTTCCGAGCCCGCTGGACCCAGTCTGGCGGGTTTTGTCGTTTTTAAGTCCGAGGCTACAGCGGCGGCTGCTATGATGGCCACTATCCAGAACCGAATACAACTCGACCGCAATCTGCGGTTGACTCCAGTTTCAGCGTGGGCATTTTGATCGCGCGGGACTAGGTCAGCGGCAGCGGGCGCTGATCCGGGCCAGTAGCGTGCTGACTCTGAAACAGGCTTGCGCCCATGTTCGACGATCTGACGGACAAGATCTACGAGGCGGCTTTCGTGCCGGAACTTTGGGGGGATGCGCTCGAAGCTGCCGGCAGTCTTTCAGGTTCGGCCACCGGCGCCATCTTCCTGTTCAGTGCCGAATCTCCGGTTCGCGGCAGATTGAGTGACGTTTCTCCGGTTCACGGCAACTCGCTGCGATCCGTGTTTGATGAATTTGTCGCCAGCGACGGCTGGAAATTCTCTGACGCCGTTCAGCGTATGTGCAGCATGCAGCCGGCGAGCTTCGTTCAGGTCGAAGATTTCCTGACAGCCGAAGAGGTCGAACGTGATCCGGTACGGATACAGCTGAGAGCGGCCGGTATCGGCGCACATGTTTGTTCGGCAGTCGCCATGCCGAGTGGCGAGCTCGTCACTTTCGTCTTTCAACGGTGGATGAAGGATGGCACCTACGATCGGGCGTCGGTCGATCGGCTGGACCAGCTTCGCCCGCATTTCGCGCGGGCCGGCATGGTCTCGGCGCGATTGGGGTTGGAACAGGCCAGGGCGACCGTCTCGGCACTCGAGACCATCGGGCTGCCGGCCGCGGTCATGGCTGCATCGGGACGCGTGCTGACGGCCAACAGCCTGCTGGAAGAAATGACCGAGATGTTTCTGCCAACCGCCTATGGCGGCATGGCGATCGCCAATGCCTCCGCCAATGCGCTTTTCCAGCGGGCCATTCTCGAGAACCGCAACGATTTCGCGATCCGATCCATTCCTGTTGCTGCGAACGAAAGCCGGCCGGCTCTGGTCATCCATCTTTTGCCGCTGCGCCGCGCCGCACATGATATTTTCTCCGGCGCGGACATCCTGGTTGCGGCGACGGCGGTAAGCGCCAGTTCCGTCGTGCCTTCACCAACCCTCCTCGCGGGCCTGTTCGACCTGACGCCCTCCGAGGCTCGTCTGGCCGCCGCGCTTTCGCAGGGACGACCCTTGAAAGATGCGGCATCCGACTTGAAGATCACCGTGAAGACCGGCCGGCCCTATCTCGAACGGATTTTCGCCAAGACCGGGACAAGTCAGCAAAGCCAACTCGTCGCCTTGCTCAAGAGCACAGAACCGCTCAATCGCAGATGACGATCGGCCAAATCGGTGGAAGACCGCCTATTTGTTGCTTCAATGGCCAAGCGCGGCAAAACCAATCGCTATCAAGGCGCCTCCCAGCACGATGTCCACGTGCTTACGGAAACGGTTGTAGAATTCGCGCATGGCTGGCTGGGAAATAGCCAGGCCGACAAGGCCAAACCAGGCGATTGCAATGGCAAAAACCAGCGCTACCACGGATATCTGGATTGGCCCGCGCGTATTCAAGCTCAGCGCAGAGGATGCAAAAAACAATGCGGTGGCCGGATTTGCCGCCGCCGTGACAAACCCCAGCCGGAAGTACCGAACGATGGGAAGCGGCTTCGGCTCGTCGGCGCCGATCGTGATCGACAGCGCCCGCCGCATCGAATTCCAGCCGATGAAGACCAGCATTGCGCCGTAAAGGCTGGCGGCTATCTGGTGCGCAATGCCCCCCGGCGGCAGCGCGGCGGCGCCCGTCGCGACGACCATCGCCAGCGAACTCGCGCCTAGGGCAATGCCGGCGGCGGCCGAAAGTGCTGTGGCACGCGAAGCAGTTAGCCCGGCCTGCGCGACGACAGCAAAATTGGCGCCCGGCAGCATTGCCAGAAGCGCATAGGAAATGGCGAACGGAAACAACCCCCGCCGCGACAGCGTGCCCGGTTTCCAACATCGATTAGCCCACATCGGCGGCGGCTTGCCCTCCCAAAGCAGCTCGCCGCTACCGAAGCGAAATGTGGATGAAACATGTTCCCACTAACAGTCGGCAAATGCCGACAGAAGGACGTTTTGTTGCCGGGCTAGCGGCCGCGGCCGCTGAGCGGCTCACCGAAGGCGCGATGCTGACGCCGATAAGGCTGCCTTGACAGGTTCGATATCTCCCCCCATCTCGCGACTACCTTCCAAAAACGTTGCGGAACGGCAACGGAGCGGCTATATAAACCGCGATTTTCCCATTTTGGTGGCTCTAAAACCACCGCCCGCGCGGGAACGCGGGCGAACGAGAAGGATATTTGCAATGGCCAATACGCTGCTGATGCCCAAGGCGACCGCCGTCTGGCTGGTCGACAACACCGCGCTGTCCTTCGAGCAGATCGCGCAGTTCTGCGGACTGCATCCGCTCGAGGTCAAGGCGATCGCCGACGGCGAATCGGCGCAAGGCATCAAGGGCATGGACCCGATCATGACCGGCCAGCTGAGCCGCGACGAGATCGCACGCGCCGAGAAGGATCCGAACCATCGGCTGAAGCTGTCAGACCCCAAGGTGCGGGTGCCGGAATCCAAGCGCAAGGGTCCGCGCTACACGCCGCTGTCGAAGCGCCAGGACCGGCCCAACGCCATCCTCTGGCTGGTGCGCAACCATCCCGAGTTGAAGGACGCGCAGATCGCGCGCCTCGTCGGCACCACCAAGTCGACGATCGACCAGATCCGCGACAGAAAGCACTGGAACTCAGCCAACCTGCAGCCGATGGATCCGGTGACGCTGGGGCTCGCCTCGCAGATCGACCTCGACATGGAAGTCAACCGCGCCTCGCGTGGCCGCGAACAGGCACAGCCGGCCGGCGACACGCTGCTGCCGGCGGCATTGACCGAGCGCCTCGTGCCGGCGCCGGAGAAGCCAAGGGACGAGGATGCGGAACTCGACGCCAACGCCGTCTTCGCCAAGCTCTCGGCGCTGAAGTCGAAGGACGAGGACAAGGACGACGAGGAGGGCTGAGGCGCCTCTTCCTTCTCCCCTTGTGGGAGAAGGTGGATCGGCGCGCAGCGCTGAGACGGAAGAGGGGTGTTGGAAGAAATGAGGCGTCGGCGTTCCCTGGAACACCCCTCATCCGGCCGCTTCGCGGCCACCTTCTCCCACGAGGGGAGAAGGCAAGAAGCGCCGCGGCTAGGTTCGCGCGGCCCGGTCCGGCGCCATGCCGTAGTCCTCGCTGCGCTCCACCGCACGGTAAAAATCGGCGAGCTGCTTGCCGCGCTCCGGCTTGAAGACGCGGCCGGCTATGACCACTGAAGCAATGCGGTCGATGCGGAAAGCGCGGAAGTCGTCGCGCATCTCGCACCAGGCGACCAGCGTCCACACCTTGCCCCAGAACCACAGGCCCAATGGCCTGATGTCGCGCACGGTGCTGCGGCCTGCTTCGTCGGAGTAGTCGATGGTCAGCACCTGGCGTTTTTCCACCGCGCGCTCGATCAGGTCGATTGCTTCGCGGGCGGCGTCGCTCACCACCCACATCGGCGTGTGGATCTCGGTGCGGGCGATGCGGTCCTTCTCGGCATCGGGCAGCACGGCGCCGATCTTGACCAGCGCCTCGTCGGCGGCCCGCGCCATGGCAGCGCCGCCAAATGCGCGCACCATGCGGGCGCCGGCGACCAGCGCGACGATCTCGTCACGCGTGAACATCAGCGGCGGAAGGTCGAAACCCTCCCTCATCATGTAGCCGACGCCGGCCTCGCCGTCGATCGGCACGCCCGTCGACTGCAGGTCGGCGATGTCGCGGTAGATGGTTCGCTCGGAAACCTCGAGCCACGTGCCCAGCTTCTGGGCGGTGACCAGACGGCCACCGCGCAGATGCTGCACGATCTGGAAGAGCCTGTCGGCGCGGCGCATCGTACGGTCCCTCGATGTTGTTTTTAGCCTGTCGTTGTCCCCAAACCGGTTCCAACTTTCGGGCGATGCATTATGGCTCAAGCCCTTCGCGCTTGCGCTGCGCGGCGACGAATGCCGCGCCGAAGGACAACTTCCCTGTTGTCGGCGTCTTTGCATCCAGCACCCGCCAGAACGGCGCGATGTCGCTCAGCGTCATGCCGCGTTCCAGATCCTCGTTGGCGGCCTCGGCGACAGTGCGCAGATGATAGCCGATGGTGACCGGACATGTCACTTCGGCGCCGTGCTCAATGGCGAGCGTGGTGCGCAACGCGCGGACATCCATGGCCACGCCCTTTGGAATTGAGCGGATGAAATCATCGACCTGCCGTGCCGTCGGCACCAGCATCGGCTGGCCCTCGACGACGTCGGCAACAGTGCGCGGCGTCGGCTTGATGCCATTGACGCCCGGCGTGTTCAGCCTGTCGTTCCAGCTCTTTACCATGCGTCACCTAGACGAAGAGCCCGAAGCTTTTGCAGGGATGAAGGCCATGTCTGTCTCCTGGTACTTTCGAATTATTGCACGCCGCTCCTGACACCATACTGTCAGGAGGCTTCAGCATATTCCCCTTCTGCATACTCCTTGGCGAACAGCGTGCGCATCTCAGCGAGATCGCTGCTTCTCTGGGGATAGAGCGTCTTCAAATAGGCAAGAGCGAAGGTGCCGGGAGCCGAACCCGGCGCGGACACGATGCGACCATCGGCGACGGCATAGGGCACGTCCTGATAGTTCTGGGCGCCCGGATAGCCCGGTTCCTTTTCGTTGATCCAGTCACGACCATTGCTGGTGTGTTTGGCGTTGCCGAACAGGCCGGCACGCGCTAGTGCCAGCGTGCCCGCGCAGATGCCGCCGACCACACCGCCGCGCGCTGCGACCGCTGTCAGCAGTGCGGAGACGTCAGGCGGAGCATCGACCCACTGGTCGGAGCCGATGACCGCGACGGCGTCAAGATCGGTGTTTTCATCAACCGCGGTGGAGCGGTCGGGCGTCAGCATAAAGCCGCTGGCCGAAGTCACCGGTTTGCCGTTCGGCGCCAGCGAAACCGCGCGTGCGCCGAACCATTCGACCGCCGAAGCCGCCAGCAGCCCGTATTCCCAGTCGGCGAAGCGATCGATGAAAAGAACGCCGATAGTTTTCTGTTCCGACATTTGCTGCTCCGTCTTTCGGTCCGCCTGACCTGTTTATCTGGGCGCGTGGCGTTGGCATGCAACCGCTGCCGCAAAAAATCGCCTCAATGGCCGCGGCCGTGGCGGCCTTCATAATTATCCGGCCAACCGATGTCCTTGCGGATGCTCTGCGGCAACCCGTTCATGAAACGCCGGGTGCGGATCTCGTTGCGCATCGTCCGGATCTTGCCGACATAGTGCTGAACGCTACGCAGAATGGTAAAACCGTTCATAGCTGGTCTCCTCTCTTTCGATGGAGACACTATCGCACACCCCTCCTGACAGCAGTCTGTCAGGAGGCTGAGCGGTCTTTGGTGAGCGTGCCAGGTTTTGCCGGTTCTGATCCGTTTGCCCGAGTGAAGCAGGCTTTCTCGTCGCCGGGATCAAGTCTTTCATCTGCCAACGACGGACCGTCGGAATCCGCAGCAGCGACAGGGCCGGGGTTCTGATATCTAAGGAGAAAAATTTTCCAGAGATCAGGGAGATGACAATGAGCCTGCAACTGACAGGAATTCACCATCTGACCGCAATCACGGCCAATGCACCCGGAAACCTTCGTTTCTACACCAGGACCCTGGGCCTGCGACTGGTCAAGAAGACGGTCAATCAGGACGACACGTCGGCCTATCACCTTTTCTATGCCGACGCCGAGGCGACGCCTGGCACCGATCTTACCTTCTTCGATTGGCCGGTAGGACGCGAGCGGCGCGGCACCAACAGCATCGTGCGGACCAGCCTGAGGGTCGCCAGCCCTGAAAGCCTTGCCTGGTGGAAGAAACGCTTGTCCGGCGAGACCGTCGCGACGGGAGAGACCGGCGATATCGGCGGCTACCCGTCGTTGGACTTTGAAGACCCGGAAGGCCAGCGCCTACGTCTCGTCAGCGATGGCGGCAAGGGCGACAGTCACCCCTGGGTGCAAAGCCCGGTCCCAATCGAGCACCAGATACGCGGGCTCGGGCCTATCGTCATCAGCGTTCCCGACATCACCAACACTGAAACCGTGCTGACCAGGGTGATGAACATGCGCAAGGCGCGGGACTATGCCTCGCCGGATGGTCAGGGCCAGGTTTACGTCTTCGAGATGGGAGAAGGCGGCCCGGCGGCGGAGCTTCATGTCGCCGTGCAGCCGGGCCTTGCGCCGGCACGGCAGGGCGCCGGTGCGGTCCACCACGTGGCATTCAGGGCGCCGGACCAGGAGATTTTGCATCAATGGACGGCGCGGCTGGCCGAGTTCCGCCTTCCGTCAAGCGGTGAGGTCGAGCGATACTACTTCCGCTCGCTCTATTTCCGCGAGCCAAACGGCATACTATTCGAGATTGCGACAGACGGCCCGGGATTCACGGCCGACGAGCCGCTGGAAACGCTGGGCGAAAGGCTGGCCTTGCCACCGTTCCTCGAACCGAAACGGGCTGCGATCGAGGCCAATCTCAAGCCGCTGGCATAGTGCTCTCGTGAGCCAGCGAAAGGAGCACTTCGACAGCCGACCGTGATGCCGGAGCGCCGCGCGCCGTCTGGAGGCGCAAGGATGCTCCAGCAGCATCGAGTCTACGCATCGCGCTTTCCGAAAATCGATTTCGATTTGCAGGCCGATGCGCTAGTCAGAAGCGGCATGTCGAAACTCCTCGCGCTCGTTATGATTGCCATGATGGTCATCCAGCTGATCAAGCCGCTCGGCTGGCCGGGGCTGAAGCGGCGCAGCGATTTTTGGAAGCTGGCGGTGCTGGCGATGGCGGCAATTTCGATAACAGCGGCGCTGGGCCATTGGACCTAAAACGCGTCGCGTTCGACCGACCTCACGCGACGCGCTTTACTTTAGGTTGTTGTTTTATGCATGTCGTTATCGCAGAACCGCTGCACACCCTCGGTTCAAGCCCGAGGGCATGCTTTTGCGCGACATGCATTAGGGCTGGCGGCTGGCGGGCCGCTATGCGAGGCGTGGTTCGTTGGCCAGCACCAAATCGACCAGATGTTCCGCCCAGGCCCGGTAGCCGGCTTCCGAGGCATGAAATCCATCGGAGGCAAAACCGGCTTCGGCATCGGTGATCGGCAGGCGCGGCGCCGCCACAGCGCCGCGTTCGAGGCAAAGGCGCTCGCCCATCCGGTTCATCTCGGCGGCGCGGATCTCCAGGATTTTTCCGAGCAGCGGCGGCATTGCCGGTGCGCGGGTGAATTCCAGCACCGGCGACCACACCACGTGCGCCTCCGGCCATTTGGCGCGTAGTGCGTAGAGCAGGCCGCCAAAATCGCTTTTGAAGCGTGGCACCGAGTGGAAGTTCTTGGTGTCGTTGGTGCCGATGGCGAGCACGATATGCGTCCACGGATCGGCCGACAGATTCGGCAGCACATGATCGCGGATCTGGCCTGAGGTCGCCGAGTTGAAGCCGGCTGCCCGCCAGCGCACCGCGCGGCCGGTGCGTTTTGAGATCAGCTCGGCCAGTTGCGCGGCCAGCCCGTATTCGGAATTGCCGATGCCGACCGATGCGGCGGAAGAATCGCCAAGCATCAGCAGCGAGATCGCCGGCGCCTGGCCCGAAATCTCGTGCATGACCGGACCTTGCGCCGGCAGCATGCGGCTGGTGCGGCGGCGCACGCCGAGTCCCTGCCAGACATAGACCGGAAAGGCGAGCCAGGTGAGGAGGGCAAGAAAGCGCTGCATCGCACACCGTTAATGGGGCCAACCGCTAATGGGTAAGTCCGTCAAAGGCCATAGCAAGCAGCACTTAGCGCATATCAGGCCAGAGGCGAAAGACCTTGCGTCGACGGTCCGTCGTCAATGGCAGCAGGCGTCCTGCATTTCGTGCCTGCCCGCATATTCGTCGTGCAGCCGCACCCAGTCCATCAGGCTGTGGTAGGGACCGGTCTCGTTGCGGCCCTTCGGCGTCAGGTCGAGATAGTGATAAGCGCCGATCAGCGGATCGCCGCCCCTGGAGCGCGACATGAAGGTCAGGAAGATGTCGCCGTTCTCATCCCTGTAGAACACGCTGATGCCGGGAAGGTCCTTCGATCTCAGCGGGCGCTGCTCGAAATTGTAGGTCGTGTCGGATGCGATCTGCTTGTCGGTGAAGGAAACCTGCATGTCGAAGTTGAAGTCCGAGGCGTAGGACGACACCCAGTCGAATTTCCAGCCCATGCGCTGTTTGTAGGGCAGAAATTCGGCCAGCGGCGCCCGCGAGATCACCATCAGCGACACATCATGGTGCTTGAGGTGCTGGTTGGCGCCGTCGATGTGATCGGCAAGAAAGGAACAGCCTTCGCAACGGTAGTCGGCGCCCGGCCCGAACATGAAGTGGTAGACGATCAGCTGGCTCGCGCCTCCGAACAGGTCGGCCAGTTTCTTCGGGCCCCGTTCGGTCTCGAAGACATAGTCCTTCCGCATCTTCAGCCAAGGCAATTGCCGCCGTTCGGCAGCGATGCGGTCGCGAAAACGCGTCAATTCCTTTTCACGGGCCAGATGCGCCTTGTGCGCCTGGAGCCAGTCTTGCTGTGAAACGATCCTGTTGTTTGGCATCAGCCTGCTCCTCGTTGAGCCCCAAGGACGTTCGGGCTCAACGCAAGCCGACACGGCGCCGCATTTTTTTGGAGCATTTTGGAGCAGATGGGACCCGGGCACATGGCCCGGGTTCGGATGAAGATAGAAAAACCGGTCAGGCGGCCTGTTCCAATTCCGGCTGCCATTTGCCAAGCGCTGCCAGGTGGTTCATGTGGGCGCGGTGGGCGAAGGCTGCCTGGGCAGCGGCGACGTTGGCCGCCTTGCCGCTCCATGCCTTCTGTGGCGCCGCCTGCAAGGCGCGGCCATAGGAGAAGGTCAGCTTCCATGGATGCGGGCCGATGGCGTTGATGGCGTTGAGGTTGGCGGTCGCCTCCTCATCCGATTGCCCACCGGAGAGAAAGGCGATGCCGCCAATCGCTGCCGGCACCGTCTCGCGGAACAGTTTTATGGTCTTTTCGGCGACTTCCTCGGGGCTGCTGGTGTTGCCGGACCTTTTGCCGGCGAGAACCATGTTCGGCTTCAGAATGGTGCCTTCAAGGACGACGCGGGCGGCGTAGAGCTCGGTGTAGAGTTTCGTCAGCGTTGCCTTGCTGATCTCGTAGCAGGTGCCGATGTCGTGGGCGCCGTCCATCAGCACCTCCGGCTCGACGATCGGCACGATGCCGGCCTCCTGGCAGAGCGCCGCATAGCGGGCGAGCGCATGCGCGTTCGAGCCGATCGACGTGGCGGAGGGCACGCCCCTGGCGACGTCGATGTCGATCACTGCACGCCATTTGGCGAAACGGGCGCCGAGCTTGTAATAGTCGGCGAGCCGCTCGCGCAGGCCGTCGAGGCCTTCGGTGATGGTGTCGCCGGAGTACCCGGCCAGAGGCTTGGCGCCGGCATCGACCTTGATGCCTGGAATGGCGCCGGTCGCCTTGATGATGTCGACCAGCGGCGTGCCGTCGGCGGCTTTCTGGCGAATGGTCTCGTCATAGAGGATGACGCCGGAGATGTATCTGGTCATCGCCTCCCTGGCGCGGAACATCATCTCGCGATAGTCGCGGCGGCTGTCGGCGGTCGATTCGACGCCGATGACGTCGAAGCGCTTCTTGATGGTGCCGGAACTCTCGTCGGCGGCCAAAAGACCCTTGCCGTCGGCCACCATCGCAGCGGCAATGTCCTCGAGACGTTCGCTCATTGTGCATCCTCCTGAACCGGTTGTTCCAAACAGTGTGAAAATCCGGGCTAGCAGACCACTAGAGCAAAGCAGGTTCAAGTCGAACCATTCCAGGCGGAAAGCTCGAATCGATTGAAACGCGCAAACGCCCCTGTTCGCCTGTTGCCCGGTGCCTAGGGCCTCAGCGCTTCAGCACGTCGACACCGGGCAACGGCTTGCCCTCCATCCATTCCAGGAAGGCGCCGCCGGCGGTCGAGACATAGGTGAAGTCGTCGGCGACGCCGGCATGGTTGAGGGCGGCCACCGTGTCGCCGCCACCTGCCACCGAGATCAATTTGCCGGCCTTGGTGCGGGCTGCGGCGTGCCTGGCCGCCGCCACCGTCGCCCGGTCGAACGGCTCGATCTCGAAGGCGCCGAGCGGACCGTTCCAGACCAGCGTCGCGGCGCGGTCGATCCAGTCGGCAACGGTCTTCACGGTCTTTTCGCCGACATCGAGGATCATGGCGTCGGCCGGCACCTCTGATATGGCGACGGTTTCGCTGGCGGCGCCCGCCTTGAATTCCCTGGCGACGACACCGTCGACCGGCAGGATGACGGCGCAGCCGGCTTCGGCCGCCTCGATCATGATCTGCTTGGCGGTGTTGGCGAGATCATGCTCGCACAGCGATTTTCCGACGGCGGTGCCGCGCGCGGCGAGGAAGGTGTTGGCCATGCCGCCGCCGATGACCAGCGCGTCGACCTTCTTCACGAGATTCATCAGGAGGTCGATCTTGCTCGAGACCTTGGCGCCGCCGACGATGGCTACGACAGGGCGGACGGGATTGCCGAGGCCCTTTTCCAGCGCGTCGAGTTCGGCTTGCATGGTACGGCCGGCGAAGGCCGGCAGCAGGTGCGCAAGCCCTTCCGTCGACGAATGGGCGCGGTGGGCGGCGGAAAAGGCGTCGTTGACGAAGATGTCGCCATTGGCGGCGAGCTTTTCGGTGAAGGCCGGGTCGTTCTTCTCCTCGGCCTTGTAGAAGCGGGTGTTTTCGAGCAGCAGCACGTCGCCGTTGTTCATGGCGGCGACGGCGCTCGCGGCCTTGTCGCCGATGCAATCGGCCGCGAAGCCGACAGGGCGGCCAAGCACCTCCGCGGCCGCCCTGGCGATCGGCTCAAGCGAGAATTCGGGCGAAGGTCCATCCTTGGGCCGGCCGAAATGGGCAAGCAGGATGACCTTGGCGCCCTTGCCTGAAAGCTCGGCGATGGTCGGCGCGATGCGCTCGATGCGGGTGGCGTCGGTGACCTTGCCGTCGGCGACGGGAACGTTGAGGTCGACGCGCACCAGCACGCGCTTGCCGTCGATATTGCCGATGTCGTCCAGTGTCTTAAAGCCGGCCATGCTGTTCCCTTTCGCGAAAAATCGCGGGGACCTTACCCCGCATCAACGACGATGCAAGACCTGCATGGGAGTCACGGAAAATATGATCCACGCCTCGGGTCGCAGGCAGTCAGCCCTCGCGGGTTGTTTTTTCCACCACTGGCTGTGGAGCCGGTTCCGCGTCCGCCGGCGCCTCGGCACCCGGCTTTTTGGTCCGCTTGCGCCAATTGCGCACAAAGCCAACGATGCGGTCGGCGATCTCGCCGGCACTCAGGAACACCGGCACCCGTGCCACCGGCGCGGTCGGCTCCAGGGAAAGACCGAGGCCGGTGATCCTGCCCTTGTCGTCGACATCGCGGACGATCAGCTCGATCGGACCAATCAGCACGCGGTCGGCATATTCGGCATGGCCACCGAGCCGCTCCGTCACCAGGTCGCCAACCGTCAGCTTGCGTTCCTCCTCGGTCAGGCCTGGCGCGTAAGCTGCTTCCAGTTCCGCGGCGGAGCGCGCCGGATCGACGGCGAAGGCGCCGAAGAAGTCGGCATCCTCGGGGTCGACCACGGCGCGGCTGGCGAACAGCTTGTCGAGCAGGGCCGGATAGCGATCCGGCACGAAGATGTAGACATGGTCGCCGGCGGCGAGCCTGCCCATGTCCTGGAAGCGCATCGAGCGGCCGTCGCGCAGCACCAGCGACGGCCGCGCCCAGCGCGGAATGCGCTCGCCGCGCGCCACCGGGCTGCCCGGTGCTACTCGGTAGGCGAGCAGCTCGTGATGGGCGGAGCCAGGCAATTCGAGCTCGACCTTGTCCAACGGACCCAGCCGGGCGGGCACGATCAGGCCGAGGCGGCGCGCCAGCGGTCCAACAGTCCATCCCTGGATGACCAGCGATACCAACACGACGATGAAGGCGGTGTTGAAGATGAGGCGGCCATTCTCAAGACCGCCAAGCAGCGGCGTGATGGCGAGCAGGATCGACACGGCGCCACGCAGACCCACCCATGAGACGAAGGCGACTTCCGGGCGCGGCAGACGAAACGGCATCAGGCAAAGCCAGACGGCGATCGGCCGCGCCACGAATATCAGGAACAGACCCAGCAGCACCGCCGGCAGCAGGATCGCCGGAAATTGCGAGGGCGTCGCGAACAGGCCGAGGATCAGGAACATGATGATCTGCGCCAGCCACGACATGCCGTCCTGGAAGCGCTTGAGGATGGTGACGGCGCGGATGTCGGAATTGCCGGCAATGAGGCCGGCGAGATAGACCGCCAGAAAGCCGGAGCCGCCAATCGCGCCGGCGGCGGCGAACACCATCAGCGACAGCGTCAGCACGAAGATCGGCAGCAGCCCGTGGTCGAGATTGAGCCGGTCGACGAGGCGAACGATGGCGAGGCCGCCGAAAATGCCGACGACGGCGCCAAGCCCCATGTTGAGAAGGAAGCCGAGGACGAGGTCGGTAACCAGCACCCTGGCCTCGGGGCTGGCGTTGGCGGCGATGATCTCGACCAGGCTTATGGTCAGGAAGATGGCGATCGGGTCATTGGTGCCGGATTCCACCTCGAGCGTGGAACGCACGCGTTCGCGCAAATTGATCTCGCCGGCGCGCAACAGGAAGAACACCGCTGCCGCGTCGGTCGAGGCGACAGCGGCCCCGAGCAGGAAGGATTCCAGCCAGCTGAGATCGAGCAGATAATGGGCGACCGCGCCGAACAGGCCGGTGGTCAAAAGGACGCCGACGGTCGCCAGCGACAGCGCCGGTCCGGCCGCCTGCCGCAGGGCGTTGAGCGGTGTGCCGAAGCCGGAATCGAACAGGATCACCGCCAACGCCAGTGAGCCGGCAAAATAAGCCAGCCGCGCATTGTCGAACTGGATGCCGAGGCCGTCGGTTCCCGTGGCCAGGCCAATGCAGAGAAACAGCAGCAAGAGAGGGGCGCCGAAGCGGAAGGCGATCAGGCTCGAAAACGCGGCGGCAACGACGAGAGCGGCGCCGACCAACGTCACGAGATAGATCGCATGCTCCATCCGCCAATTGCCCCTCGAATTCGTGTCCCTCTCGCTTTACGGGAGAGTGAGGCGAAGACATGACCGGTGCAAGGCGTGAGGGTGGTTTTTTGCCCTATGCCGCTGATTTTCGAGTGTTTTGGCGCTCAAGGCGCGGGTCTTGCCAAACAAACCCTTAGAGCGTCGTTGCGCATTCAAAAGGGCGCTGCGCGCTCTCATGAAAACGCCCGGACAGGCCGGGCGTTTCACGTCGCAAGAAGATGGTTCTGCGGTCAGGCGATGGTCTTGCCGAAGGCGACGGCGGTGTCGGCCATGCGGTTGGAAAAACCCCATTCATTATCGTACCAGGACAGCACCGAAACGAAGTTGCCGTCCATGACCTTGGTCTGGTCGAGCGCCATGATCGAGGAATGCGGGTCGTGGTTGAAGTCGATCGACACGTTCGGATGACGGGTGACGGCGAGAACGCCCTTCAGCTTGCCGTTGGAGGCGGCGATCACCGCCTCGTTGATTTCCTGCACCGTGGTCGAACGCTTGGCGATGAACTTGAAATCGACGACCGAGACGTTCGGGGTCGGCACGCGGATGGAGATGCCGTCGAGCTTGCCCTTCAGATCGGGCAGCACCAGGCCGATCGCCTTGGCCGCGCCGGTCGAGGTCGGGATCTGCGACAGCGCTGCGGCGCGGGCGCGGTAGAGATCCTTGTGCATGGTGTCCAATGTCGGCTGGTCGCCGGTGTAGGAGTGGATCGTCGTCATCATGCCCTTCTCGATGCCCACGGCCTCATGCAGCACGGCTGCCAGCGGCGCCAGGCAGTTGGTGGTGCAGGAGGCGTTCGAGATGACGATGTGGTCCTTGGTCAGCTTGTCATGGTTGATGCCATAGACGACGGTGAGGTCGGCGCCCTCGGCCGGCGCCGAGACGAGGACGCGCTTGGCGCCGGCGGCGAGGTGCGCGGCGGCCTTGTCGCGTGCGGTGAAGATGCCGGTGCATTCGAGCGCGATATCGATGCCGAGCTCCTTCCACGGCAGCTGCGTCGGGTCCTTGATCGCGGTGACCTTGAATTTTTCGCTGCCGACGGTGATCTGGTCACCGTCGACCGTCACTTCATGCGGGAAGCGGCCATGCACGCTGTCGTAGCGCAGCAGATGCGCATTGGTCTCGACCGGGCCGAGGTCGTTGACGGCGACGACATCGATGTCCTTGCGACCGGATTCGTGGATGGCGCGCAGGATGTTGCGGCCGATGCGGCCGAATCCGTTGATGGCAACTCTGACGGTCATTTTTCTCTCCCTGGGAGTTGGAGGCCGAAGATCAAGTCCGCAGCTTCATAACGGCGGGCTGGCAAAGAATCCAGCCGTCGATGGGTTGGATTTAAGTCCATTAGGTCGCGGCTGCCGGCGAAACCGCCATGTGCGGCTTCGCTGGAGACCAACATATTTACTCGCCGTGCAGGCGGGCTTCCGCCGCCTTCACTGTCGCTTCGGCGGTGATGCCGAAATGCGGATAGAGCTGTTCAATCGTGCCAGAGGCGCCGAAGCCCGTCATGCCGATGAAGATGCCGTCGATGCCGATGAAATGATCCCAGCCCTGGCGGATGCCGGCTTCGATGGCGATCTTGATCGGCGCGTTGCCGATCGTCTTGTTGCGGTAATCAGCACTTTGCTTGTCGAACAATTCGAAGCAGGGCACAGAGACGACGCGGGTCGGATGGCCGTGCTTCTCCAATGCCTCGCGCGCCGCCAGCGCAATCTCGACCTCGGAACCCGAAGCGAAGATCGTCACCGCCGCATCGCCACTGGCAGCGGCCAGCTCATAGGCGCCCTGGCGACAAAGGTTTTCCGCAACGAAGTCGTTGCGCACCGCCGCCAGGTTCTGCCGGGTCAGCGCCAGCGTCGAAGGCGTCTTTTCCTGCTCGAGGGCCAACTGCCAGCATTCGGCGGTCTCGACCGCGTCGGCCGGACGGAAGACATTGTGGTTCGGAATGGCGCGCAGTGCGGCCAGATGCTCGACCGGCTGATGGGTCGGGCCGTCTTCACCGAGACCGATGGAATCGTGGGTCATGACGAAGATCGAGCGGATGCCCATCAGCGAGGCGAGCCGCATCGACGGACGGGCATAGTCGGAAAAGCACATGAACGTGCCGCCATAGGCGATGAGGCCGCCATGCAGCGTCAGTCCGTTGAGCGCGGCGGCCATGCCGTGCTCGCGGATGCCGTAGTGAACGTAGCGCTGGCCGTAGTCGTCCGAGGTGATGTTCTTGGTCTGGCTGGTCTTGGTGTTGTTGGAGCCGGTCAGGTCGGCCGAGCCGCCGATGGTTTCCGGCACGGCGCCGTTGATGACCTCGAGCGCCATTTCCGACGATTTTCGGGTGGCGACCTTCGGTTTGTCCGCGGCGAGCTTCTTCTTGTAGTCGGTGATGACGGCGTCGAAATTCGCCGGCAGCGTGCCACTGATGCGGCGCTCGAATTCGCTGCGCAATTGGGCGTCGGCGCTGGCAAGGCGGCCTTCCCAGTCGGTGCGTGCCTTGATGCCGGTCTTGCCGGCGTCGCGCCAGGCATCGAGGATATCGGCAGGAAGCTCGAAAGGCGGATAATCCCAACCGAAGAATTTTCTCGCACCGGCGATTTCCTCGGCGCCGAGCGGCGAACCGTGTGCCTTGTTGGTGCCGGCCTTGGTCGGCGCGCCGAAGCCGATCGTCGTCTTGCAGGCGATCATCGTCGGTTTGTCGGAATGGCGCGCCGCCTCGATGGCATAGGCGATCGCTTCCGGATCCTGGCCGTCGATGTGGCTGGCGTTCCAGCCGGACGCCTGGAAGCGGGCGACCTGATCGGTGTTGTCGGCCAGCGAAACCGGGCCGTCGATCGAGATGTTGTTGTTGTCCCAAAAGACGATCAGCTTGTTCAGCTTGAGATGTCCGGCAAGCGCGATGGCTTCCTGGGAAACGCCCTCCATCAGGCAGCCGTCACCGGCCAGCACATAGGTGTAGTGGTCGACGAGGTCGTTGCCGAACGCGGCATTCATGATGCGCTCGCCGAGCGCGAAACCAACCGAATTGGCAAGCCCCTGGCCGAGCGGGCCGGTCGTCGTCTCGATGCCGGCGGCATGGCCATATTCGGGATGGCCTGCCGTCCTCGACCCCACCTGGCGGAAATGCTTGATCTGGTCGAGGGTGATGTCCTCGTAGCCGGTCAGATAAAGCAGCGAATAAAGCAGCATCGAACCGTGGCCGGCCGACAGGATGAAGCGGTCGCGATCGGGCCAATGTGGGTTCTTCGCATCGTATTTCAGGAAACGCGTGAACAGCACCGTGGCGATGTCGGCGCAGCCCATGGGCAGGCCGGGGTGGCCGGACTGGGCCTTCTCGACGGCGTCCATGGAAAGAAAACGGATCGCATTGGCCATCCGGTCATGTTGTTCGCGCGAGGTCATGCTTCCTCCAGTGTGGGGGGTCGGGGCCTTGGAAGAGCCCTGGAAAGGGGTGCGCGACACATAGCAGGCGCGGCTTTTTAGTCAACAAACCGGCGCGTATTTGCCAATCTTGTTGGTCAGTAAACCGGCGCTTTTGCCGGTCTTGCGATGGCGCCAGGAGGGCTTTGGTGGCCTAAATTAGCGTTAGCAGGGGACAGTCGCGAGAGCTTTATTGACGTTGGCTTCACACGGCGCATAATGTTTCAGACATAACGCGTTCTGAACGTGGATGATTCGGTGATGGGCAGGGCGCAGGACGAAAGCCATGACCGGGGAAACGACACTCAAGGAAGTCATCGCCAGGCTGGGTAAGGCCATCGAGGGGCTGGAAAACGCCGTCGCGGCCAAGCTCGAGCACGAGCGCGACTATACGGAAGCCGAGGCGGAGGTGCAGCGCATGAACGCCGACCGCTCGCGGCTGGCGCAGGAACTCGACAATTCCGAAGCGCGCGCCGAACGGCTGGAAGACGCCAACAAGGAAGTGTCGCGTCGGCTGGTGACCGCCATGGAAACCATCCGCGCCGTGTTGGATAGATAGGGGCTGGCCCAATGGCACAAGTCACGGTTTCCATCGATGGCAAGCAGTATCGCATGGCTTGCGACGAGGGCCAGGAAGAGCATCTGATCGACCTTGCCGAGCGCTTCGACCGCTATGTCTCGCATCTGAAAGACTCATTCGGCGAAATCGGCGACCAGCGGCTGACGGTGATGGCCGGCATCATGGTCATGGACGAGCTTTCGGAACTGCAAAAGCGCGTCAAGGGCATGGAAAGCGAAGTGCTGACGCTGCGCAAGACGCGTGACGACGCGCTGACCAAGGCCGACAAGAACGATTCCGTACTGACCCAGGCGCTTGGCGCGCTCGCCCAGCGCATGGAAGATCTGGCGACGACTCTGGCGGTGAACAAGGCCTAGATTTCCCCTACTGTCGCGCCCAACGCCCTATTGCGCCGGCATCAATGGGCGGGAAATGCTGCTGTTTGCGACAAAACGCGAAAAAGTTTTCGTCGCCGGCCCCGGTACCGGTGCAACAGGCGTATGAAGGATGACGCCGCAGTGGTAAAAAGGCGGAAGCAGGGCCGGTGGGTGGTCCATGCCGGCTGCAATCACAGGGTAGGGACGCATCATGAGCCTTCGTATCAACGACACCGCGCCGGATTTCACGGCCGAAACCACGCAAGGGACGATCAACTTCCACGAATGGATCGGTGACGGCTGGGCGGTGCTTTTCAGCCATCCGAAGAATTTCACGCCGGTCTGCACGACCGAGCTCGGCACGATGGCCGGGCTGGAAGGCGAGTTCAAGAAGCGCAACGTCAAGATCATCGGCATTTCCGTCGATCCGGTCGAGAGCCATGGCAAATGGCAGGAAGATATCAAGAAGGCGACCGGCCAATCGGTGAACTACCCGTTGATCGGCGACAAAAACCTCAAGGTCGCCAAGCTCTACGAGATGCTGCCGGCGGGCGCCGGCGAAACCTCGGAAGGCCGCACGCCCGCCGACAACGCCACGGTGCGTTCAGTTTATGTCATCGGCCCCGACAAGAAGATCAAGCTGGTTCTCACCTATCCGATGACGACCGGCCGTAACTTCGATGAGATCCTGCGTGCGATCGATTCCATACAGTTGACCGCCAAGCACCAGGTGGCGACGCCGGCGAACTGGAAGCAGGGCGAGGACGTCATCATCACCGCCGCCGTTTCCAACGAGGATGCGGTCAAGCGTTTCGGCGCCTTCGAGACGATCCTGCCGTATCTCCGCAAGACCAAGCAGCCCTCCGCCTGAGAAGGCGGCACGGAAGGATTTTCGGCTTTTTTGCCTCGGCGAAGCATGCGGTGCTTGACGGCGCGGCGCTGGCGAATGACCATGCTCTTCTTTTACCCCGGCAGGGAAAACCATTCCTGCCGGGTGGGAGTTGAGGGAGCCGGGATTGGACGCATCATCGGCCAAGCTGCAGGTGGCAGGCTTTTACGACAAGCCGAGCGGGTCCATCCAGTATGTCGTTGCCGACCCGCAGACGCGGCGATGCGCAATCATCGATCCGGTCCTGGATTTCGACGAGAAATCCGGCAGCACTGCCACGAAAAATGCCGACGTCCTGCTCGACTTCATTAGAGATCAACGGCTGGTTGTCGAATGGATCCTCGACACCCACCCGCATGCCGACCATTTCTCGGCGGCACACTATCTCAGCACGAAGACAGGAGCGCCCACGGCGATCGGCGAGAAGATCGTCGACGTCCAGAAACTGTGGAAGGCAATCTACAACTGGCCGGGGTTTCCTGCCGACGGATCCCAGTGGAACAGGCTGTTTGCCGACGGCGAGACCTTTTCGGTCGGCGGCATCCCGGCAAAGGTGCTTTTTTCGCCGGGCCACACTCTGGCCTCGATCACCTATGTGATCGGCGACGCCGCTTTCATCCACGATACGCTGTTCATGCCGGACAGCGGCACGGCGAGAGCGGACTTTCCCGGCGGCAGTGCCGCCCAACTCTGGCGCTCGATCCAAAATATCCTCGCGCTGCCGGACGAGACACGTCTGTTCGTCGGTCATGACTACCAGGCGGAGGGGCGCGAGCCCTTGTGGGAGAGCACGGTCGCGGAACAAAAACTTGGGAACACCCATGTTGCCGCCTGCAGGACGGAGGCCGATTTCGTAGCGTTGCGCGAGGCGCGCGACAGGACGCTGCCGATGCCGAGGCTGATACTGCACGCGCTGCAGGTCAACATGAATGGCGGGCGCTTGCCGGAACCGGAATCCAATGGCCGCCGCTATTTGAAATTTCCGCTCGATTGCCTTTGAGGGGTCGTTGGCAGACTGAACTTCGCATTCCGGAAGCCAGCGCCGCCCCTCATTGCCTCTTCTCCCCGTCACTACACTATACGGGGACAAGGTGGCGGCAGCCGGATGAGGGGCAGTGCAGAGGCCAGCCAGTCTAGCTTCAGGGTTTTGTTCGGCGGACTAAATGTTCATACGTGATTTGCCAACGGTCGCTCTCGGAAGATCTTTCCTCGCCGATCCAATGGAAGCTGTTGGCAGTGATCTCGGTGAAACGCCATCGAGTTTTCAGACCGCGCGAGTCAGTGCCGAGTTGGACAATGTCCTTACCCTCGGCCCGCCCAATCTGGCGCGAGTGATCTCGGTTGAGCGGGTCGTTCCATATGATGTGCCAGCCATCGAACCCGGGATCGAAGATGCGCAAAGTCGTGCCATACATCGTGGATGGCGCAGGGCGCTTGGGCCTGATCCAGACGTCCTGAATCGCGCGGCCTTCGAGCACCCAGCCAAAATGGCATTCTCCATCCCATTTCTGGATTGTGCCGTCATCGCGATAGTGGACCGTGTCCATTTCCCAGCTTCCAATTAGCCATCCATACAGATTCATGTCTTTCGCTCGGTCGGCTGGGGGACCTTCGGATCCGAGAGCGGTGAGAAACGGAGAAATCGTCATCGTCATACTGCCTTTGGTTTCCAAACAGGCGTGCTCAACTGCCCAGCGCAGCCCCGACGGCCCATTGTCGCGCCAGCTTGCCGCAAAGCGCCGCCTCGTGAAATTTCGCGACGGAAGCCCGTGTCGGCGCCGGAACATTGCCGCCACAATTTGCAGCGTTGCGGTTTCCAGGGCTTGGGGAAAATTGCTATAATACCGCTATGAGCCGGCCATCACACCGATGATTGAGCGGTTTATGGCGACGGATCGGGCGTTCGCGAAGGCGCGGCGGAACCGGCAACCCTAGCTGGAATACGACACCAAGGGACAGTTCCCCCGCAGTCGGTGGACCATAAAAAGGCGGCGCCAGTTTACCTGACGCCGCCGCTATTGTTTTTCCGCCGGAGGTTTTACGCCGCCGGCTGCGCCTCGATGGTGCGCAGCGCCTGCATCTGGCGCTTGGCTGCTGCCTTGACCGCGTCCTGCACCTTCTCGAAGGCGCGCACCTCGATCTGGCGCACGCGCTCGCGGCTGATGTCGAACTCGGCCGACAGCTCTTCCAGCGTCAGCGGCTCCTCGGCCAGCCGGCGCGCCTCGAAGATGCGCCGCTCGCGCTCGTTGAGCACGGCAAGAGCGCCGGACAGCATGCCGCGCCGGTTTTCCAGCTCGTCCTGCTCGATCAGCGCCTCTTCCTGACTTTCGTGGTCATCGACCAGCCAGTCCTGCCACTCACCGGACTCGCCTTCGCTTGCCCGGATCGGCGCGTTGAGCGAGGCGTCGCCCGACAGGCGGCGGTTCATCGACACCACTTCCGCTTCCGACACGTTGAGGCGGGTGGCGATCTCGGCGATCTGCTCGGGCTTCAAGTCGCCGTCGTCGAGCGCCTGGATCTTGCCCTTCACCTTGCGCAGGTTGAAGAACAGGCGCTTCTGGTTGGCGGTGGTGCCCATCTTGACCAGGCTCCACGAGCGCAGGATGTATTCCTGGATCGAGGCCTTGATCCACCACATGGCGTAGGTGGCGAGCCGAAAGCCGCGCTCCGGTTCGAATTTCTTGACGGCCTGCATCAGGCCGACATTGCCTTCCGAGATCACTTCGCCGATCGGCAGGCCGTAGCCGCGATAGCCCATGGCGATCTTGGCGACGAGCCGAAGGTGGCTGGTGACGAGCTTGTGCGCAGCCGTGGTGTCCTCATGCTCAGCGTAACGCTTGGCGAGCATGTACTCTTCCTGCGGCTGAAGCATCGGAAAGCGACGGATTTCTTCCAGGTAGCGGCTGAGGCCGCCTTCGCCGGAAACGATACTGGGTAGTGACTGGGCCATGATAGCGCCCCTCTCTCTTGGAGTGGTGCCCCCTAACGCGGCGGGCATATGTCACGAACGCCAAAAGGCTCGTTCGCGACAGCGGATGTATACAGGAACAAAACCAGAAAGGACAGCATTTGGTTCAACACGAAACAGTGTGTCACGCCAAAGTGAACAACGCGGGTCAGGTTTTTGCCGATCTGGTTTTGAATGGATGAAGCTGGTTCAGAGTCTGCGGAAGCCGTCCACGAGTTCCTCCATGTCGCTCGGTGGCGGCGCCTCGAACCTCATCGATAAATGGGTAGTCGGATGCCGAAATTCAAGGAGGCGGGCATGCAATGCCTGTCGCGGAAAGGCCTTCACCTGGCCTTTCAGCGGCTCGGGCAGCCGGTTCGCCTTGGTGCGAAAGGCCTGGCCGTAATCCGGATCGCCGACGACCGGATGGCCGATATGAGCCATGTGGACGCGGATCTGATGGGTGCGGCCGGTCTCGAGCCGGCATTCGACCAGGCTCGCCGTGGCAAACTCCTTTTGCTGCTCGCCAAAGCGCTCGACCACCGTGAAATGGGTGACGGCGTGGCGGGCATCGTCGCGGCCCTGTGGCACCACGGCACGGCGCACGCGGTCGGCGGCGCGGCCAAGCGGCTCGTCGACCGTGCCTGTCGGTCTCATCGGAATGCCCCAGACCAGCGCCAGATAGGCGCGTTTGAGATCGCCGGTCAGGCCATGGTCGGCAAACGCCTCCGACAATGATTTGTGAGCGCGGTCGGTCTTGGCCACGACCATGACGCCGCTGGTCTCCTTGTCCAGGCGGTGGACGATGCCCGGCCGCCGCACACCGCCGATGCCGGAAAGACTGTCGCCGCAATGGTGGATCAGCGCGTTGACCAGCGTGCCGGTCCAGTTGCCGGCGCCGGGATGGACGACAAGCCCCGGCGGCTTGTCGATGACGATCAATTCATTGTCTTCATAGAGGACGTCGAGCGGGATGTTCTCGCCTTGCGGCTGCGCCGGCTCCGGCTCCGGCATGTCGACCGATACGCGTTCACCGGCCGCCATCTTGCGTTTGGTCTCGATGACGGGCTGGCCGCCGACCTTGACGGCGCCCTGCCGGATCAGCATCTGCACCCGGCTGCGCGACATGTCCGGGCCGAGCTTGCCCGCCAGCCATTGGTCGAGCCGCTGGCCGGCCGCATCGGAGCCTGCTTCCAGTACGACTGATCCCCCGTCTGGCGATCCGCCCTCCATTAATCCATCCTCTATCAATATCGGGGTCTCTTCGTTATGAGCGCTCATCGAAAATCGTTCCGGAATGGTTTGCCATGGCTGCTGCCGATGAAGACGAGCAAAAGCCGCTCGACCCCGAAGTCGAAAAGGTGCGCAAGAAGCTCGTCCGCTTCGTCGCCATCAATCTCGGCCTGCTGTTCCTCGCCCTTATGGTGGTGATTGCAGCCCTTGTCTACAAAACGCGCAGCGCGCCACCGGCAGCCCCATCCCTTGCCGGCGACATCCGGGTGCCGGCAGGCGAGCCGCTGACCGGCGACATCGTGCTGCCGGTCGGCGCCAAGGTCATCAGCCAGTCGCTTTCCGGCAACCGCGTCTCCATCGATGCGGAGCTTGCCGACGGCAGCCGCGCCATTTTTGTCTACGACATTACCGAGCGCCGCATCATCGGTCGCTTTTCGATCCGCAGGAAATGACTGGTTTCGCCGAAAATCGCCGCGTCGCCAGCGTCGCGCTTGTCGTCGCCAATTACGATGAGGCGATCGCCTGGTATGTCGACAAGCTCGGCTTTTTGCTCACCGAGGACGTCGATCTCGGCGGCGGCAAGCGCTGGGTCACGGTGGCGCCGGCGAACGGACAAGGCGCGCAGCTGCTGCTGGCCGAAGCGTCGGACGATATGCAAGCAAGCCGCATCGGCAACCAGACCGGCGGCCGCGTCTTTCTGTTCCTTGAGACCGATGATTTTGTCCGCGACCACGCGGCAATGCTCGCAAAGGGCGTTGAATTCCGTGAGGCGCCCCGCGTTGAGCCCTATGGCACTGTGGCGGTTTTCGCCGATCTCCATGGAAATCTCTGGGACTTGATCGAGCCAAAACGATAGGTCTGCAACGGATATTTCCCCGACATCATTGACTGCCAGAAGCCCAGTTGCTTTTTCCCGGCCGTCAGCCTATATCGCCGGTTCTTGAACGCGCCCATCGTCTAGCGGTCAGGACACCGCCCTCTCACGGCGGGAACAGGGGTTCGATTCCCCTTGGGCGTACCAAGGATTTCAACGCTTAGCTCGCTTGCGGTCTGTACATCGAATGTTTGTCGATAAGCGACCATGTACGGCCGCGAATGTTGGCGGACCTGAGGGTCTGGAGGCGCTGGACGCAAGCCATGCACAATTCAAACACAAGAAGAAAGCCGGTAGAGTCACGGTTCCCAAAAGGGATATTCCTTTGGGACCCTGCGGAGCATCGAACGTCAATCCGGTCTAAAGCTGAGGTAGATACAATGAAGCAGTATATCGGATTGATCCATAAGGATACCGGCAGCGACTTCGGTGTGGCCTTTCCTGATTTTCCCGGCGTTGTCACCGCCGGCACCGATCTGGACGACGTTAGTGCTATGGCTGAGGAGGCCCTTGCCCTTCACATCGAAGGGCTTGTGGAAGATGGCGAAGCCATTCCAGAACCCTCCAGCTTGGAAGATGTCATGGCCGACGCCGATAATCGAGACCGCGTCGCAATCTTGGTTGCGGTGAAGACCGAGGCCAAGAAAGCTGTCCGCGTCAACATCACGCTCGCTGAAGATGTTCCAAGCCAA
This sequence comes from Mesorhizobium sp. WSM4806, assembly GCF_055811635.1. Taxonomy (NCBI): domain Bacteria; kingdom Pseudomonadati; phylum Pseudomonadota; class Alphaproteobacteria; order Hyphomicrobiales; family Phyllobacteriaceae; genus Mesorhizobium; species Mesorhizobium sp. WSM4806. Next base: position 20,152 of record NZ_JBVVQZ010000013.1, on the reverse strand, counting down.
ATTGACGCCTTTGCCGAGGCGCCCGGTTATACCCGGTCCGGCTTTATCGCGAAGGCGGCTCAAAGAATCATCGAGCTTGAGGGCGGCCGAAAGGCTCGCAGCGCTTAGCTACCGTTTGCGCTACCCAGGGACTTCCAATGCAAGTGTCCCTATGGCCTGGCTTCTGGCGCATCGTCGCCGGTTGATTTAGCATCTCCTGATAATCCTCGTGCCAGGCACAAGCAGCACAACTGCGAGCGGCACCGGGGCGAGGTGAACACGACGACGACATCCGGCTGCCAGGGAGACGGCCAATGCAGAAGCTGCAATCGCAAGGCGTCCATCACATCACGCTGGTCGGCGCCGGGCGCCAGACCTCGATCGATTTCTGGGAAGGCGTGCTTGGCATGCCTTTCATCTTCGAGCAGCCCAACCTCGACAAGGCCAGCGAAAGCCACCTCTATTTCGATCCGGGCGACGGCCGGCTGATCACCATCTTCACCGACGAGAGCCGCACGCCGGTCAAACGGCGCACGCCGACCGATCCGGGCTGCGTCCATCACATCGCGTTTGCGGTGTCGCGGGTCACCTTCCTGCAGGCGGTCGCCCGGCTCGACGAGCGCGCCATCAAGCACAGCGGCGTCAAGGATCGCGGTTTTATGGATTCGATCTATTTCGAGGATCCGCTCGGCCTGCTGATCGAGCTCGCTTCCTACCGTTTCGAGCCGCCGGCGGGCTTCAACCATGCCGACGTGCTGATGCAGGCGCACAAGCTTCGCGTCGCGCGCGGCGACTACGCAATCGCCGAAGTGCATCTCGCCGACGCGATCCAGGCGCTGGTCGAGCGCTCCCGTGCGACCTTATCGGAAGACCGCGCGCCGAAAAATCCATACTGACGACAGGCCAAAAAAGGGAGGAACACAATGGCAAAGACGACCACGAAAAGTGCGAAGAAGCCGGCCGCCAAGGCCGCTACGAAACCAGCTGCCAAGGCGACAAAGCCTGCGGCCAAGGCGACAACGCCTGCGGCCAAGGCGTCAGGCGCTTCCGCCGAGCTGGCAGCGAAAGCCGCCGCAAAAGCTGCAGGTAAGGCGTCCGCGAAATCCGCGCGGAAGACCAAGGCGAAATCAGGAAAGAAGCCTGCGCTGACGCTCAGCATGCTGAAGCCGAGCGTCAACAATATGAGCGTACGGGTGTTTGCGCGCGCGGCCGGGCTCGACCATTCCGAGACCGACGTATGGGGCCACACGCGCTCGCCCGAGTATATGGCGCGAAACCCGGCCCATCTGACGCCGATGATCGAGGACAAGGGCCTGCCCAGGGGCGTGTTGTGGGAAAGCTGCGCCATCATGCAGTATCTCGCCAACAAGCACGGGCTGGAGAAATTATATCCCAAGGCGCCGGCCAAGCGGGCGATGATCGACAGCGCCATGTTCTATCTGATCGGCACGCTCTACCCCTATGTGGCGCGCGCCACCTATCCTGCGCTGAATTTCCCGCAATATGCCGGCGAGGTCGGCCACAGCGACGCTCATCCCGACAAGAAGGCGGAAGCCCAGAAGGCCGCTATAGCAGCGATAGCCGAGCCGCTGGAGGTCTTTCACAGCTTCTTCAGGAACGGCAAGCCGTTCATCGGCGGCAAGTACCCGTCGATCGCCGACATCCGCCTGGCGGCGACGCTCGAATTCCTGGCCGCCATCGACTACGCGCTGCCGCAATGGGCGAAGGAGTATATGGCGGCGATCGAAAAGAAGCTCGGCAAGGCCTATGCCGAGCCGGCCGCCGACGTGCGCGGCTATATCGCCTATGTGAAGTCGCAGGCAGGCGCGTGAGGCTTTCGCTCTCACGGTTTTGCTTGCCCAGGCCGATCTAAACCGAGCCCGAGGGCCCGCCGCCTTTTACCGGACGTAAGAATGTTTGAAGCGTCGACGAAGGAGCGACGGTTGACCTGCGGGCATCGATCCCGATGATGGGGCCAGCGCGGGTGGCGTCCATGGAAGGACTATATATGACCCGCAAACTACCCTTATTCGCCGCGTTCGGCCTGGCGCTTGCTGCCCTGGCGGCGTGTGACCAAACTCAATCGGGAGGAACGCAGGCGACGACCGCTGGCCAGTTGCCGCCACCTCCAGCCGACACGACGACGCCGGCACCCGCAACCCCGCCAGCTCAGACAGCCCCTGTTCAGTAGCAGATCGTCGTTTTCAAAAAGGAACCCTCGCCCCGAGAGGCGGGGTTCGCTTTTGCCATTTCAGCCGCAAATCGGTGCGGCATGACTGATGCTGCGCTTGTCGTTCAGGGACCGAACATTACAAGCTCGGTGAACGACAGATCTCCAAGCGAGGGTGGTCTGGGACCCCTAAAATATTTCAGCCCGCTGTTGGCGCGGTACCACCCGAACAGACCTCCAATCGGCTCCCTGGCGTCGACGACGCAAAGCAGGATGCCGCTTCGCAAAAGAAAGCGCCCGATGGCACCGGCGCACCGGCTCAAATCCGCGAGAGAGCGGCAATAGACGATCTGATAGGATGGGATAAGACCGCGCAATATCCGGCGCGGCATCAATACGAAAGGAAACGCTGCTCCGTCGCAAATGCAAATCAATGACCGGCAGCCAAGTGCTGAGTGTTCCGAGAGTATGTATCTCTCGCTGTCGGACAGCATCGCCATTTCCGCAAGATCGGGACGAGCTTCAAGCACGCGACATGACCGCTGCGCCAAACTAAAAGCCGGCAAGAAGGCAAATTGTCCGGTGGTGAAGGGCCGAAAGCCGAGCGCCCAGTTGGCTTTCAACGTTGCGGGCGCCGGCGAAATATTGGTGTAGGTCACGTCCCTTCGCTTGAGAATCGTCGTGACCAATTTGGCGCCATAGGGACGGAATTCTGCGTCGACGGACCAGCTTGAAAGGTTGCAGCGGACTTCGTCGCCTTCCTGCCCGGGATAACGGGTATAAAGGGTCAGCACAACGCCGACGATCCGATCGGCCTTCTCCAAGGCCAAGCCGTATTGTGGGAACTCGGCGACGGGAGGCCGCTGCGACAAACGGGTCAGCGCCTGTATCCAGTAACTCCGGTCACGCTTCGGAAACCCCCGGCACAGGCAGTCGACCACTCCTTCCCAATCTGCTTCGCGAATTGGTCGACAGCGAACGCCAGGAGGGAGAGCGCCAAGCACGGCCATAAGTCGACTTCCAGAATAGGCTAAAGCGCGTTGCGGCTGAACGGATCCAATGCGACGCGCTTAAGTTCTTGTTTTTATGCATGTCGTTATCGCAAAAACGCTGCGCAGCCTCGGGTCAGGCCCGAGGGCATGCTTTTGCGCGACATGCATCTTCGATATGCCTCATACGCTAACACGTTGGCGTACAACGATTAATAATATGTGCCGCATTTAAAGACGACTTTCTGCACTGATCACGAAGACGCAACGCAGATTGGCCACGACACGTCGACGAGCAGTTCCCGCCGGTTAAGGATTCGTTAACCAAATCCCTATCTACTGGTCGGCAATTCACCTCCAACCCGTGACCACGGATGTACTGGCGCGGTCGAGGTGGAAGGAAAGGTCGGCCATGTGCCGGCCTTTTTGTCTCGAGGGCTATTGTCGGGGCACCCTCAGCTTCAAGCGCAACGGCACGCTGATCGGGCCGCCGATTCAGCCAAGCGTTGTTGGCGTCACCTTGAGAGATCGGACCGGTTCACCAGATATCAGTGTTGCCCGCGTCTCGCATTGACATGGCGTGCCAATTCCGGCGTCTCGAAGACGTAGTCGCTCCAGGCCGATTCCGGAATCTGACCGGCCAGATAGCATTCCAGCAAAAGACTTTGCTCAGGACTGAGAGGTCTCGGCGCGCGCTCATGGTCCATTCTCAGCGAGTGAAACAGACTTCTGGGCGAGTGAAGCAGATTTCCGGGCAAGTGAAACAGATTTCTGGTCACGTCCGAGACAGTGAAGTGGATCGACATGTGTTCGGTCTCCTTTGACCATCCAGCGCCCAGGGATCGGGATCGATCTCCGCTCCGCTGCCTTCGGTTCGGAAAGGACCATGCGCCAAATCAAAACGCTACAGCGTGTGTTGTGCGTCCAAAGCGACGCGCGGCGCTGCAATGGCTGTTTAACGTCGAAGGCCGGATAAGGTTCAACGCGGCTGGCGGTAACGCCGATCAGGCAGCCCGAAACCCACCAGGTCGGCTCATGCTCTCGGCCTGCGCGTCTGACCGAACCGCTGCGGCAGCTGCGCAGCAACGTTTTCAAGGCGGCGCATCTTTTTAGCTGCTAGCGCTTGAATGCCGGCTGGCTATTCGCAGACCATGCGGACCCGTTTTCCGGGTTGGCTGACGTTCCTGCAGGTGAGCGGTTTCGCCGGCTCGGATGACGGCGTCGGTGGTTGTTTGGCAATCCTGGCGATTTTCGTTCTCGGCGCCACGGAGGAGTCGATTTTGCGGGCCGCCGCTGTTTCCGGCGTTTCGGGCGCCGCAGGAAAGACATCGGTCTGCAGCAACTGCGGCTGTTCGGCTTGCGCCTGCTGCTGCGGCCGGTCCCAGAACCGCCGGACATCGAGCGGCCTTGGAATGACGACGGTGCCGTCGTAGCTGCGCGAGCAGCCGCTCCCTAGCAGCAGCATCGGGCACACGAAAAAAGGCAGGATCCGTCGCAACATCAGCAACATCCTTGCGGGATCTATAACGCGGCTTCGGTTCTACCGACAACCGTCGGAATACACTGCGGGCAAGGCTAGCGCATGACCCGGAGAATCGGAATCGATTTCGCTGGGGATCATGCGCAAAAATCAAAGTGCCGCAGCGTCCCTGGCGCGACTTTGGCGCGATTGGGGGCGGGCATGGACGATTGCCTACCCAAGCCCATCAGCCCTAAGCCCATTAGCCCCAGGCGGCGTCTTGCTCGAAAAGGTCCGCGGACGGGAAATCCACGCGCGGGATAGCCACGTCAGCCTGTCGGGTCCAGCCGATTCGGCGACGCGTTGCGACAAGACTATGGTGCGATCGCACCATACCAAAGCATGCGTCCGGTTGGAACAATAAGCGCATTCGAGTTCCGCTCCTCCAGTTACGGGCGGGAGCAGCGACCGCCGGCAAGAAGCAGGGTCAGATTTACCCCAACGGACCTGCTTCGGCGATGGCACGGCCATGACCTCCTTGGCCGCATGCAACGCGCTCCCGCCCGGATTTTCTTTTTCGGCGCCAATTGTTCGCCCGTCCAGGCAAATGCCGGCCGCAATTCGCGCAAGCTGCTGATTCCAGCGGCAAACCACGGCTGTACCGGCGAGACCCGCGGCCCTTCCTTTTGACAGGGCTGTGCGGCGGTTACCGGGCTGACATCAAACTGTCATGTGACTGTAATAATCGGGGGCTATGGCCTCAGCGGGCGCCGAAGGAATGGCGCCGAGAGACCATTTTTCCGAACAGGAGCAGGCCACATGAAGAAATTCCTCCTTACGGCGTCGGCCGCGGCGCTTGCGCTCGCCGCGTCGGCTGGTTATGCCGCCGCGCGCGACCAGATTCAAATCGTTGGTTCGTCCACAGTGTTCCCCTTCACGACGGCTGTCGCTGAAAAGCTCGGCCAGAGCGGAAAGATCAAGACCCCGGTTGTCGAGTCGACTGGCACCGGCGGCGGCATGAAGCTGTTTTGCCAGGGCGTCGGCGAAAATACCGCCGACTTCACCAATGCCTCGCGCGCCATCAAGGATAGCGAGCTTAAAACCTGCAAGGCAAACGGCGTGACGCCGGTCGAGATCAAGGTGGGCTTCGACGGCATCGTACTGGCCAACTCGAAGGCAGGGACTGTCGTCGATCTGACCAAGGAACAGGTTTTCAAGGCGCTCGCCAAGAACGTCGCTGTTGACGGCAAGGTCGTCCCCAACCCCTACAAGAACTGGTCGGATGTCGATGCATCGCTTCCCGCGACAAAGATCGAGGTGCTTGGCCCGCCGCCGACTTCCGGCACGCGCGATGCATTCGTCGAGCTCGTCATGGATGCGGCCTGCCAGGAAGAAGTGAAGGCGGCTAATGAAAAGGGCTGCGGCGAGATCCGCGAAGACGGCGCTTTTGTCGAGGCCGGCGAAAACGACAATCTGATCGTCCAGAAGCTGGAAGCCAACCCCAATGCCTTCGGCGTCTTTGGCTTCTCGTTCCTTGACCAGAACGCCGACAAGCTGCAGGGCCACAAGGTCGATGGCGTCGAGCCGACTTTCGAGAACATCGCATCCGGCGATTACGGCGTTTCCCGCTCGCTCTTTGTCTATGCCAAAAAAGAGCATGTCGGCGTCATCCCCGGCATGCAGGAGTTCATCGCCGAGTACACCTCGGAGGCTGCATGGGGTCCTGATGGTTATCTGGCCGACAAGGGCCTGATCCCGCTGCCGGACGCCGAGCGCGCCAAGTCGGCCGAAAACGCCAAGGCCCTGAAGGGCATGGGCTCCTGATGTTCGGGGGTCCGAGCGTACCGCTCTGACCCCTCATATCCTAAAGCACAAAGCGCGGGACCATAGGTCCCGTGCTTTGAGCCGGTGAATGACCGGCGGTCGAGGGGACGTCCCGAATCATGGTCGGTTATCTCGTTGTTCTTCTGGTGGTTCTGGCCGCTGCTGCCTATTGGCTCGGCCGGACCCGCGCCATTGCCAGCGTCAATGGCAACGTCGCGCGACTGCATTCGCTGCCTGGCCAGCATGGCATGTTTCTGGCGCTTTTTGCTGCCGGTCCCGCGCTGCTTGCGATCGTGTTGTGGTCGCTGGTGACGCCAGGAATTGAATCGTCGATCGTTACCGACCGCTTCTCCTCCGAGTTGTCGGGAATGGGCGTCCCGCAGGTCGAAGCTTTCATCCGCGACGCTCGCGCGATGGCCTTTGGCGGGCTTGTCGGCTTTGCCGATCCAACGAAAGAGGCGGCCGCCGCGCTCTACAAATCGGTCCATGCGACCAGCACCTGGATCATCTGGACCGTCGCGCTCGTGCTTTCCGCGTCCGGATTTTACTGGGCCTATTCACGCATCGCACAGGCCTACCGGGCGCGCCACGTGGTCGAGCGCGTTCTTCGCGCATTCTTGATCGCCTGTTCGGTGGTCGCGATCCTGACGACGATCGGCATCGTCCTGTCGCTGATCTTCGAGTCGCTGCGGTTCTTCCAACAGGTGCCGTTCTACAAGTTCCTGTTCGGCACGCATTGGTCGCCGCAGAGCGCCTTCACCGGCGCGGGAGCGGAGGCCGGGGCGGTCAACGAGGACATTTTTGGCATGGTGCCGCTCTTTGCCGGCACGTTGCTCATCACCTTCATCGCCATGCTGGTGGCTGCGCCTATCGGGCTGATGGCTGCGATCTACCTTTCGGATTACGCCTCCAAAAGCGTCCGCGCGGTCGCAAAGCCGGTTCTGGAAATCCTCGCCGGCATTCCGACCGTCGTCTACGGCTTCTTCGCCGCGCTGACGGTTGCGCCCTACTTCCGCGGTATCGGCGAAAGCCTGGGCCTCAACGTCGCGTCTGAATCCGCGCTCGCCGCAGGCGTGGTCATGGGTATCATGATCATTCCCTTCGTTTCCTCGCTTTCCGACGATGTGATCAACGCCGTTCCGCAATCCCTGAGAGACGGTTCCGCGGGCCTCGGCGCGACCAAGTCGGAAACCATCCGCAAGGTGGTCCTTCCCGCTGCCCTTCCGGGCATCGTTTCGGCAATGCTGCTTGCCGTCAGCCGCGCAATCGGCGAAACGATGATCGTAGTCATGGCGGCGGGGCTGGCGGCAAACCTCACGGCAAATCCGCTCGAAGCGGTCACCACCGTGACCGTGCAGATCGTGACACTGCTTGTGGGCGACCAGGAGTTCGACAGCGCCAAGACGCTTGCAGCCTTCGCACTCGGCCTGGTGCTGTTCTGCATCACGCTTACCCTCAACATCGTCGCTTTGCGCGTCGTCCAGAAATACCGAGAGCAATATGACTGATGCGATCTCGTCATTCGGCGCCGTCGGACGGCCGGTCAGCGTTCATACCGACGATGCCGCGAAGGCGCGGCTGAAGGGCCGCTACCGCACGGAAAAATGGTTCAAATGGCTCGGCGCCGCAGCTGTCGCGTTGGCCGGCTTGTTCCTTGTGCTGCTCCTGTCGACGATCGTCACGCAGGCGATTCCGGCGCTGCGGCAGAACTATGTGACGCTGCCGATCGATCTTTCAGCGGCCAAGGTCGACCCGGCGAAACTCGACGAAGTGAACTACGACGCCATCGCTCAGGAAGCGCTTACGGCAAAATTTCCGGATGTGAAGAGCCGCCAGGACAAGCGCCTGCTGCGCGGGCTGATTTCCACCGGCACAGGCGTGTTCCTGCGCAAGGATATTGCGGCTGATCCGGGGATGCTCGGAGGAACGGTGGACTATGCGGTTCCAGTTGACGATTTTGCCGACCTCTATCTCAAGGGTTTGCTTGCCGACGTCGGTTCGGACGAAGCGATTTCGACAAGCGTCACGCCTTCGGAAACCAGCGGCGACATCGATCTGACCTTCGGCGACGATGCCATGCTGGCGCTGGCGCGCGGCCATGGTGCGACCGAGGGCGAAAACGGCATGTTTACGCTGACGAGCGGCGCGTCGTCGCTGCTGGTCGCGTTCAATGGCGGCACGGTCAAGCTGACCTCGCTGTCGTCTGCGGCCAACGGCACGGTGATCGCAAAAGGCACGGTGATCGAGGCGCTGGACAGCACGGCGCCCGCCGCGAGCGGCCAGGCATTCCTGCGCGTCATCGAGACGCCGGAAGCATCGCGAAAGATTTCGGACAAGGTGATCGTCTGGCTCGACACGCTGAAGAGCGCCGGCCTGATCGAAAGCCGGTTCAACTCGATCTTCTTCTTCACCGGCGCAAGCCGCGAGCCGGAATTGGCTGGTGTCTGGGGCGCGGTCGTCGGATCGTTCCTGACCATGATCGTAACCCTCGCAATCGCCTTCCCGATCGGCGTTTCAGCGGCGATCTATCTTGAGGAATTTGCGCCCAAGAACCGGCTGACGACGATGATCGAAGTGAATATCAACAATCTGGCGGCGGTGCCTTCGATCGTCTTCGGCCTGCTTGGACTTGCCGTATTCCTGAATTTCTTCGGCATGCCGCGCTCAGCCCCGGTGGTCGGCGGCATGGTGCTGGCGCTGATGACCCTGCCGATCATCATTATCGCCTCGCGCGCTTCGCTGCGCGCCGTGCCGCCTTCGATCCGCGAGGCGGCGCTTGGCATCGGAGCGTCCAAGGTCCAGACCGTATTCCATCACGTCCTGCCACTGGCGATTCCGGGCATCATGACCGGCACCATCCTCGGAATGGCGCATGCGCTCGGCGAAACCGCGCCGTTGCTGATGATCGGCATGGTCGCCTTCATCGTCGACATTCCCGGCGGCTTCACCGATCCCGCGACGATCCTGCCGGTGCAGATTTTCATGTGGGCGGATTTCCCGGAAGCGGGGTTCCAGCAGAAGACTTCGGCGGCGATTTTGATTTTGCTGGTGTTTTTGGTCATCATGAACGCCATCGCGGTGATACTGCGCAGGCGCTTCGAGCGGCGCTGGTAAGGAGTAGAGGATATGAACATCATGACGGAAGCCGGCGTCGAGCAGAAACTGAGCAGCGCAACCAACGCCCCTTCGATCAAGATGAAGGGCGAAAAGGTCTCTGTTCACTACGGCGAGAAGCGAGCTCTGTTCGACGTCGATCTCGATGTCCGCGAGCATCAGGTGACAGCGTTGATCGGGCCATCGGGCTGCGGCAAGTCGACGTTCCTGCGTTGCCTGAACCGAATGAACGACACCATCGATATCGCGCGGGTGAGCGGCAAGATCACGCTCGACGGCGAGGACGTCTACGATCCGAAAATCGATGTCGTCGAGCTGCGAGCTCGCGTCGGCATGGTATTCCAGAAGCCGAATCCGTTTCCGAAGTCGATCTACGAAAACGTCGCCTACGGTCCGCGCATCCACGGCCTGGCCAGGAGCAAGGCCGAGTTGGACGGCATCGTCGAATCGAGCCTGAAGAAGGCCGGCCTGTTCAACGAGGTCAAGGATCGCCTGCTCGAGTCGGGTACCGGACTGTCCGGCGGACAGCAGCAGCGCCTGTGCATCGCGCGCGCCATCGCGGTGTCGCCGGAAGTGATCCTGATGGACGAGCCCTGTTCGGCGCTCGATCCGATCGCCACCGCCCGCGTCGAGGAACTGATCGACGAACTGCGCCAGAACTATACGATCGTCATCGTCACCCATTCGATGCAGCAGGCGGCGCGCGTGTCGCAACGCACGGCGATGTTCCATCTCGGCTATCTGGTCGAGGAGGGCGCGACCGACAAGATGTTCACCAACCCCGACGACAAGCGCACCCAGGACTACATCACCGGCCGGTTCGGCTGAGCGGTCCGGCGAATTTCGAACACGAGGACAGCACCATGGGTGAACACACCGTCGCATCTTTCGACGAGGAACTGGAGCACATCGACCGGCTGATCCGCGACATGGACGAGCTCGCCGCCGCAATGGTCGCGGCCTCGATCCGCGCGTTGCTTGCGTCGGACAATGCGATGGCGCAGCGCGTCGTCTCGGACGACGCCATCATGGATGCGCGGCAGCGCGAACTCGATGACAGCGCCATCACGCTGATCGCCAAGCGGCAGCCGATGGCGCAGGATCTGCGCGCCGTGGTTGGCGCAATCCGCATGGCGGGCGATCTCGAGCGCATCGGCGATCTGGCCAAGAACATAGCCAAGCGGGTCAGCGCAGTCGGGCAGAGCGCGACGCCGCGTAATCTGTCGCACGGTATCGACGCGATGGCGGACCTCGTTCTTGTGCAGCTGCGCGGCGTGGTCGAGCACTATGTGTCGCGCGATGCCGGCGCGTTGAAGGAACTGCGCGCCGACGACCAGAAGATCGACGTGAAATACACGGCGGTTTTTCGCGAGCTCCTGACCTACATGATGGAGGATCCGCGCAACATCACCGCCTGCACGCACCTTCTGTTCTGCGCCAAGAATCTCGAGCGTATCGGCGATCACGTCACCAACATCGCCGAAAACGCCTACTTTGTCGTGACCGGGCAGCAATTGCCGGCGGATCGCCCGAAGCTCGACGAAACGACGATGTCGGCGCCGGCGACATGACAGGAGTGACCGGCCGATGATCGCGCCGCGCATCATGGTGGTGGAGGATGAAGAGCCGCTGGGCGTCCTCCTCCGTTACAATCTTGAATCCGAAGGCTATCAGGTCGAGGTGGTGACGCGCGGCGACGAGGCCGAAATCCGGCTGCAGGAAAACGTGCCCGATCTTTTGGTGCTCGACTGGATGGTGCCGGCGGTTTCCGGCATCGAGCTTTGCCGGCGCCTTCGGGTGCGCCCCGAAACCGAGCGGCTGCCGATCATCATGCTGACCGCGCGCGGCGAGGAGAGCGACCGGGTGCGCGGCCTTTCGACCGGAGCCGACGACTATCTGGTCAAGCCGTTCTCGACACCGGAATTCATGGCCAGGGTCAAGGCGCTGCTGCGCCGCGCCAAGCCGGAAGTGCTGTCCAGCGTGCTCAAGGTCGGCGACATCATGCTCGATCGTGAATCGCACCGGGTCTATCGCAAGAAGAGCGAGATCCGGCTCGGGCCGACCGAATTCCGGCTGCTCGAATTCATGATGCGCCACCCGGGCCGGGTCTTCTCGCGCAGTCAGTTGCTCGACAATGTCTGGGGCGAGACGATCTACATCGACGAGCGCACGGTGGACGTCCATGTCGGCCGGTTGCGCAAGGCGGTCAACAATGGTCGCATGCCCGATGTCATCCGCACCATCCGCGGCGCCGGCTATGCGATCAGGGAAGACTAGCTAGGGATGTGCTGATATTCAGGTGATGCCGGCCTGCGAACGGCGGCTTCCTGCGCTTACCTACAGCGCCGCGCGCCCTGTTGGGCACGCAAAGGACGCTGTAGAACTTTGATTTTGCGCACGACCTTTCCGAAATCGATCTCGATTTCGGGGTCATGCGCGGGCTCACGTACCCAAAAGTACGCTCCGCTCCGGTTCTCGGAACCCACCATTCTCGACTCGGCCTGACCTGAATCTCAACACACCCCAAGTCGCGACCCGGGAATCCTTCAAGCCACGTTCTTTCCGACCGAGCCGGCTCGTGCCTGGATGCTCGGCGCGAAAATCTCCTGGTCGACGAAGCTTAGCGCCCGCATGGCGCAACCTTCGCGGATCAGCGGCAGCTCGTTCGGCTCGGTGTCGAAGGAAATCGAACCCGAATGCTGGCCGCCGGCGGTCTGGGCGATGGCCTCGCGCAGGGCCGGCTCGATCAGGTCGAAGGCGGCAGCGCTGGCGCCGACCATGGCCACCGGCGCCGGATCGATCAGCGCAAACAGGCTGCCGAGCCCGAAGCCGAGCGCCTCGCCGGCCTTGCGGTAGGCTTCGCGCTCCGGTCCGTCCATCTCGCGCGCCCGGGCCGCCAAGGCCCGCATGTCGGCGTCGCTGACATCGGCGACCGGCTCGGCGTTCTCGCTCAACAGCCTTGCGTTGCGCCAGATGGCGTAGTTGCCGGCATAAGCCTCGACGCAGCCGCGCCGCCCGCAGCGGCAAAGCGCGCCGCCCGGCCGATGGATCATGTGGCCGAATTCGCCGCCTGAGGAGTGGGTGCCGGTGAACAGCTCGCCCTTCAGCACCAGCCCCATACCGATGCCGTGCGAGAGCAGGATGGCGATGAAATCGTCGCGGTAGCGATCCGGGTGGCGCCAGCGCAGCGCCACGGCCATCATGTTGCAGTCGTTCTCCATGATGGCAGGGATGCCGAACTCGCGTTCCAGAATGTCGGCGAAGGCGATGTTCGTCTGCGGCGTGATCGGCGACCACAACATGGCGCGCGCGTGGGAATCGGTGATGCCCTGGATCGCCAGCGCGATGCGGGCGACGCTTTGGACATCGAGGTCGGGATCTTCGAGCCGGCGCCGGACGATGGCGACACATTCGTCGATCAGCGCGTCACGCGACATGGTCAGCGTGTCCAGCCGGCGCTGTTCCTCGGCGACCACTTGCCCGGCATAATTGATGACGGCGACCGACAGGAAATTCAGCGACAACACGACGGCCAACACCGCAGCGGCTTGCGGATTGAGGCTGAGGCCGACCTGCGGCCGGCCGCGTTTCAACGAAACCGTCTCGCTCGCCTTGCTCTCGGCCAGGATGCCTTCCTGGATCAGGTCGGCAGAGATCGCCGATATGGTCGAATGGCTGAGGCCGGTGGTCGCGGCGATCTCGGTCCGCGACGGCTGGCCTGCCCGGCGCACGGCCGAAATCACCATCGCCCGGTTGCGCCGGCGCAGATCGTCATGACGGATTCCCACCGACATTTTTTTTCCTCCTCATTGCCGCGGCCGCTCATGAATCGGAAGCCGTCGGTATGCCGGACAAATACTGGCAGAAGCAGAAGGGGCTGTCATTATTTATTCCGAGCCTCGAAAAAAAGCCCGACAGGACGTCAAAATCCATCAGAATTGGTGTTGACAGTGCTTCCGCGTTGGACCAGTATTTTTTCGAGGCTCGAAAAAATAGAGCCTTTGTGCCGGCCTTCGGGCCAGTTGGTCGCGCCCTACGCGGCGCAGGGAGGAATATCATGAAGAGATTCGCAGCCGCCATTCTGGCGGGGGTCGCCATGTCGCTGACGCTCGCGTCGGCCGCGCAGGCCAAGGACAAGGTCATTGGCGTTTCGTGGTCGAACTTCCAGGAAGAGCGTTGGAAGACCGACGAAGCCGCCATGAAGGCGGCGATCGAGGCCGACGGCGACAAATATATCTCCGCTGACGCACAGTCCAATCCAGGCAAGCAGCTGACCGACGTCGAAAGCCTGATCTCGCAGGGCGCCAACGCGCTGATCATCCTTGCGCAGGATGCCTCGGCCATCGGTCCGGCGGTGCAGAAGGCGCTGGACGAAGGCATTCCGGTCGTCGGCTATGACCGGCTGATCGAGAACAAGGACGTCTTCTATCTGACCTTCGACAACCAGGAAGTCGGCCGCATGCAGGCCCGCGAAGTGTTCAAGGTGGCGCCGGAAGGCAATTACGTCTTCATCAAGGGCTCGGGCGCCGACCCTAATGCCGATTTCCTGTTCGCCGGTTCCATGGAAGTGCTCAAGGATGCCATCGACAGCGGCAAGATCAAGAATGTCGGCGAGGCTTATACGGACGGCTGGCTTCCCGCCAACGCCCAGAAGAACATGGAACAGTTCCTGACCGCCAACGACAACAAGGTCGATGCGGTGGTTGCCGCCAATGACGGCACCGCCGGTGGCGTCGTCGCGGCGCTGACGGCGCAAGGCCTGGCCGGATCCGTCCCGGTTTCGGGCCAGGACGGCGACCATGCCGCGCTGAACCGTATCGCGCTCGGCACACAGACCGTATCGGTGTGGAAAGACGCGCGCGAGCTCGGCAAGAACGCCGCCGAGATCGCCTCGCAGCTGGCCGACGGCAAGCCGATGACAGACATTGCCGGCGTCAAGGATTTCACCACGCCGGGCGGCAATGTCGTCAAGTCGCTGTTCCTGACGCCGGTTGCCATCACCAAGGACAATCTCAACGTCGTCATCGACGCCGGCTGGATCAAGCAGGAAGAGGTCTGCGCCGGCGTGGCGGCGGGCACCGTCCCGGTCTGCAACTGATCCGCCTTCGCCAAAAAAACCTGAAACGCCGCGGCTTCACGCCGCGGCGTTTTTTTCAAAAGAGTTGTTTTTCCGCGTCTCGCGGGTAATTTCTAAGCTGCTTCCGGCATCCGCGGCAGACGGCAACGGTGGGAGGACATCATGACCGACACGACTTCCAACACGCCGGTTGCTGATCGGGCGCGTGAATCCGAGCTCAGCCCCTTCGGCCGCTTCCTCAAGGCGACCGAGCTCGACATACGCATGCTCGGCATGGTCGGCGCGCTGCTGATCATCTGGGTTGGAATCCACATCCTGTCGGGCGGGCTGTTCCTCACGCCGCGCAATCTCTGGAACCTGTCGGTGCAGACTTCCTCGGTCGCGATCATGGCGACCGGCATGGTGCTGGTCATCGTGATGCGCAACATCGATCTTTCGGTCGGCTCCGTCGAAGGCGTCATCGGCATGGTGATGGGCGTTGCGCAGGCAGAATTCCTCATCCGCGTCATGGGATTCCAGCTTGGAAATCCCTGGATATGGGTCATCGCACTGGCTGCCGGCGTGGCGCTCGGCCTCATGATCGGCGCGCTTCAGGGCTTCATCATCGCCTATCTCGAGGTTCCGGCCTTCATCGTGACGCTGGGCGGCCTGCTGATCTGGCGCGGCATGGCGTGGCTGATGACGAGCGGGCGCACCGTCGCGCCGCTCGATGCCACGTTCCAGCTGATGGGTGGCGGGCCGCGTGGCTCGATCGGGGCGACCGCGAGCTGGATCGTCGGCATTCTCGCCTGTGTGGCCGTCGCCTTGATGCTGCTCAACGGCCGGTCGCAGCGCAAGCGCTTCAAGTTTCCGTTGCGCCCGGTCTGGGCGGAGAGCCTGCTTGGTGTTGTCGCCTGCGCCGCCATCCTCGGCGCCGTCTGGATCGCCAATTCCTACCCCTGGCCGATCGGCATCGTTCGCCAATACGCCCAGCGGAACGGCATCACCATCCCCGAAGGCGGGCTGTTCCTCGCCCATGGCATCGCCATACCGGTGCTGATCGCGGTCGCAGTCGGCATCGTCATGACCTTCATCACCCGGCGCACCCGTTTCGGCCGCTACGTCTTTGCCATCGGCGGCAACCCGGAAGCGGCGGAACTCGCCGGCATCAACACGCGCTGGGTGACCATGAAAGTGTTCATGATCATGGGCGTTCTGGCCGCGATCAGCGCGGCAATTGCTTCGGCCCGCCTCAATGCGGCGACCAATGCGCTGGGCACGCTGGACGAACTCTTGGTCATCGCAGCAGCCGTCATCGGCGGCACGTCGCTGGCCGGCGGCTCCGGCACGGTGCTCGGCGCCATGCTGGGCGCGCTTCTGATGCAGTCGCTGCAGTCCGGCATGGTGTTGCTCGGCATCGATTCGCCGCTTCAGAGCGTCGTCGTCGGCGCCGTGCTGGTCGTCGCCGTCTGGCTCGACACCGTCTACCGCAAGCGGGTCTGAGCATGATCCCGAGCCGAAGGTCCGAATCAGCGAAAAGTGGACATCCGTTTCGGTCCAGCATCATGCTCGGCAAAACCATGGAAAGGAACGATCATGGCTGACACGACTGCTCCCACGCCACTGATCGACATGCGCAACATCTCGATTGCCTTCGGCGGCATTCGCGCCGTCGACGATGCGTCGATCGACCTTTTCCCGGGCGAGGTCGTGGCGCTGCTCGGCCACAACGGTGCGGGAAAGTCGACCCTGATCAAGATCCTGTCCGGCGCCTACAAGCGCGATTCGGGCCAAATCTTCGTCAATGGCGAGGAGGCTTCGATCGCCAATCCGCGCGACGCCAAGAAATACGGCATCGAGACGATCTACCAGACGCTGGCGCTCGCCGACAATGTCGACGCCGCCGCCAACCTGTTCCTCGGCCGCGAGCTGATGACCGGCTGGGGCACGCTCGACGATGGCGCCATGGAGGCCGAGGCGCGCAAGGTGATGGGCAGGCTCAATCCCCGCTTCCAGCGTTTCAAGGAGCCGGTGGTCAAGCTTTCGGGCGGCCAGCGGCAGTCGGTGGCGATCGCGCGCGCCATCCTGTTCAACGCCCGCATCCTGATCATGGATGAGCCGACGGCGGCACTGGGACCGCAGGAAACGGCGCAGGTCGGCGAACTGGTCATGCAGCTCAAGGCCGACGGCATCGGCATCTTCCTGATCAGCCATGACATCCACGATGTGTTCGAGCTTGCCGACCGCGTCTGCGTCATAAAGAATGGCCGGGTCGTTGGAACGGCGCGCACCGGCGACGTGACTCAGGACGAGGTGCTCGGCATGATCATTCTGGGCAAGTGCCCGCCCGGCGCCATTCCGGGACCAGGCGCGCTGAAGATCGCCGCCTGAAGCGTCAAATACCTGTCATGTGATATGCCAGCCGTCATGATGGTTTGGCCGCGCCATTGTGTTGCCACGGGGACTTGCCCATAAGATGGGAAACCATGGGTCGCAGCAGCAATTTGAAGAAGTTCTTCCCGATCGTCGCGTTCATTGCCGTCGCGCTGATCAGCCTGACAATGGCGGGATTCGCCTATTTCGCCACCCAGGAAGCGGCGCGCATCAAATTCGAGGCGACGGCGGACGACGCCCTCAACCGGATCGATAGCCGCATCGACCTGCATCTGTCACTGCTGCGATCGACACATGCGCTGTTCGAGGCTCGCAATGGTGACATTTCGCGGGGCGAGTTCAAGGCGTTCTTCGATGCGCTGGGTATCAACGACAATTTCGCCGGCCTGCGCGGCATCGGCTTTCTCCGGCTGGTGAGAGCCGGCGACGAGGCAGCGGTCGAGCGTGCTATCCTGCACGACTATGGCGTCAGCGATGCGATCTATCCGGCCACGACGACGCTGCCATGGCGTGCGCCCATCACGCTGTTCGAGCCGCTGGACCCTTCCAATCAATCCGGCATCGGCTACGACATGTTCACCGAACCGGTGCGGCGCGAGGCGATCGAAAGGGCGATGGCCGACAACCAGCAGCACGCGAGCGGGCGCGTGCAGCTAGGCCAGGAAACAGGTGCTGCGCAGACCTTCACCGGCTTCCTGGTCTTCGTGCGGCTCAACATCGAAACCGCGGCGGACGGCATCGATGCGTCCAGATCCTCGACAACAGGCTTGCTTTGTGCGGCGTTCCGCGCCCGCGACCTGTTCCAGACCGCGCTCAGCCGGACGCCGCTGCTGCCGGTCAACATCGAAATCTATGACGGCAAGGTGGATGCCGACCATCTTTTGTTCCAGTCGGAAACGCCGCCGGCGTCGGGCTTCGGAGACAGGTTGCTGGTTTCTCGCGAACTCACCATCGCCGGACGTCCATGGACCGTCCTGTTCAGGCCGACAAGCGCCTTCTCGCAACCGTCCTCGCGCGCCATTCCGGTGATGCTCGGCCTGTTCGGGCTGCTGCTCGCGGGCACCATCGCGCTGGTGGCCCGCTATCAGGAGCGGGCCTATGACGCGGTCTCGCTGCTTCATGAGACGACGGAAAAGAGCCTGCTCGAAAAAGACCTGATGCTGCAGGAGATGAAGCACCGCATCAAGAACTCGATCACGCGGGTGCTGGCGATCGCGCGCCAGACGGCATCGCATGCCACCGACGTCCACGAGTTCTCGTCTTCTTTTTCGGCCCGGCTGCAAGCGATGGCGGCTTCTCAGGACATGCTGACGCGCTCGCGCTGGCAGAAGGCCGATCTTGGCGATCTCTTGCGCATCGAGCTTGGCCAGGTGTTCGGCAAGGAGCTTCCTGACGGGATATTGTCGGGGCCAGAGGTGTTGCTCGACGAGACGACGACGCAAGCGCTCGGCCTGACCTTTCACGAACTGGCGACGAACGCGCTAAAATATGGCGAAACCGGCAATTCGGCCATTACCAGGAACGGCGACTGGTCGCTCAAAGTCGACTGGTCGGTCGAAGGCCACAGGAGCGACCGAACGTTGGTTCTCAATTGGCGCGAAGCCGGCAAGAAGAAGCTCGAACCACCGGTCAAAACAGGTTTTGGCACCAAGCTGATCGATCTGAACGTGACGCGCGAATTGCGCGGTACGATCAATCGCGATTTTCACGATAGCGGGCTAAGCGTGGAAATCAGGATCCCGCTGTCGGACTGAAACACTGCCGCAAACCGACCGATTTCAAAGGCGCCCAAATGCAGCGCCCCAAATACAGCGTGCCAAATACAGCGTGCCAAATACAGCGTCCCAAAATACAGCGTCCAAGTAAACAGAGACCGGCTCGTCCGGTCTCCGCTTCCAATGCCTCTTGCGTTTGAAACGGATCAGCAGCGCGCCGTAAACAGACGTCCACGGTTGTCGCGGTACTGGCAATAGCCATTGCGCAGGTTGCGCACCAGCAGGCCGGTACCGGCACCGATGGCTGCGCCCACCAGCGCACCCTTGCCGCCGTCAATCAGGCCGCCGGCCAGAGCGCCGACACCGGCGCCGACGCCGACATCCTGTTCGGTGGTGCTGCAACCGCTGACCGCGATTGCGGCAACCATGGCAATAATCATCTTCCGCATAGGGTCACTCCTCGCCTTTGTCCTCACTTGTAGCTCCGCCCGTCATTTATCACGCGAAAAAGTGTTTTGCCCTGCTCGATTTCATTGTTGGCTAAGAGAATCTTTTTCGGGGCGCGCGCCGCTCGAGGCAAGCTCGAGGTCGGAAATCTCCACGGAAGCGTCGAGGGTGCCGTCCGGGCGTACGTTCCAGACGATCCGGTCGTAGTCATCCTCAAGTGCCGGATCGACGGAAAGGCATTTGGCAATGATGCGCGGAGCCTGACCCTGCACATCGCCCATGGCAAACGGACGCGCCGCGGTGCACTCCTGAGCGGTTTCGAAAACGCTCACCGATACGGGCAGTTCGCGGCACTCGGTCATCGTGTTCGAACAGCCGATGACCAGCAGCACGGCAGCGATATGTTCCATGGCGACGGTCCTCCCGCCATAGAACGGGCCACATCCGCCAAAGTTCCGGCGATACAGGCCCGCGCGACCATGGAGAACAGGCCGACATCAGGCAAGCACGAGCCGCCGGCCGCTTTGCGTCCGACGCTTTGCTTAAAATTGTTATCGCAAAACCACTGCACACCCTTGGTTCAGGCCCGAGGGGCCTGCTTCTGCGCGAATGCATCAGACCAACTGGAACGCGGCGGCCAGGACGACCACTGCAGCTAGCCCGATTGCGGCGAGGCCGGGAATCGGCAGGGAATCACGGGGCGACCGCATTGCGGATGCTTCGATATCCTGAAACCCGCTCATCGAAACGCGTGCGGCCTGTTCCAGCCTGTTGATGTCGGCAACCGTCAAAGCCATTTCTCCTGTAGTGCGCAGCAAACTGCGATCGAAAACGTCGTGCGGAGTGGTGCCTGAGAAAAACAGCATCGAACCTTATGGTGAACAGATGGTTAAAGCCGGCGCGGCTGGTATCAATCCCCACCCCTCTTGGCCCGGTGAAGTTTAAAAATAAGAAGCATCCGACGATATTAAGCGGGTTGATATAGGTTGTAGCCGTTTAATTAAA